>NZ_CP110257.1:1823571-2127500 GCF_026013905.1 Schlegelella aquatica
ACTTCTCAATCGCCCAACGGCCGGATGGATCGCATCGTTGTCGTCGACGATGATGCGCGCATCCGCGACCTCCTGCGCCGCTATCTGACGCAGGAAGGCTTCGAAGTGCTGCTGGCCGAGGACGCCAAGGCGCTCAACCGAGTGCTGACCCGCGAGACGATCGACCTGATCGTGCTCGACCTGATGCTGCCCGGGGAGGACGGCCTGTCCATCTGCCGACGCTTGCGCGCCGCGAACGACGCCACCCCCATCATCATGCTGACGGCCAAGGTGGAAGACGTCGACCGCATCGTGGGCCTGGAGGTCGGTGCAGACGACTACCTGCCCAAGCCCTTCAACCCGCGGGAGCTGCTGGCGCGCATCCATGCCGTGTTGCGCCGCCGCCCGACGCTCGAAGCGCCCGGCGCCCCGGCCAAGGAGCCGCAGACGGTCACCTTCGGCCCGTTCGAGTTCGACCTTGCCTTGCGCCGGCTCACCAAGGACGGCGAGCAGATTCCGCTGACGACCGGCGAGTTCTCGATGCTCAAGGCGCTGGTGCGGCACCCGCGGCAGCCGCTGTCGCGCGACAAGCTCGCCCAGCTCGCCCGCGGGCGCGAGTTCGAGCCCTTCGATCGCAGCCTGGACGTCCAGATCTCGCGTCTGCGCAAGATGATCGAGCCCGATCCGTCGCAGCCTCGCTACATCCAGACGGTGTGGGGCGTCGGCTACGTCTTCGTGCCTGACGGCACCTCCTGAGGCCGGCGCCCAGCCGCCAGCAGACGGGGCCGGAACGCCATGGGGCGTCTGCCCGGGGCTACGACGCAGGCCCCGCCGGACGCCCCGCAGCCGGTCCGACTGCTCTGCGTTCGGCGCCCTCCCCTTCAAGAAAACCCGGCCTCGCCGGGTTTTTTGTGCCCGATACTTGGCGGCCTGACGAGTTGAACTTCCCGCCATCCGGCCTTGCCGGGCCGCCCCATCCGCTTTTCGATGCCGCGCAAACGCCTGACGCTCAGCCTCTTCTGGCGCACCTTCATCCTTCTGGGGGTCCTGCTCGGTTTCGGCATCTTCGCGTGGGTCCAGACCTTCCGCGCACTCGAGTTCGAGCCCCGCGCCGTGCAGGCCGCGCAGCAGTTGGCGAGCCTGGTGAACCTGTCGCGGGCGGCCCTGCGCTATGCGGACTCCATCAACCGCGTGACGCTGCTCAAGACGATCTCCGAGCAGGAGTCGATCAAGGTCCAGCCGCGCGAGCCCGGCGACCGCTACGAGCCCTTCGAGACGGACCGCTTCACCCGGCGCATCGGCCAGGAGTTGCGGTCGCGCCTGGGTCCGACGACGACCGTCGCCACCTCGGTGAACGGCACGCCGGGCCTGTGGATCGATTTCACGATCGAGAATGACCGCTACTGGTTGCAGGTCGATCCCGGCCGGGTTCAGTCGGTGGCCGGGCGCACCTGGTTCATCTGGGTCAGCATCGCGCTGCTCGCGACGATCCTCGGCTCAGCGGGGGTGGCACGCCTCATCAACCAGCCGCTCAAGCAACTGTCGTTCGCAGCCAGCCGCATCCGCGAGGGCGAGTACGAGTCCCAACTGGACGAGGAAACGCTCACGAGCGAGATCCGCGAAGTCAACATGGGCTTCAACCGCATGGCGCGAGAACTCGCCAAGGTGGAAGAAGACCGCGCCGTGATGCTGGCCGGCATTTCGCACGACCTGCGCACCCCGCTGGCCCGCCTGCGGCTGGAGGTGGAGATGAGCGTCAACGACGACGAGGCCCGCCGCAACATGGCCGCCGACATCGACCAGCTCGACGCGATCATCGACAAGTTCATGGACTACGCCCGCCCCGGGGAGGTGAAGCTCGTCCCGGTGCATCTGAGCGGCGTGGTCGACCGCGAGATCGCCGCGTTTCGCGACACCAACCAGATCCGGATCACCTCTCGCGTGGCGATCGACACCAAGGTCATGGCCGACGACACCGAACTCGGCCGCGTGCTCGCCAACCTGTTCGAGAACGCACGGCGCTACGGGCGCAGCGACGACGGGGTCGCGCACGTGGATGTGAGCTATGCGCGCACGGGGCCGTGGGTCATCCTGACGGTGCGGGATCACGGGCCGGGCGTGCCGCCGGAGAAGCTTTCGCAGCTGACGACGCCGTTCTTCCGGGGCGACGCCGCACGCACGGCGGCCACGGGCGCAGGGCTCGGGCTCGCGGTGGTGGAAAAGACCGTCATGCGCATGGGCGGCACCTTCGAGCTCAGCAACGCCCCGCCGCCCGACACCGGGCTCGTCGCCCGCATCCGGCTCAAGAAGGCGCCTTGAGGCCGCCCTCGGCCGGGGCGGCTGCGCGATGCCCTGCTCAGGCCCGGCGCAGCAGTGCGATGGCGCGCGCCTCGATCGATTCCTCGAGGCCGACCGGGCCGAGCTTCTCGGCCGTCTTGGCCTTCACGTTGACCTGCCCCACGTCGCACCCCAGGGCGCGCGCGATCGACGCGCGCATGGCGGGGATGTGCGGGGCCATCTTGGGGGCCTGCGCGACGATGGTGCTGTCCAGGTTCACGAGCTCGTAGCCGGCGTTGCGCACGCGCCGCATGGCCTCGGCGAGCAGTACGGTGGAATCGGCCGCACGAAATGCAGGGTCGGTGTCCGGGAAGTGCCGACCGATATCACCCAGGGCCGCGGCCCCGAGAATCGCATCGGTGATCGCGTGCAGGAGCGCATCGGCATCGGAGTGCCCGAGCAGACCCCGGCGATGGGGAATCGCCACCCCGCCCAGCACCAGGGGCCGGCCCTCGACCAGGCGGTGGGTGTCCCAACCCTCACCGATGCGCAAATCCATCATGGGCGACTCCTGAGAAGACGTTCCGCAAGTTCGAAGTCCTGCGGGTAGGTGAGCTTGAAGTTCTCCAGCGAGCCCGGCACCAGGCGCGGCCGCAGGCCCAGTTGCTCGACGGCACTGGCTTCGTCGGTGACTTCGCCGCGGGCCTGCGTCAGCGCCCGGCGCAACAGGCCCAGGCGAAACATCTGCGGCGTCTGTGCCTGCCACTTGCCCCGGCGCTCCAGCGTGACAGCGCTGCGGCCCGCGACGTCCTCCTTGAGCGTGTCGGCCAGGGGCAGTGCAAGCAAGCCGCCCACCTCATCGTCGCGGCACGCCGCGATCAGGGTCTGGACCCATTCGGGCTGCACCAGGCACCGCGCGGCATCGTGCACCAGCACCCAGTCCTCGGCGCGGGCGCCCCGGCGCACCAGTTCCTCCAAGCCCGCGGCGACGCTGGCCGCGCGGGTGTCGCCCCCGACATGCGCCACCCAGCCGGCGTACTGCGGCAGCTCGGCAGCAAAGCGATCGTCGCCCGGGGCGAGCACGACCAGCACGCCGGCAAGTTCCGGTATGCGGTGCAACGCCTCCAGCGTGTGGGCCACGAGAGGGCGGCCCGCCAGGCGCGCATACTGTTTGGGTCCGCCTTGGCCGGCCCGCGTCCCCACACCCGCGCAGGGCACCAGGGCATAGAGCCGCGGTTCGGGCAGGGTCGCCGGTCGGACGCGAGGATCGGCAGCGCAGCTCACGGAAGGCTTCGGTCGGTTCGGTGCAACGGGCACGGCTCAGATGCGTCGCCCACGCCTGGAAGATGGACGAGGCCGGGCGGCCTGCGGGAGAAGGCGGCAATTCTATAATCCGCATTGTTGTCGCCCCGAGGACGCCTCTCGGGGCGATTTGCTTTTGTCGCCGCGCGCATGTCCACGCAGATCCCGCCGATCGCTCCCGGCAAACGCTACACCGTCCCGCGGCCACCGGGCTCGGCGGATGCGCTCCTGCTCGCCGACTTCGTGCGCCGCGAGCGCGCCTCCGGCCGACTGGTGGCCATCGTCACGGCCGAGCCCGCCGATGCCCAACGGCTGCAAGACGAGCTCTCCTTCTTCGCGCCGGAGTTGCGCTGTGCCGTCTTCCCGGACTGGGAAACGCTGCCCTACGACACGTTCTCGCCGCACCAGGACCTGATCTCCGAGCGGCTCGCCACGCTGTGGCGCATCCGCCAGAAGGACCTGGACGCAGTGCTGGTGCCGGCGACCACGGCGCTGGGTCGCCTGGCGCCGCCCTCGTTCCTGGCCGCCTACACCTTCCACTTCAAACAGAAGGAGAGGCTCGACGAGGCCTCGCTCAAGGCGCAGCTGACGCTGGCGGGCTACAGCCACGTGAGTCAAGTGGTCTCGCCCGGCGAGTATGCGGTGCGCGGGGGGCTCATCGACCTGTTCCCGATGGGCTCGCCGGTTCCCTACCGCGTGGACCTCTTCGGCGACGAGGTCGATTCGATCCGCACCTTCGACCCGGACACGCAGCGCAGCCTCTACCCGGTGCCCGAAGTGCGCCTGCTGCCGGGCCGCGAGTTTCCGATGGATGAGGAGGCGCGAGCGGCGTTTCGCGCGCGTTGGCGCGAGCGCATCGAGGGAGACCCGAGCAAAGCGCGCGTCTACAAGGACATCGGCATCGGCATCGCCACCGCGGGCATCGAGTACTACTTGCCGCTCTTCTTCGACGAGACGGCCACCCTGTTCGACTACCTGGCGAGCCACGATCCGGCCGGTTCCGCGGGCGGTGGGAGCGCAGCCGTGGTGCTGCACGGCGAGATCGACGAGGCCTTCAAGCGCTTCTGGGCCGACACGCGCGAGCGCCATCGCTTCTTGCAGCATGACCCGGAGCGGCCCCTGCTGCCGCCGGAAGACCTGTTCCTCAAGCCGGAAGAGTTCTTTCAGCGGGCCAATGCCTACCCCCAGCTGGCCGTGCGCGGTAGCGAAGCGATGGACTGGGCGCGGCCGCTGCCCGATCTCTCGGCCGACCGCGGCGCGCCGGAGCCGTTGCGCAAGCTGCAGGCCCACCTGGCCGCGACGCCTCACCGGGTGTTGCTGGTGGCCGAATCGGCCGGCCGCCGCGAGAGCCTGCTCGAGCTGCTGCGCGACAACCGCATCGAGCCCCCGACGGTGGACTCCCTGGCCGCCTTCCTCGAGGCCGGTGACGAGAAGTTCGCGATCGCCGTCGCGCCGCTGGCCGCCGGCTTCCACTGGGCCCGCGAGGGCGAAGAACGCGGGCTCCAGTTCGTCACGGAGACGGAGCTCTTCGCCCTGCCGCCGACCGGGCGCCGCCGCCGGCGCCAGCAGGAGCAGGCCAGCAACGTCGATGCGCTGATCAAAGATCTCTCGGAGCTGAAGGTCGGCGACCCGGTCGTGCATGCCAACCACGGCATCGGCCGCTACCAGGGCCTGGTGAACCTGGACCTCGGCGACGGGCCGACCGAGTTCCTGCACCTGGAGTACGCCGACAAGGCGACCCTGTACGTGCCGGTCGCCCAACTGCACCTCATCAGCCGCTACACCGGCGTGAGCGCGGAGGAAGCGCCGCTGCACAAGCTGGGCTCGGGGCAATGGGAGCGCGCCAAGCGCAAGGCGGCCGAGCAGGTGCGCGACACCGCGGCCGAGCTTCTGAACCTCTATGCCCGCCGCGCGGCGCGCGAGGGCTTTGCCTTCCGCTTCTCGCCGCACGACTACGAGGCCTTCGCCGCGAGCTTTGGCTTCGAGGAGACGCCGGACCAGGCCGCCGCGATCCACGCGGTGATCCAGGACATGATCAGCCCCAAGCCGATGGACCGGCTGGTGTGCGGCGACGTGGGCTTCGGCAAGACCGAGGTCGCCCTGCGCGCGGCCTTCGTCGCGGTGACGGGCGGCAAGCAGGTGGCGCTGCTCGCTCCCACGACGCTGCTCGCGGAGCAGCACTTCCAGACGATCAGCGACCGATTCGCCAACTGGCCCGTCAAGGTGGCGGAGCTGTCTCGCTTTCGCTCCACCAAGGAGGTGAACACCGCCCTCAAGGGCCTGGCCGACGGCACGGTGGACATCGTCGTGGGCACGCACAAGCTGCTGTCGCCCGACGTGAAGTTCGCGCGCCTGGGCCTGCTCATCATCGACGAGGAGCACCGCTTCGGCGTGCGCCACAAGGAGGCGATCAAGGCCCTGCGTGCCGAGGTGGACGTGCTCACCCTCACGGCCACGCCCATTCCGCGCACGCTGGGCATGGCGCTGGAGGGCCTGCGCGACCTCTCGGTCATCGCCACTGCGCCGCAGCGGCGCCTGGCCATCAAGACCTTCGTGCGCAACGAGTCCAGCGGGGTGATCCGCGAGGCGGTGCTGCGCGAGCTGAAGCGTGGCGGCCAGGTGTACTTCCTGCACAACGAGGTCGAGACGATCGAGAACCGACGCCAGAAGTTGCAGGAGCTGCTGCCCGAGGCCCGCATCGCCGTGGCCCACGGCCAGATGCCCGAGCGCGAGTTGGAGCGTGTGATGCGCGACTTCGTCGCGCAGCGCTACAACATCCTCCTGTGCTCGACCATCATCGAGACCGGCATCGACGTGCCCACGGCGAACACCATCGTCATCTCGCGCGCCGACAAGTTCGGTCTGGCGCAACTGCACCAGCTGCGCGGGCGTGTGGGTCGCTCGCACCACCAGGCGTATGCCTACCTGCTGGTACCCGACATCGAGGGCCTGACCAAGCAGGCGGCCCAGCGTCTGGAGGCGATCCAGAACATGGAGGAGCTGGGCTCCGGCTTCTACCTCGCGATGCACGACCTGGAGATCCGCGGCGCGGGCGAGGTGCTGGGCGAGAGCCAGAGCGGCAACATGCAGGAAGTGGGGTTCCAGCTCTACAACGACATGCTGGCCGAGGCCGTGCGCTCGCTCAAGGCGGGCCGCGAGCCCGATCTGCTGTCGCCGCTCACGGCCACCACCGAGATCAATCTGCACGCTCCGGCCCTGCTGCCCGACAGCTACTGCGGCGACGTGCATGTGCGCCTGAGCTTGTACAAGCGGCTCGCCTCGGCCGAGACGATGAACCAAATCGACGCTCTGCTCGAGGAGGTGACCGACCGCTTCGGCAAACTGCCGCCCCAGGGCCAGACGCTCTTCGACGTGCACCGGCTGCGCGTGCTGGCCAAGCCCTATGGGGTGTTGAAGATCGACGCCGGCCCGCAGCTCATCAACATCACCTTCCGGCCCAATCCGCCCGTCGACCCGATGCGCATCATCGAGCTCGTGCAGAAGAACCGGCACATCAAGCTGGCCGGCAACGAGAAGCTGCGCATCGACAAGACCACGCAAGACGCCCGGGAGCGCGCGCAGTTCGTCCGCGACGTGCTGCGCTCGCTCGGCGCGCCCGCACCACAACCCGCCTGACACCCTCTCACCCGCATGTACACCGAGATCGCCCCCGGCCTGGTCGTTCGCATCGCGATGCCGCCGATGAAGTTGTCGGACTTCAAGGTCATCGCCTTCGACATGGATTCGACGCTCATCAACATCGAGTGCATCGACGAGATCGCGGCGGCCGTCGGCAAGAAGGCCGAGGTGGCCGCGATCACCGAGGCCGCCATGCGCGGCGAGATCCCGGATTTCAAAGAGAGCCTCAGGCGGCGCCTCTCGCTGCTGGCCGGCACGCCCGCCTCGGCCCTGGACGAGGTGTACCGCGAACGGTTGAGACTCAATCCCGGCGCGGAGGCACTCGTGGCCGCCGCCCGCGAAGCGGGGCTCAAGACGCTGCTCGTCTCCGGCGGGTTCACTCACTTCGCGGACCGGGTGTGCGAGCGGCTGGGCATGGACCGCGCCAAATCCAACGTGCTGGAGATCGTCGACGGCAAGCTCACGGGCCGCGTGGTCGGCGAGATCGTCGATGGCGAGGAAAAGCGCCGCCAGTTGCTGACGATGTGCGCCGACGTGGGCTGCTCGCCCCAGCAGGCCATCGCCGTGGGCGACGGGGCCAACGACCTGCCGATGATGGGCGAGGCGGGACTGAGCGTGGCCTACCACGCCAAGCCGAAGGTGCGTGAGCAAGCGATGGTCGCCATCGATGAGGGCGGGCTCGACCGGCTGCTCGAGGTGCTGCAGCGTTGACCCGCCGCCCCGCGCCCTCCCCCAGAAGGAGGGATTAAGGACTCTTTAGGGTTTGCTGACGATTGATTTAGCAGCGCCGCACGGCGGCGCTTCCGCACATGCACTACGAGGAAACCGCGCACAACGCGGTGCTGTGGGCGCACTACACGGACGACGAACTGGCTCACCTCCATCAGTCCGTGGTCGCGTCGCTCGACCCTCAGGAGATGAGCCTCGTGCTCGCATGGATCCTGCCGAGCAGCGCGGCGCAGGAGCGCCTGGCTCTGTTGAGCGACATGCGCATGCATGCGCCGCCTCCCGTGTTCGACTCGGTGCTCGGACTCGCCCGCGCCAAACTGAGCACCACCGACTGGCACAAGCTCGCGAAAGGACTGGGACTGCCGGCAGCGCCCCAGGTCTGGCCGGAGTACGTCGCCGCGCACTGAGGCGAGTGAGGGCCGGGCGCCCCCATCGGCGCAATCCATCGCGGCGGTCAGGCGTTCATGTCTTGCAGGGTCAGGGGGCGGCTCACGCGCAGGCGCAGACGGCCCCTGCCGGACTTCTCCAGCGTCACGCCCCCGTCGCGCTCGGCGAGTCGTTGCCTGAGCAGCACCAGTCGGGCCTCGAGGTTGTCGCACACGTCGGGCAGCCTCACGCGAGGGTCCAGCCGGAGCTCGCGGTTGGTGAAGTCGCAGCGGCCGCTGGATGCGTACTCCTGCAACAAGGTCCACAGGATGGACCCGGCCACCCCCTTGATCACGTAGTCCACGCCGAAGAAGACGCTGCCGTCGACCGGGTAGTACCTGACCAACAACGGGGACCCGGATGCTGAGGGTTCGGACACCGCCTGGGACGCGGGCGGTGGCTCGGCCTCCGTTCGCTGCCCGGGCGACACCGGGTCGTCCGGGGCCTCTGCATGGAGCTGGCATTGACGGATGAGCGGCCCCAGCTGGCCCGCCAAGGCCACGAGCGCATCCTCGTCGTCGTAGCTGAACCGCAGGGTCTCCGGGCTCTCGACGAAGAGCACGCCCAGCAGCTCGCCCGACGCGAACACGGGAACGGCCATCTGGCTGTGCGGCTCGCGCAGCCCGGGCCAGGGAATCGCGGTTTCGAGGGCGTCCGCGTGGCCCGTGCGTGCCAGACTCTCGCGCACGGCCTGGCTGTAGGTGTACTCGGCCGTGAGGTGGCTGATACGCACGGGAGTGCGCTCGCGCGCCGCCACGCCGATCACGCCCCGCCCGATGGGGACCTCCGAGCCCACACCGGATGCCGGGTAGCCGCGGCTCGCCACGGTGTAGAGCCGCTCCCCGGCCGCGTCCACCATCAGCATCATCGAGTGGCGAATTCCCAGCTCCTGCTCCAGGCTCTCGAGCAAGGTATGGACCAGTGTGCCGAGATCGGTGCAGTGCGCGATCTGCTGCGAACAGCGGCGCAGCGCCGCCAGCAAGCCACTGCCCCGCGTGGTGACCGGCAAGTCGAGCTTGGGCACGTGCTCGACCCGCTCGACTTCGTAGAGGTCGGCCCCCTGCAAGCGGAAGACTCCGCTCATGCCCGAGTGGGATGCGATCCCCGACAGCCGTGCCTTCATGCGCTCGAAGAGCGGCCCGGTGGTCTCGGTGCGCAGGTACCTCGCCTGCAAGCGGTACAGGCCCCCGGTGTGCGGGTGAACCAGCAGGATCTCGGCCTGCGGGTTCTGGAGCACGTTCTTGCGCGTGGTGTTGAAGAACTGGAACGAGAGCGCGACGTGGCGGCTGTCGACGTACTCGACCTGCGACAAGTAGGCGACGTTGGGCACTCCCGCCAGGTCGCAGGTGGCCATCATCGCCGGGATGGCGCCCTCCAAGCACGGACGGATGTCATCGACGGTGAGGTCAGCTGCCACGTCGATCCTCCTGGGCGGGCACCAGCGCCGCCATTCGGCTGCCGGGCGTCTGGTCGACCGACAGGACCGGTGTGAACTCCACGCGCACGAGTTCGCCCGGCTCCTGGGCCAGCACCGCGCGAATCACGTCCGCGGGATAACCGAGTCCCGAAAGCTCGGCCACGAGACGCTCGACGTAGTCGGCGGCCAACCTGTGCTCCGCCCGCGGGCGCGAAGGTGATCTCCCGGCCCTTGAACTGCACGGTACGGCGCGTGCTCGGTTCGCTGAAGACGACCGCGATCCAGTCGGTGTTGCGTGCGTCCTCGAGGACCCGCGCCGCTGCATTGGCCGACAGCAGCACGGCAATGCGCAGAGGGTCGTGCTTCACCTCGCAACCGACCGCGCGCATGCTCGGGCGCAAGCCCGGGCCCCGGCTCGCAGCGATGATGGACACGCGCCGCGACAGGTGGGCCAGATGCTCCGGCGGAATGACGGCCGGCGCGTTCATGCTCAGACCGTCGGCGCCGGCATCACCACGATGCCGTCTTCATCGGCCACCAGCCACTCGCCCGGGCGCACGAGCACGCCTTGGACGAGCACTGGGACGTCACGCTGGCCTTCCTGCCGCTTCTCGGTGGGCAGGGGCATCGCCGCCAAGGCCCGAATGCCGACGTCGCACTCGCGCAGCTCGAGCACGTCGCGCACGCAGCCGTCGATCACCACGCCGGCCCAGCCGTTGCGCGCCGCAGCGGCGGCCAGGTTGCCGCCCAGCAATGCGCGGCGCAGCGAGCCGCCACCGTCGACGACCAGCACCCGCCCCTCGCCAGGGGTGTCGACCGCGGCCTTGACGAGCGAGTTGTCCTCGAAGCACTTCACCGTGGTCACACGCCCTTGGAACCGCGGCCGCCCGCCGAAGTCGCGAAACACGGGCGGCAGCACGCGGAAGGCGCCGTCGGCGTCGTTCTTGTGCGCATCGCACAAGTCACAGGTCGAAGTCGAGGTCATGCGTCTTGTACCTTCTTGATGGGAGGGCGTACATCTTCGCTGCGGGCCGGCAGCATGGGCCGCTGCTCGCGCGGGGTGTTCAAGATGATGGAAGTGGAAGTTTCGGTCAGCATGCAGAACTTCGTCACCACCGCATCGAGGTGGGCCACGTCGATCACCGCGATTTCGAGGACCCAGCTGTCCTCGCCGGTCACGTTGTAGGCGGAGACGACCTCCGGCGTCTGCTCGATCAGCTTGACGACCCGCGCGTACTCGGCGCGGCCGACCCTCACGAGCGCACGGATGCCATAGCCGAGCTTCTCCAGATTGACGCGCGCCCGGTAGCCGGTGATGACGCCGGCGGCCTCCAGCTTGCGCACGCGCTCGGTGACGGCGGGCTGGCTCAGGTGGACGCGCCGCCCCAGCTCGGCCATGGAGAGCCTGGCATCGGCCTGCAGTTCGGCAAGGATGCGCGTGTCGTAGTGGTCCAGATCGATTTTCAAGGCGCCGCCCTCCCGCAAGCCGCAATCCGTAAGGATTATGACGCCCACTTCCTTGAATCTCCACTGTATCGCGGTTCGCCGCCTTCTTAGGATGATGTCCATCCGGCTCGCCCGGCGCCATCAAGAAGCACAAGAGGATCCGACGTCAAATGACCAGCCTGAGCACCCTGGCCTCGCGTGGCCCGTCCGCGCACCGCCTCGATCCCGTCCTGGTGGGCTGCCTCGCCGCCACTTGGCTGGTGTGGGGGTCGACCTACCTCGCGATCAAGTACGCGCTCTTGAGCTTTCCCCCTTTCTTTCAGATGGGGACGCGGTTTCTCGTGGCCGGGGCACTGCTCATGGCGTGGATGCGCTGGCGCGGACGCCCGCTGCCCAATGCCCGGCAGTGGTTGCACGCGGCGGTGGTGGGGGCATTGATGCTGGGCGGCGGCATGGGCGGCACCGCCTATGCGGAGCAGACGGTCGGCTCGGGGCTCGTGGTGGCGTTCATCGCCGTCGTGCCGCTGATGATCGCGGCCCTCAACCTCATCTGGGGGCTCTTGCCCACGCGTTGGGAAACGGCGGGGATCGTGGTCGGCCTCGCAGGCGTGCTGCTGTTGACTCAGGGCGCGGGCTTCCAGGCGTCACCGGCGGGTCTGGCGGCGATCGCCATGGCCTGCGCCGGGTGGTCGCTGGGCAGCGTGCTGAGCCAGCGCAGCCTGCCGCTCGCCCCCGGGGCGATGGGATTCGCGAGCGAGATGCTGTGCGGCGGCGCCTTGCTGATGGCGATGGCGTGGCTGTCCGGCGAATCGCCCGAGTGGCCGCCCCAGCCCCTGGCAGTGGCGGCATGGGGTTACCTGGTGGTGTTCGGCTCGCTCGTCGCCTTCAATGCCTACATGGTGCTGCTCGCCCGGGCGAGCGCGGCGTTGGCCTCCAGTTACACCTTCGTGAACCCGGTGATCGCGATGCTGCTCGGAGTGTTCGTGGCCGGCGAGCACGTCACGGGGTACGAGTGGCTGGCCGCCGGTATCGTGCTCGTGGGCGTGGTGCTGATGCTGCGCGGCAAGGCGTCGGGCGCGCACCGTCCGCACCGGACATAGAGGCTCCCATGCGGACCCTGCCCTTGCGCACGCACAAACGTGGCGCAGGGCACGGCTCGGTACAATCGTTTCCTGTTGGTGCTCGCGCGGCCGTCCGGCCGTGCAGTTAAACGGGAAGCAGGGAGAGCCGCCGGCCACGCCGGACTCCAACCTGCGCTGCCCCCGCAACGGTAAGCAGACGAAGCCTCGCGCTTCCGCTCCGGTCCTCGACCACTGGCGTTTCGGCGCTGGGAAGGTGACCGGGGTTGCTCTGTCAGCCCGGATACCGGCCAACAGGGGAACGCGCCCCGTGCGCGTTCGTGTGCTCGGCCTGCGGGGAAGCAGGTCCGGGCGTCTTGCTCGCTCATGTCCATGAAACGCATTGCTTCCGGCCCTCGCGCACGGCGATGGATGCTCGCGCCCCTGTCCGCTGCGGTACCCCTGGGTCTCGGCCTGGCCGCCCCGCCCGCCGCCCGCGCCCAATCCCCGCTGGAGACGGTGGTCGTCACCGCATCGCGCCTGCCGCAGCCGCTCACCGAGGCGCTGCCTCACACCACCGTCATCTCACGCGAGGACATCGTCCGCGCGCAGGTGCCGGACCTGCCCAGCCTGCTCTCGCGCGAGGCGGGTCTGCAGATCACTTCCAACGGCGGGCTGGGCACCGCAACCTCGATCTTCATGCGCGGCGCCGGTTCCTCGCAGGTGCTCATCATGGTGGACGGCATGCCGATGACCAAGCAGGACGCCACCGGCACGGTCAGCATCGAGCAGCTGATGCTCGATCAGGTGGAGCGCGTCGAGATCGTGCGCGGCAACGTCTCGGCCATCTACGGCTCGGGCGCGGTCGGCGGCGTGATCCAGATCTTCACCCGCCGTCACGAAGGACCGCCGCGCGCCTCCGTACAGCTGGAAGCCGGCTCGTATGGCACCTCGCGGGCCAGCGCGAGCATCGGCGGTCGCCAGGCGGCGACCGCGTGGACGCTGGGAGCCTCCTACCTGACGACGGACGGCTTCTCCGCCATCGACGCGAAGAAGTTCGCCACGGCCAACCCCGACGACGACGGATACCGCAACCGCAGCCTGACGCTGGGCCTGTCTCACGAGGTCGCGGCGGGCCACACGCTGGGCCTGCGGGCCTTCTCCAGCCAGGGCCGTGGCGAGTACGACAGCGGCAGTTCTTTCGATGCGCCCGGCGACGTGCACACCCGCCGCTCGCGGCTGGGCAGCGTGCAAGTGCAGTCCGACAACCGTTGGACGCAGGCGTGGGAGAGCATGTTGTCGCTGGGTGAGTTCCGCGACCGCGACATCAACGCGCAAACCGGCTCGTTCGACTTCGAGAGCGACGCGCGGACCCGCACGCGGGCGCTGCAGTGGAACAACACCGTGGCGCTCGCACCGCGTTGGCAAGCCACCGCCGGGGTCTCGCGCCAGTACCAACGCATCGACACCGACGAGTACGAGAAGTCCCGCACCGTCGATGCCCTGTACGCGGGCATCTCGGGCACCGCGGGGCCGCACAGCGTGCAGGTCAACCTGCGACACGACGACACCGAGGGCGTGGGTTCCAAGTCGACCTACTACCTGGGCTACGGCTTCCGACTGACGGAGCGGTGGAAGGCGATCGCCAGCGCTTCGACGGCCTTCAACGCCCCGCCCTTGGGCTACCTGTACGCGCCGTTCTTCGGCAATCCGGACCTGCGGCCCGAGCACGCCCGCAACCAGGAGTTGGGCGTCCAGTATGCGCAAGGTGTTCACGTGCTTCGCATCACGGCGTTTCGCGCGCGGCTGCGCGACCAGCTCGTGTACGACTTCGCCACCAACCGGTTCGAGAACGTCGCCCGCACACGCAACCGCGGTGTGGAGCTGTCGTACAGCGGCCGCCTCGGCCGCACGGACCTGCGCGCCAGCCTCACGCGCCAGGACCCGCGCGACGAGGAGACCGACCAGAGGCTCAATCGCCGCGCCAAGACGCTGGCCTCGCTCGCCGTGTCGCACGAACTCGCCGGGTGGCGCCTGGGGATCGACTGGCGTCACACCGGTGAGCGGCCCGACGCAGCGCAGACCTTGTCCGACTACTCGGTGGTGGACCTCACCGTGCGCCGGTCCATCGGACGTCGATGGAGCGTCTTCGGCCGCATCGAAAACGCGGGCAACACGCGCTACGAGACGGCCTACGGTTACCGGCAGGCTGAGCGCAGCGCCTACGTCGGGCTGCAGTGGCAGGCAGACCTCTGAGAAAGTGTGATGCGCCGATGAGATCCGCGTGGTGGCCTCTCGCCGTCCTGGCTGCGCTGGCCGTGGCCGCCCTGCTGCTGGCCCTGGCCTGGGGCAGCCAGCCGCTCGGCGGGCACGCGCTGTGGCAGGCCCTGACCCGCGGCGGCAGCGCCACCGAGGCCGACATCGTGCTGGAGTTGCGTCTGCCGCGCGCGCTCGCGGCCTTCGGCTGCGGTGCCTTGCTCGCGCTCGCTGGAGCCTTGCTCCAGGCGCTGCTGCGCAACCCCCTGGCCGAGCCCTACGTGCTGGGTGTTTCCGGTGGCGCCTCGGTGGGCGCGCTGCTCGCACTGTGGGCCGGGCTGGGCGCGGTGTGGATCGGCGCCGGCGCGTCGGTCGGCGCCCTGCTGGCCACCGCACTGGTGTTCCTCCTCGGCGCACGTGCGTTTCGGCGGCATGCCGACAGCGCCGCGGCCAGCGTGCAGTTGCTGCTGATCGGTGTCGTGCTGGGCGCAGGGTTCGGCGCCATCGTGAGCTTCATCCTCTCGGTGGCCCCCGACCGGGAGCTGCGCAGCATGGTGTTCTGGATGCTTGGCGACCTGAGCGGCGCCGACCGGTACGGCCTGGCCCTGGCGGTCGCCGGCTCGTGCATCGCCGTCGCGGCGCGCCTGGCGCCGGACCTCAACGTGCTGCTGATCGGGGACGCGCAGGCCTACACGCTCGGTGTCGATGTCCGCCGGCTGCGCTGGCAGGTCGTCGTGCTGGCGTCGCTGGCGGCCGGCACCGCGATCACGGTGGGCGGCAGCATCGGTTTCGTCGGTTTGGTCGTGCCCCACGCCCTGCGCTTGCTGATCGGGCACGACCAGCGTGTGCTGCTGCCCGCCGCGGCACTGGGGGGCGGTGCGTTCCTGGTGCTGGCCGACACCCTCGCACGCAGCGCCTTCGCGCCCGTGCAGCTGCCGGTGGGCGTCATCACGGCCTTCGTCGGTGTACCGACGTTCCTGGCCTTGTTGCTGCGCAGCGGAGCGCGAGCATGAGACCGACCCCGCCCCTGCCCACCCACCCGCCCGTGCCCTTCGCCGCAGAGTCCAGCCCGCTGCTCGAGACGCACGGGCTCGAACTGCGCCCCGGCGCGCGCCGCCTGCTCGCCGGGCTGGACTGGGCGGTGCATCGCGGCGAACGCTGGGCGGTGCTGGGCCCCAACGGCTGTGGCAAGAGCACCCTGCTGCGGGCCCTGGCCGGCCTGTGCCAGCCCAGCGCCGGGAGCTTGCTGCTGCAGGGCCGCCCGCTGGAGCGGTGGTCGGTGCACGAACTTTCGCGCTTGCGCTCGTACACGCCTCAGCACCACCACGACGTCTTCGGCATGACCGCGCTGGATGTCGTGCTCGCGGCGCGCCGCCCGTACGCGGGGCGCTTCGGGTGGTTGTCGGCGCACGATCGCGAGCGCGCCTTGCACGCCCTCGCCCGCTGCGACGCCGCCCACCTGGCGCAGCAGGACGTGCGCAGCCTCTCCGGGGGCGAGCGCCAGCGGGTGGCGCTGGCCGCCGCGCTCGCGCAGGACGTGCCGCTGCTGCTGCTGGACGAGCCGACCGCCCACCTCGACGTGCCTCACCAGCAAGCGGTGTGCGAACTGCTGAAGGCCCTCGGCGACCGCGCCGTGGTGCTCTCGCTGCACGACGTCAATCTGGCTCTTGCGTGCTGCACCCATGCCCTCTTGTGCACCGACCGCGAGGCGCCCCGGTGGATCGCCGGCCCCATCGAGGAAGTGCTGCGCCCGGACACCTTGCAGGCTGCGTACGGCTGGACGATGGTCCCGGTCGATCTCGAAGGTCGCAGGCATTACCTGCCTGCCGCCTCCCGGTGAGCCGCTCGCCCGCGGCCTTTCCTCCTGCCCGTCCCGCAACGCTGTCCCCCATCCCGGCGCGACGGCGCTGCCTGCGCGGCTTGCACGGGCGAGTGGCGATGCACCTTGCCGCGCAGGCCTTTACCGTCTGCCCAGTGCCCGGCGCGCATCGTCCAGGGCCTGGCACACCTCGCGCGCGCCCAGAAGGATGCGGGGCGTGGGGCGATTGAGCAGGTCCGGGTCCACGGCCCTCACCTGCCCGTGGGCCACCGCCGCCACGCGCCCGAACCGCCGCCATGCCTGGACCTGCTGGGCCGCCTGAGCGGAGGCCGGGGGAGCAGAAACGAGGATCAGCTCGGGGTCGGCAGCGAGGACCGCTTCCGTGGAGACGGTGGGCACCAGCGGCGTCAGGGCCCCGAGCACGTTGACGCCGCCGCACAGGCGGATCACGTCGCTCGCGAGGTGCTGGTCGTTGAGCGTCATGAGCGGCTGCGGCCAGACCTGGTAGAAGGTGCGCACGGGCGCCTTGGCCTCCTGTTGGCGACGCAGCGCGGTCAGTTCGCGCTCGAAGGCTTGCGCCTGCATCCCGGCGGCCTCGGCCTCGCCGAGCAGCATGCCCAGGCGGCGCATCGCATCGGCGATCTCGCTCAGGCGCCGCAGCTCGCTTCGGTAGACCGGCAACCCCATCTTGGCCAGGCGCTCCACCTGACTCGGAGGATTGCCCGTCGGCCACACGATCACGAGGTCGGGCTCGAGCGCCGCGACGGCCTCGAGGTCGATCGAGCGGCTGTCGCCCACGCGAGGGAGTCGCCTTGCGGCGGGCGGGTAGTCGCTGTGGTCCATCGCCCCCACCAGCCGGGCCCCGGCTCCGACGGCGAACACCAGTTCGGTGGCGTGGGGGGCCAGGCTCACGATGCGGCGCGGCGGGGCCGCCAGGCGCACCCGCTGTCCGAGGTCGTCGACGACCTCGACCTGCTGTGCGGCGGTACGCATCGGGGCCAGAGCCACCGCCACGAGCCAGACGGCCCCCCAGACAGCGCGCATCATGCCGGGCCCAGGCCTGAAGATGGTGAGCGCCAAGACGAGCCTCAGCACTTGGCCGCCCCCCGCAGTTGGCTGAGCGTTGCGCGGCTGGTGCTGATCTGCGCGTCCAGCTTGAGGTGCAGCAGCGTGGGCTCACGGCGATCCAGCGCCTCGCGGAACGCGGGCTCGAACTCCGCGGTTTCGGCAATCAGGCGGCCATGCCAGCCGTAAGCCCGGGCGAGCGCCGCGAAGTCCGGGTTGAACAAGTCGCTGCCGCTCACACGGCCAGGGTACTCGCGCTCCTGGTGCATGCGGATCGTGCCGTAGGTGCCGTTGTCCACCACGAGCACGATCGGCCGCGCGCCGTAGCCGGTGGCCGTGGCCAGTTCCTGCCCGTTCATCAGGAAGTCGCCGTCCCCCGCGACGTTGACCACGGTGCGCCCGGGCTGCAGGAGACTCGCCGCCACCGCCGCCGGAACGCCGTAGCCCATCGCTCCGGATGTGGGCGCGAGCTGGGTCCGCCCGGTGTGGGCGAGCGAGCCGTACCGGTAGTACCGGTGCAGCCATCCCGAGTAGTTGCCGGCGCCGTTGGTGAAGATCGCGTCTGCGCGGCCGCTTTCGTGCAGCACGCGCTCCATGGTCTTGACGACTTCGGCCATGTCCAGCGGCCCGGGGACGGGCGTGGACACCCGGTTCGCCTCGAACGCCGCGTGCACCTCGTCGGCCCACGCCACCCACGACACCTGTGACGGTGCCTCGAGGCCTTCGAGTGCCATCGCCGCAGTGGCCATCGACGACTGGATCAGGAGGTCGGCGGCATACACGCGACCCAGTTCCTCCGGCCCGGCGTGCACGTGGACGAGCTTCTGCTTGGGCCGGGGCGCCTCGATGAGCGTGTAGCCGCCCGTCGTCATCTCGCCCAGTCGCGGCCCGATCGCCAGCAGCAGGTCGGCCTCGCGGATACGGTCGGCAAAACGCGGGTTGATGCCGATGCCCACATCCCCCGCGTACAGCGGATGCCGGTTGTCGAAGAGGTCCTGGAAGCGGAACGCGCAAGCCACCGGCAGACGCCAGTTCTCGGCGAACCGCTGCAACGCGGCCGCGCTTCGCGGCGTCCATCCGCCGCCGCCCACGATGGCGATCGGCCGCCGGGCTTGCCTCAACAGGTCGTGCAGTTGCTCCAGGGCATCGGGCGCCGGCCATGCATGCACCGGCTCGACACGGGGCAACACCGCAGCGGCAGTCCTCTGCGTGAGCATGTCCTCGGGCAAGGCCAGCACCACCGGGCCGGGGCGCCCCTGCATCGTGACGTGGAAGGCCCGGGCCACGTATTCCGGCAGGCGGTCGGCGCGATCCACCTCGGCGACCCACTTCGCAAAGCCGCCGGTGTTCGGCCCGAACATCGCGCGGTAATCCACCTCCTGGAAAGCCTCGCGGTCGCGCACGTCGGAGCCCACCTGCCCGACGAACAGGATCATGGGCGTGGAGTCCTGGAAGGCGGTGTGCACCCCGATGCTGGCATTCGTGGCGCCCGGGCCGCGAGTGACGAAGCAGATCCCCGGCCGCCCCGTGAGCTTGCCCTGCGCCTCGGCCATGAAGGCCGCGCCTCCTTCCTGCCGGCACGCGACGAAACGGATGCGCTCACGGTGCTCGTAGAACCCGTCCAGCACGGCCAGATAGCTCTCGCCAGGGACACCGAAGACGGTGTCCACCCCTTGGGCGATCAAGGCTTCGACGAGGGCGTGGCCGGCAAGGCGGGATGCGGGCATGAAGCGTCTCCTGAAGGTGCGCAGAAGGTGGCCATGGACGGGCGCCTCGGGGCGACCCGCCTGTGGATGGCGTCCATTATGCGGAGAGGCCGCCGAAGAAGATTCGGTTCACGCCAGGATCACGCCGCCTGCGCGGCGGGCACGCGCGCTCGCTGCCGCGCCCCCACCAGCGCGGCAGAGGCCACGCTCATCACCAGGGCCGCCGCGGCCCCGTAGAAGATCCCGGCCGGCCGCCCTCCGTCGAGCAGCGCCCCGAAGACCGGCGCGGCCACCGCAAAGCCCAGGTCGAGGCCCGAGTACACCATGCCGTACACCCGCCCCGTCGCGCCCGGGGGCGCCGCGCGCTTGATCAGCATGTCGCGCGAGGGCCCGGCCAGGCCGGTGCCGAAGCCGGCCAGTGCGGCCAGGGCGGCCGCCCCGACGCCGGGTGCCGCCCCCGCGCCTGCAAGCACCAACAGCAGGGCTGCGCCGAGCAGGGCCGCGGAAATGGTCCATTCCAGCCGCCGCACCTTGCCGACCAGAAAGCCGCCGAGCACCATGCCCACCGCGCCGCACAGCATGAACCCGGTGACGACCAGCGACGTGATCGACAGCGGCAAGCCCTGCAACTGCTGCAACGCCGGGCTGGCGAAACTCTGGATGGCCGCCAAGGCGCAGGTGGACCAGAAGAAGAACGAGAAGCACAGCCATACCGAGGGCAGCCCGAGGAACGCCAGCGCGTGCTCCGTGCCCCCCGGGCCAGCCGCCCCCTGACGCGCCTGGTGGGCCCAGCGGCCCTGGCGGTCGTCGATGGCATCGCGGTTCCACACCAGCACGGCGATGACGACACCCGCCACGCAAGCCGCCGCGAGATACGCCAGCCGCCACGAGCCGGTGGCTTGCGTGATGCCGACGAGGAGCACCGGCGAGACGGCCCAGCCCAGATTGCCCGTGATGCCGTGCACCGAGAACGCGTGACCCAGCCGGGCTTGCGACACCCGCTTGTTGAGGATGGTGAAGTCCACCGGATGGAATGGGGCATTGCCGAGCCCGGCGAGCACCGACGCGAGCACCAGACCGGTGTAGCCGGAGGCCAGCGCAGCGGCCAGCGCGGCCGTGACGAAGCATCCGAAAGCCGCGAACAGCACCGGCCGCGCGCCGATGCGGTCCACCAGGAATCCCGACAGCGCCTGCCCGACCCCGGAGACGACGAAGAACACCGTCACCAGCAGTCCGAGCTCGGAGTAGCTGAGCTGGAAGTCGCGGATGAACCAGGGAAACAGCGGCGGCAGCAGCAGATGAAAGAAGTGCGAGGTGCCGTGGGCCAGCCCGATCAGCCCGATTGTGCGAGCGTCCTGGCGCAGGGGAACGGCGGTGGCAGGGGTCGTGGTCATGAGAGCTGGCGCACCCGAGGCCGGGCGGCGAACGCAGAGGCAGTTTCATCCGATGTTAGGCGCGACGCTGGCGTCCGGGTTACGATAGCCGGCCAACTTGTGTTGAGAACATGCCAACCGCATCGGGGCGGCGCGCCGCCTCACCCTCCCCACCCCCACCCCCCGTCGGGCCCCTGACCCCGCACCTCTATGCGCCGACGCCCGAGCGGCCGGTGCGCGCCAAGGCGCATCGCCTGAGCGCCGAGACGCGCGTGCTGGCCCACACCCACCCGTGGGGTCAGCTCACCTTCTCCGCCTCGGGCGTGCTGAGGGTGAGCGCCGGGCGCACCACCTGCCTGGTGCCGCCGTCTCGTGCAGTGTGGATCCCCCCGGGCCTGGAGCACGCCATCACGGTCGTCGAAGACGCCGACATGCGCACGGTGTACTTCCTGCCCCGGGGTGAACGCTCCGTCCCGCTCGCACCGGGCGCGCCCCGCGCGCTTGCACTCGACGACCACTCGGGCTGGCAATGCTGCCGGGTGCTGGAGGTGTCGGACCTGCTTCGCGTGCTCGTGCTCGAACTGGACACGCGCCCGGACGACGAGGGTTTCCCCGAGCCGCACGCGCTGGAGCGCGAGCGGCTGCTGAGCGCGCTGGTGTGCGACGAATTGCTCCGCGCCCGGCCGGTGCGCCTGGGCGTGGACATGCCCGGCGACAAGCGCCTGCGGGCGCTGTGCGAGGCGGTATGGGCCTCGCCCGCCCGCCACGAGACGCTGGAAGCGTGGGCCCGCCAGGTGGGCGCCAGCCCGCGGACGGTGGCGCGCCTCTTCCGACAGGAGCTGGGCGTCACCTTCGGGCAGTGGCGGCAGCAGGTGCTGCTCGCGCAGGCGCTGGCACTGGCGGCCCGCCGGCTGCCGATGGCGCACATCGCCGCCGAACTCGGTTATGCCAGCCCGAGCGCCTTCAGCGCGATGGTGCGCCGCGCCGTGGGCGAGCCGCCGAGCCGCTTCTTCAGCACCGCCTGATCCGGGCGAGCGCCGGCGCACCACTGGCCGCCTGCGCACGGCCGCTCGTCCAGTCTCGCCTGACGGGCGCCCTTCGGCGGCCTACACTGCCTCCACACCGCCGAAGGGGAAGATGGCCGGTGCGCTGCGGTCGATGCGACCGGGCCCGCGAGGCGCCGCCCGGCGACCGCCCCCTTCCCGAGGAGTGCGTCATGCTCACTTCCCTGTTCGGAGACCTCGGCCCTTTCAACGAGCCGCCCGGCCGCGGTCGCCGCTGGGGCGCCGACACCCCTCCTGCCGATTTCGCCGCCACCGCGATCCTGGAGAGCAGCGCCACCGAGGTCAACGACCGCGGACAGATGGTGGACAAGCACACCCGCGACCTGTTCGTCGTGGGCTCGCCCGCGCAGGCGATCCGCCAGCACCTGGCCGAGACGCGGGCCGACCTGCAAACCGCCAGCCGCCAGATCACCCTCTTCGACCCGGGCCGCATGTGGGCGGCCGGCGTGGTCAAGGCTCTTTCGGACGCCTCGGGGCAGCCGGTGGAGCGGCTCCACCTGCGCCGCCAGAACACCCTGGCCACGATCGCCCTGATCGAACGCACGGCGCTGCCCCGCCGCCTCGAAGAGCCGCTCAAGATCTACCACACCGACGTGCGCGAAGCCGGCAGCGAGGCCCAGGCGATTCCCATCGCGTTGATGGAGAGCAGCCATCTCACCGTCGTCATCGTCGCGCCCATGAGCGTGGCTGCCCTGGACGACATCGCCACCCGGCTGCACGCGGCGGCGCTCGGGCAGCTCTGGCGATGCCCCCACCTGCTCTTCATGCTCTCGACCCCGATGGCGGCCCACGCGTCGCGCATCAGGGCGCTGCCGTGGCCGGGGCGCCTGCACGTGGCCGTGAGCACCGAGCCCATGACCAGCGCCTCCAACGTCTGGAACGCCATCCTGCACACCTGGAACGAGGTGAAGGCACTGCCCTCGTGGGACGAAATGGCCTTGGCAGCGGCGGACGGGGAGCGGACCTACCCGATCCGCGTGGCCGACCTGGGAGGGCCGAGCGCCGCAGCAGTCGCACCGGAGGAACACCGCGCGTCGGACGCAGCTGCCGCCCCGGCTCCGCAGAAGGGGGACGCACCCCTCGGCGGTCTCGACGGGGGGCGGCTCTACCGCGCGCTGAACCAGTTGATGCAGTTGGAGGGCATGCTCGGCTGCTGTGCGGTGGATGCCACCACGGGCCTCGTTCTGCAGGCCGAACGGGCAGCCGATGCGCCAGACCTGCCGCTCGAGCTGGCCGCGGCCACTCACACCGAAGTCCTGCGCGCCCACCGCCGGCAGGCGGGCTCGCTGGGCACCACGGACCGCGTCGAGGAGATCATCGTCACCCAGGGGCCGCGCCACCAAGTGCTGCGCACCTTGAGCGCCCAGCCGCAGGTGTTCCTGCTCGCGGTGCTCGACAAGCAGCGCACCAACCTGGCACTGGCGCGCTTCAAGATCATGGAGGCGGAGAAGTCGCTCGGCTGACCGGCCGGGCCCTTCCTGCCTCCAGTTTCTCGCCTGCATCGCAGCCGCCACTGCCTCGCCGGGCAACTTGACATCCGGGCAGCCGCCGCCATGTTCGTGGCACACGGCATCGCGCCGCCGCCCCGGGGGCCTGCATCACCATCCCGCCCGCCCGGTATGACGCGCAGTGCTAGGCTAGCATTCGACGTTTCGCCTTTCGATTCACGCCCACAGCCGGCCCCGCCGGGCAGCCCACGATGGAACAAGTGATCTACGACTACACGCGCCAGGATGCGAGCGGCGCGAGTTGCACCGCCCATGCCTGGGCCAAGGTTCCCCCGCGCCTCACGCCCGAGGAGCGCGACCGCGCCAAGGAGCGGGCCAAGGAGCTGCTGGCACGCCACGATGCCGTCCTCGTCGCCCACTACTACGTGGACGGCGACATCCAGGACCTCGCGCTCGAGACGGGGGGCTGCGTCGCCGACTCGTTGGAGATGGCGCGCTTCGGACGCGACCACCCGGCCAAGACCCTGGTGGTGGCGGGCGTGCGCTTCATGGGGGAGACCGCCAAGATCCTGAGCCCCGACAAGCGCGTGCTGATGCCCGACCTGGACGCGACCTGCTCGCTGGACCTGGGCTGCCCGCCGGACGAATTCGCCGCCTTCTGCGATGCCCACCCCGATCGCAAAGTCGTGGTCTACGCGAACACGAGTGCCGCCGTGAAGGCCCGGGCCGACTGGATGGTGACGAGCTCGTGCGCGCTGGCGATCGTCTCCCACCTCAAGGCCCAGGGCGACAAGATTCTCTGGGCGCCGGACCGGCACCTGGGGCGCTACATCCAGGAACAGACCGGCGCCGACATGCTGATGTGGAACGGCGCCTGCATCGTCCACGACGAGTTCAAGGGCCTGGAACTGGAACTGCTGCGCAAGGAACACCCGGGCGCGCTCGTGCTCGTGCATCCCGAGTCGCCGCGCAGCGTGGTCGAGCAGGCCGACGTGGTCGGCTCCACCTCGCAGTTGCTCAACGCGGTCATCAGCTCGCAGGCTCAGGAATTCATCGTCGCCACCGACAACGGCATCCTGCATCGAATGCGGCAGCTCGCCCCCGGCAAGACCCTGCTCGAAGCCCCGACCGCCGGCCGCAGCGCCACGTGCAAGAGCTGCGCGCACTGCCCGTGGATGGCGATGAATGCGCTGCAAGGCGTGGTGGCCTGCCTCGAGACCGGCGTCGGTGAGATCACGGTGCCCGAGCCCACGCGCAGCCAGGCGCTGGGTTGCATCGAACGCATGCTCGACTTCGTGGCGAGGAATCCCTCCGCCATCGCCAAGCCGGCCCAGGGGTTCGTGCCCAACGTGGGCGCCGCCTGATCGCATCGCACGCTTTGCCCTTTTCATGTTCGACCACAACGAAACCCTCGATGAAGCCCGCGCCCGCAACGTGCGCGAGGCCCTGATGGAAGACATCGGCCGCTGCGACTGGACGGGCCGATTGGTGCCGGCAGGGCGCCGCGTGAAGGCCCGCGTCCTGGTGCGCGAGGAGGCGGTGCTGTGCGGGCGCGACTGGTTCGAGGACTGCGTGCGTGCGCTCGATCCCGAGGCCCAGATCGAGTGGCACTACCAGGAAGGCGCCCTGATGCGGCCCGACACCGAGGTGTGCCACTTGCGGGCGGACGCCCGCGCCCTGCTGGCCGCCGAGCGTCCGGCGCTCAACTTCCTTCAGCTGTTGTCGGGCACGGCCACCATCACCCGTCGCCACGTGCAGGCGATCGAGGGCGCCTCGCCCAACCCGCGGGGCTGCGCGATCCTCGACACGCGCAAGACCATCCCCGGCCTGCGGTTGGCCCAGAAATACGCGGTGCGGGTGGGCGGCGGTCAGAACCAGCGGCTCGCCCTGTACGACGGCATCCTCATCAAGGAGAACCACATCGCAGCCGCCGGTGGCGTCACGCAGGCGTTGCGTGCAGCGCAGGCGCTGCAAGCGGGGGTGGACATCCAGATCGAGGTGGAAACGCTGGACCAATTGCGCGAGGCACTGGCGGCGGGTGCGGCGAGCGTGCTGCTCGACAACTTCACCTTGGATGCGATGCGCGAAGCGGTCGCCATCAACCAGGGTCGCGCGCTGCTCGAAGTCTCGGGCAGCGTCCAGCTCGACCAGGTTCGCGCCATCGCCCAGACCGGGGTCGACCGGATTTCGATCGGGCGGCTGACCAAGGATGTGAAGGCCGTCGACTACTCGATGCGGGTGCTGGAGCGGCTGTAGTTCGGTCTGGAGCCTCGCGTCAGGGCGTGCCCCGCTCGGTGGCGGCCCGCGAGGGGCCAAGCACGCAGGCTCCCCACCGGCCGCACGCTCCACCCGCCGCAGTACCCCCTCACCTCTGCGAACCCCACCCCCGCCCCCAAAGGCCGGTGGGCGCGCCTGCGGGCGCAGGCCCTGGTTCGCGGTGTCCTGACGGGTGAGCCACTTGGCTCGTGTTGACGAGGCCCACCTCCCGCCCGCTCGGTGGCCGACCGCGAGGGGCCGAAGCACGCAGGCTCCCCACCGGCCGCACGCTCCACCCGCCGCAGTACCCCCTCACCTCTACGAACCCCACCCCCGCCCCCAAAGGCCGGTGGGCGTGCCTGCGGGCGCAGGCCCTGGTTCGCGGTGTCCTGACGGGTGAGCCACTTGGCTCGTGTTGACGAGGCCCACCTCCCGCCCCGCTCGGTCGCCGACCGCGATGGGGCCGGAGCTCGCAGGCTCCCCACCGGCCGGACGCTCCACCCGCCGCAGTACCCCCTCCCCTCCGGCCAAGAACTTGTATTGACCTGTCTATACAAGTTGCTATCATGCCCTCCATCACCCATGGCGCCCCCGAGCCCCCGCCCGGCGGGCAGCAGCTCCGGCCACCCCCTCACCGAGGAGATCACCATGACATCCGGCCCCCGCGTCGTGCGCGCCCCCCGCGGTTCCCAACTGCACTGCCTCAACTGGCAGATCGAAGCGGCCTACCGCATGATCCAGAACAACCTCGACCCCGACGTCGCCGAGCGCCCGCAGGACCTCGTCGTGTACGGCGGCATCGGCAAGGCCGCCCGCAACTGGGAGTCGTTCGACGCCATCATGCGCACGCTCGAGCGCCTGAAGGCCGACGAGACGCTGCTGGTGCAGTCCGGCAAGCCGGTGGCGGTGCTGCGCACCCACACCGATGCGCCGCGCGTGCTGCTCGCCAACTCCAACCTCGTGCCCAAGTGGGCCACCTGGGAGCACTTCCACGAACTCGACCGCAAGGGGCTGATGATGTACGGCCAGATGACGGCCGGCTCCTGGATCTACATCGGCTCGCAGGGCATCGTGCAAGGCACCTACGAAACCTTCGTCGAGCTGGGCCGCCAGCACTACGGCGGCGACTGGTCCGGCAAGTGGATCCTGACTGCCGGCCTGGGCGGCATGGGCGGCGCCCAACCCCTGGCCGCCGTGCTCGCGGGGGCCCACTGCATCGTCGTCGAATGCCAGGAGTCGCGCATCGACTTCCGCCTGCGCACGCGCTATGTAGACCACAAGGCCCACAGCATCGACGAAGCGCTGGGCATCCTCGAACGTGCGACCCAGCCCACCTCCGTCGCGCTGCTGGGCAACGCCGCCGAGTTGCTGCCTCAGTTCGTCGAGCGGGCCCGGGCGGGCGGGCCGCGCCCCCATGCGGTGACCGACCAGACCTCGGCCCACGACCTCTTCAACGGCTACCTGCCGCGCGGGTGGACGGTCGAGCAGTGGGAAGCGGCCCGCCACGGCGGCACGGCCGAGCGCGAGCGGCTCGCCCGGGCGGCGGCGGCCTCGTGCGCCGAGCACGTGCGCGCGATGCTCGCCTTCCACGAGATGGGCGTGCCCACCATCGACTACGGCAACAACATCCGCCAGGTCGCCTTCGACGAAGGCGTGAAGAACGCGTTCGACTTCCCCGGTTTCGTCCCCGCCTGCATCCGCCCCCTCTTCTGCGAGGGCAAAGGACCCTTCCGCTGGGTGGCCCTCTCCGGCGACCCGGAGGACATCTACAAGACCGACGCCAAGGTCAAGGAGCTCTTCCCGCAAGACGCTCACCTGCGTCGTTGGCTCGACCAGGCCCGCGAGCGTATCGCGTTCCAGGGGCTGCCCGCGCGGATCTGCTGGCTGGGCCTGGGGCAGCGGCATCTGGCCGGCCTCGCGTTCAACGAGATGGTGCGTCGCGGCGAGCTCAAGGGCCCCATCGTGATCGGCCGCGACCACCTGGATTGCGGCTCGGTGGCGAGCCCCAACCGCGAAACCGAGGCGATGCGTGACGGCTCCGACGCCGTGTCGGACTGGCCGCTGCTCAACGCCCTCACGGCCACCGCCGGCGGCGCCACGTGGGTGAGCCTGCACCACGGCGGCGGCGTCGGCATGGGGTACTCTCAGCATGCGGGCGTCGTCATCGTGTGCGACGGCACGCCCGAGGCCGACCGACGGCTCGAGCGCGTGCTGTGGAACGACCCGGCCCTGGGCGTGGTACGCCACGCCGATGCCGGCTATGAGCTCGCCCAGGAGTGCGCGCGACGCCACGGCCTGCACCTGCCCATGCTCTTCCAGGACGACCGCGCATGATGCCCGCCTCCACGCTCACGCTGCACCCCGGCCGGCTGGAACTGCCCACACTGCGCGAGGTGGCGCAGGGCTTCATCCCGATCGAGCTGGATCTCGAATGCCGGGCTGCGGTGGCGGCCAGCGCCGAGGTCGTGCGGCGCATCGCCGAGGGTGACGCACCGGCCTACGGCATCAACACCGGCTTCGGCAAGCTTGCCAAGGTGCGCATCGCGCGCGACCAGCTCGCGCAGCTGCAAACCAACCTCGTGCGTTCGCACGCGGTGGGCGTGGGGCCGCTGCTGGACGACGACACGGTGCGCGTCATCCTGCTGCTCAAGATCGCATCGCTGGCCCGGGGCTACTCGGGCGTGCGCCCCGAGGTGCTCGACGCCTTGGTGGCGCTCTACAACGCGCAGGTGTGGCCCTGCATCCCGTCGCAGGGGTCGGTCGGCGCCTCGGGGGACCTGGCGCCGCTCGCGCACCTGACCTTGCCGCTGCTCGGCGAAGGGCAGGTGCGCATGGACGGGCGCATCGTGCCGGCCACCGAGGGGCTGCGGCGGGCGCAACTCGCCCCCCTCGCGCTCGAAGCCAAGGAAGGCCTCGCACTCCTGAACGGCACGCAGGTCTCCACCGGCATCGCACTGATGGGACTGCTGCGCGCCGAGCAGGTGTTCGCCGCCGCCGTCGTCGCCGGGGCGATGAGCGTGGACGCGGCCAAGGGCTCGGACGACCCCTTCGACGATCGCATCCACCGCGTGCGCGGCCACCGGGGCCAGATCGACGTTGCCGCGCTCTACCGCGCGTTGCTCGCGGGCAGCCAGATCCGCGCCTCGCACCGTGTGGGCGACGACCGCGTGCAGGACCCGTATTCCCTGCGCTGCCAGCCTCAGGTGATGGGCGCCTGCCTGGACGTCATCCGCCAAGCGGCAGCCAGCCTCGTCACCGAGGCCAACGCGGTGTCGGACAACCCGCTCGTGTTCGCGGACACCGGCGAGGTGCTTTCCGGCGGCAACTTCCACGCCGAGCCGGTCGCCTTCGCGGCCGACACGCTTGCGCTGGCCATCGCCGAGGTGGGCGCGCTCTCGGAGCGGCGCATCGCGCTGCTCATCGATGCCAGCCTCTCAGGGCTGCCGCCCTTCCTGGTGCAGGAGCCGGGCGTCAACTCGGGCTTCATGATCGCGCACGTCACCGCGGCCGCGCTGGCCAGCGAGAACAAGACGCTCGCGCACCCGGCGAGCGTCGATTCGCTGCCGACCTCGGCCAACCAGGAGGACCATGTCAGCATGGCCACCTTCGCCGCGCGCAAGCTGGCCGACATGGCGACCAACGTGCGCCACATCATCGCGATCGAGCTGCTGGCGGCGGCGCAGGGCATCGACTTCCATCGCCCGCTGCGCAGTTCCAGCACGCTGGAGGAGGCGCACGCGCTGATCCGCAGCAAGGTGCCGCGTTACGACCAGGACCGCGTCTTCGCCCCCGACATCGCCGCGGTGGAGCAACTCATCGACGCAGGCGGCTTCACCCGCTACGCGGGCCGGGTGCTGCCCTCCTGGAGCGAGCCGTGATGCCCGGCCCCACCCCGCCCCCCGGCGAAGACTGGCGGACCCCCTGGAAAGGCCGTGTGGATGCCGCCGACGGCGAAGCCGGCTGGCGCTGGCACCAAGTGGTGCAGCCCTGGAGCGATGCACCTGGAGGCTCAGCCGCGGCGGGCGTGGCCCTGCTCGGCCTCGCCTCGGACGAAGGCGTGCGCCGCAACCAGGGCCGCGCCGGGGCGGCCGAGGGGCCGCTCGCGCTGCGCCGCGCCCTGGCGTCGCTGCCGGCCGCATCGGCGCAGCCCCTCATCGACGCGGGCACCGTGCCGTGCCTCGACGGCGACCTCGAAGCCGCGCAGAGCCGCTATGCCGAGCGGGCCGCGCGCCTGCTCGACCAAGGCCACCTCGTGATCGGTCTGGGAGGCGGTCATGAGATCGCGTGGGCCAGCTACCAGGGCCTCGCATCGCTGCTCCAGTCGGGTCGCGCCCGGCGGCTGGCGATCGTGAACTTCGACGCCCACTTCGACCTGCGCCGCGACGTGCAGGCCACCTCCGGGACACCCTTCCTGCAGGCCCTGGAGCATGCTCGCGCGCACGGCTGGGACGCGCACTACCGCGTGCTGGGAGTCTCGCGCGCGGCCAACACCCGAGCGCTGTTCGACACCGCGCGCTCGCTCGGCGTGCAGTGGACGCTGGACGAGCAGATGACCCTGCTCCATCTGGAGGCCCTGCGCGCGGAGTTGGCCCAGTGGCTCGAAGGCTTCGACGCCGTGTACCTCACCGTCTGTCTGGACGTGCTGCCCGCCGCCACGGCGCCGGGCGTCAGCGCACCGGCCGCGCGCGGCGTCGCGATCGAAGTGATCGAGCCGCTGGTGCAGACGGTCGCAGGCTGCGGCCGGCTGCGGCTGGCCGACGTGGCCGAGCTCAACCCCCGGCTGGACATCGACCAGCGCACGGCCCGCACCGCCGCCCGCCTCGTGTGGCAGGTGGCGCAAGCTCACTGCGGAGCACGCAGCCCTTGAGACAGGAGAGCCGCCCGATGAACTCCACGCCCGAGACCCGCTCCTGGCTCATACGCCGCGTGCACCTCGCCACCATGGCGGACGCCACCGGCTGGGGCGAGTGCCGCGACGCGGCCGTCGCCGTGCAGGATGGCCGCATCGCCTGGGTGGGACCGGCCGCGCGAGTGCCGGCACCCCACCGGGCCCTGCCCGAGTTCGACGCTGAGGGACGCTGGTTGACGCCCGGCCTCATCGACTGCCACACGCATCTCGTGTGGGCTGGCAGCCGGGCGGCGGAGATCGAGCTGCGCTGGCAAGGCGCACGCTACGAGGACATCGCGCGCGCCGGTGGCGGCATCGTCTCCACAGTGCGGGCGACCCGCCAAGCCACGCTCGACGAACTCATCGCCGCCGCCACCCCTCGCCTGCGAACGCTCATGGCCGAGGGCGTGACGACGGTGGAGATCAAGTCCGGCTACGGGCTGGAGCTGGCCGCCGAACGGCGCATGTTGCAGGCCGCGCGCAGGCTTGGCGAGCGCGAGGGCGTGACGGTGCGCACGACCTTTCTCGGCGCCCATGCCCTGCCCCCCGAGTTCCAGGGCCGGGCCGACGACTACATCGACCTCGTCTGCGGCGAGATGCTGCCGACGCTCCACCGCGAGGGCTGGATCGACGCGGTGGACGCGTTCTGCGAAGGCATCGGCTTCACGCCCGAGCAGACGCGGCGGGTCTTCCAGGCTGCCGCGCAGCGCGGGCTGCCCGTCAAGCTCCATGCGGATCAGCTCTCCGACCTGGGCGGGGCGCAGCTCGCCGCCGACCATCGCGCGCTCTCGGCCGACCATCTCGAATGCACGAACGAAACCTCCGTGCGAGCGATGGCGGCTGCGGGCACCGTCGCCGTGTTGCTGCCCGGGGCCTTCTATTGCCTGCGCGAGACGCGCTTGCCGCCCGTGCAAGCCCTGCGCGAGCACGGCGTGCCCATGGCGCTCGCCACCGACTGCAACCCCGGCACGAGCCCCTGCACCTCGCTGTTGCTGATGCTGCACATGGGCTGCACCTTCTTCGGCCTCACGCCCGCGGAGGCCCTGGCGGGCGTCACGCGTCATGCGGCGCGGGCGCTGGGTCTGCAAGACGAGGTGGGCCGCATCGCGACCGGCCTGCGTGCCGACCTCGCGCTGTGGGACATCGACCACCCCCGGGACCTGGCCTGCCAGTTCGGCCACCGGCCCCTGGCTGCGTGCTGGCGCGGGGGCCGGCTGGATCTGGCCCGCTGAAGGCGCGCTATTCGGCGAATCGGAGGTGCGGGCCTCCTCGCACACTGCGGTCAGTCCATCGACGAGCCCGCCCCCTATGTCTTCCCCCGATTTCGCCTCCGTCCACAACTACTACGAGCGCCCGGTCATGCAGGCCGTGGCCGAACTCGCTCCCCGCTACCCGGCCCTCGAGCCTGAACTCCTGGCCGACGTGGTGTGCGTCGCCCTCAACCGGCTGCCGCCGCGCTACATCCGCCACGACGTCGATCTGGCCTTCTATCTGACAGAGAAAGAGCGCGCCGACAACGAGCGCGCTATCGACGAGGCGGTGCACCACGCGTTCGAGTTCGTGCAGGCGCGCCGCGCGATGCGGGCACGCTGAACACGAGCGTCGTTCAACCCGGCACGGGCGCGCCGTTGGCCCGCCGCGCAGCGGGCGGCACCAGGATCGTCGGAAAGCTCGCCGGCAACGTGCGGGGGTAGTCGCGGCTGTAGTGCAGCCCGCGGCTTTCGTGCCGCAGGAGCGCCGAGCGCACGATCAGTTCCGCGCAATCGACCAGATTGCGCAGTTCCAGCAAGTCGCGCGTGACGCGGAAGTTGGCGTAGTAGTCGTCGATTTCGCTGCGCAGCAGCCGGATGCGGTGCAACGCGCGCTCCAGTCGCCGGGTGGTGCGCACGATGCCCACGTAGTTCCACATCAACAGGCGCAGCTCGTCCCAGTTGTGGGCGATGACCACCTGCTCGTCCGCGTCCTCGACTTGGCTTTCGTCCCAGGCGGGCAGCACCGGCAGCGGTTCGTGGTCCTGCGCACCGATGTGCGCAGCCACGGTGCGGCCCAGCACCACGCATTCGAGCAGCGAGTTGCTCGCGAGCCGGTTGGCGCCATGCAACCCGGTGTAGCTCGTCTCCCCCACCGCATACAGCCCGGGGAGGTCCGTGCGCCCGTCCAGGTCCGTCACCACGCCTCCGCAGGCGTAGTGCGCCGCCGGCACCACCGGGATCGGCTGGCGCGTGATGTCGATGCCCAGCCGCAGGCACCGCGCATAGATCGTCGGGAAGTGCTCCTTCAGGAACTCGGCGCCGAGGTGGGTGGCATCGAGCCACACGTGGTCCAGGCCGTGCTTCTTCATCTCGAAGTCGATCGCCCGGGCCACGATGTCGCGCGGCGCCAGCTCACCGCGCGGATCATGATCCGTCATGAACCGGCGCCCGTCGGGCAGCTTCAGGTGTGCGCCCTCGCCGCGCAAGGCCTCCGTGATGAGGAAGCTGCGCTCCTGCGGGTGATAGAGACAGGTCGGGTGGAACTGGATGAACTCCATGTTCCCCACGCGGCAGCCTGCGCGCCAGGCCATCGCGATGCCGTCGCCGGTGGCGGTGTCGGGGTTGCTGGTGTAGCGGTACACCTTGCCCAGCCCGCCGGTGGCGAGCACGACGGCGGCGGCCGGCAGCGTCTCCACCCGGCCGTGCTCGATGTCCAGTGCGTACACGCCATAGCAGCGGGGCGGCTCCTCCCGGCGCAGGTGACGCGACGTGATGAGGTCCACAGCCATCCAGCGCTCGCGCAGCCGGATGTTGGGATGACGCCGGACCTCGGCCAGCAGCACGTCGTGGATCGCCTTGCCGGTGGCATCGGCCGCATGGGCGATGCGTCGCACCGCATGCCCGCCTTCGCGCGTGAGGTGCAGGCCCAGCGGGCCGCTCGGGTCCGGCGAGAAGGGCACCCCCTGCGCCACCAGCCATTCGATGGCCTCGGCGCTGTGCTCCGCAATGAACCGCGCGGTGCGCTCGTCCACCAGGCCAGCGCCGGCATCCTGGGTGTCTCGAACATGGCTCTCGACGCTGTCGTCGCTGCCGAGCACGCCGACGATGCCTCCCTGAGCCCAGGCGGTCGCTGCCTCTTCCAGCCCCCGCTTGGCCAGCACCACCACGGGCTGGCGGTCCGCCAGGTGCAGCGCCACCGTCAATCCGGCCAGGCCGGCGCCGATGATGACCACCGGCGCTTGCGTCTCCATAGTCATGTGTGATCCGTCGTCGATACGGCGCCTGACGCGCCGGGCGTCGCTGCGTGCGACGTCAATTGAGTCACAACTCAGCCCTGGTTCATTCTATCGACGCCCCTCGCCCGCGGGCTTCTGGGGCCAGCCTTCCCCGCGGCCCCGGGACCTTCCCCCATCCGGGGGGCGCGCTACCAGAAACTGGTCGTTACACTGCATCGACACATCATGGGGTCTTCCATGCAGACGTCCAACGCAGCGACCACAAGCCGTACTCCGGGAGCCGCGAACGCAGGGCCCGTCCCCGCCGGCGAATGGGAAGCGACCATGCCCGCCGACATGATGGCCACGCGCATCATGCGCGGCGAAAAGGAGTACCTCGACCCCGCGGAGCGCGAGATCGGCCGCCTCATCGGCCCCAACTTGCGCGAGCTCTTCGTCTCCTGCGACGCCGCGGAGGCGCTGCGCCAGCAATTCGAGCACCTCGAAAGCCGTCACCTCGCCCTCCACGATCTCGCCGGCGGCCCCACGGGCCTTCAGTTGCTCAAGCAACTGGCCGCCATGGGAAACGGGTCGATCCGCCAACTCGTGATCCGGCAGCAAGGGTACGGCACGACCCTGGCCACCATCCGCTACGCCGACTACACGCTGCCGGGCACCTCGACTTCGGTGCGCGTCTACAGCACCGATGTGGAGGCCACCCCCGCGGCGCAGCAGGCGATTGCCAAGGTCATGATGGAACTCGCTCAGGCCAGCGTGCTCATCCTGAGCGAACAGGTCGCCCCGGCACCCGCCCACGCACTGCGGCAGGCCTTGCACGCGGTCCACAGTGCCCGCTGGGTCTGCCCCAACCTGCTGGTGCTGCCCCTGGGGCCCAACGCGGTGTCGGCCGCGGCGTCGCAGTGCAGCCAGGTGGTCCAACGCCACGGCCTGCTGCTGCGCGCCTCGCCGCAGCCCGCTCGCGGCTCGGATGCGTGGTCCTACATCCTCGGTTTCTGGCAGAAGAACTCCGCGCGCGGCCGGCTGGCCCCGGTGGCCGCCCCTTCACTCGCCCCGCTGACCCTCGACCTGAAGCCTGCCGGCGACGCGATCACGGACGCCCCGGCGCCCTTCATCGCCCCTACGCCGAGGGTCGCCGCACCAGCCGCTGCGACCGCGGCTGCGCACTCGTCCTCCGCAGCGCGCTACGTCGAGCAGGTGCGCGGGCTCGCCGGACTGCTCGCCTGTTGCGTCTTCGAGGTGGCGACGGGAGCCCCCCTGGCCCACGCCGGCCACGCCCCGAGCGCACTCGACATGGCGCGGCAGGGCAGCAACTTGCTCAACGCCCAGCACCTGGCCCGAATGGCCCTGGCACTCGCCGAGCCCGCGCAGGAGCTGCTCATCTCCTCCGACCGGCACCACCAGGTGGTGCGCCCGGTGCCCGGCCATCCTGAGCTGGCCCTGCACGCCCTGCTCGATCGCAGCAAGACGAACCAGTCCCTCGTGCGCTTCCAACTCCAACGGCTCGACGGCCTCTGGTCGCGTTGAAATCGGCCCCGGCGGGCAAGGAAAACAAAGGCCCACCGCACAGGTGGGCCCGGGAATGGATGCCGTGACCGGCGTTCAGTGCACGACGCGCTCGAAGACGAACTCCGGCCCCTTCTCGCCCTGGCGCACATCCACCGGGATCACGTCCTTCGGCCCGAACTTGCCTTCGAGGATGAGCTTGGCCACCGGGTTCTCGATGCGGTGCTGGATCGCGCGCTTCAACGGCCGCGCGCCGAACACCGGGTCGAAGCCCACCTTGGCCAGCTCCGCCAGCGCCGCCGGCGAGACGTCCAGCTTCATGTCCATCTTCTCGAGCCGCTGCTCCAACTGACGCAGCTGGATCTTCGCGATCGACTCGATGTGCTTCTGGTCGAGTGCGTGGAACACCACCGTCTCGTCGATCCGGTTCAGGAACTCCGGACGGAAGTGCTGCTTGACCTCCACCCACACCGCATCGCGGATGGCTTCCGGGTCCTGCCCCGCCATCTGCATGATGAGGTGCGAGCCCAGGTTGCTGGTCATCACGATAACGGTGTTCTTGAAGTCCACCGTGCGCCCCTGGCCGTCGGTCAATCGCCCATCGTCCAGCACCTGCAGCAACACGTTGAACACGTCCGGGTGCGCCTTCTCGACCTCGTCGAGCAGCACCACGCTGTACGGCTTGCGCCGCACCGCCTCGGTCAGATAGCCGCCTTCGTCATAGCCCACGTAGCCCGGCGGCGCACCGATGAGCCGGCTCACGGAGTGCTTCTCCATGAACTCGCTCATGTCGATGCGGATCATGTGCTCCTCGCTGTCGAACAGGAACGCGGCCAGCGCCTTGCACAGCTCCGTCTTGCCCACGCCGGTGGGACCCAGGAACAGGAACGAGCCGTACGGACGGTTGGGATCGGCCAGGCCGGCGCGCGAGCGGCGGATGGCGTCGCTCACCGCGCGGATGGCCTCGTCCTGGCCCACCACGCGCTCGTGGAGCCGTTCTTCCATCTTGAGCAGCTTCTCGCGCTCGCCTTGCATCAGCTTGCTCACCGGGATGCCGGTGGCGCGCGAGACGACCTCGGCGATCTCCTCGGCGCCGACCATCGTTCGCAGCAACTGCGGGCGGCCGCCGTCCTTCGCGTCCTTGGCCTTGCCGGCCTCCTTGGCCTGCGCGTCCTTCAGGCGCTTTTCCAGCTCGGGCAGCTTGCCGTACTGCAGCTCGGCGACCTTGTTGAAGTCGCCCTTGCGCTTGAGCTCCTCGATCTGGAACTTGATACGGTCGATCTCCTCCTTGAGCTGCGCCGAGCCCTGAGCGGCCGCCTTCTCGGCCTTCCAGATCTCCTCCAAGTCGGCGTACTCGCGCTCGAGCTTGGCGATCTCCTCCTCGATCAGCGCCAGGCGCTTCTGCGAGGCCTCGTCCTTTTCCTTGCGCACCGCCTCGCGCTCGATCTTGAGCTGGATGAGGCGCCGGTCCAGCCGGTCCATCTCCTCCGGCTTGGAGTCGATCTCGATCTTGATCTTGGCCGCGGCCTCGTCGATCAGGTCGATCGCCTTGTCGGGCAGGAAGCGGTCGGTGATGTAGCGGTGCGAAAGCTCGGCCGCGGCCACGATCGCCGGGTCCGTGATCTCGACGCCGTGGTGCACCTCGTACTTCTCCTGCAGGCCGCGCAGGATGGCGATGGTCTGCTCGACGCTGGGCTCGTCCACGATGATCTTTTGGAAGCGCCGCTCCAGCGCCGCGTCCTTCTCGATGTACTTGCGGTACTCGTCGAGCGTGGTCGCGCCAATGCAGTGCAGTTCCCCCCGCGCCAGGGCCGGCTTGAGCATGTTGCCCGCGTCGATGGCGCCCTCGGCCTTGCCCGCGCCCACCATCGTGTGGATCTCGTCGATGAAGAGGATGATGCGGCCTTCGTCCTGCGCGACTTCCTTGAGCACCGCCTTCAGCCGCTCCTCGAACTCCCCGCGGTACTTGGCGCCGGCCAGCAGGCCCGCCATGTCGAGCACCAGCACGCGCTTGTCCTTGAGCGTGTCGGGCACCTCGCCGGCCACGATGCGCTGCGCCAGCCCCTCCACGATGGCCGTCTTGCCCACGCCGGGCTCGCCGATGAGCACCGGGTTGTTCTTGCTGCGACGCTGCAGCACCTGGATCGCGCGGCGGATCTCGTCGTCGCGCCCGATCACCGGGTCCAGCTTGCCCTGGCGGGCGCGCTCGGTCAGGTCGAGCGTGTACTTCTTCAGCGCCTCGCGCTGGCCTTCGGCCTCGGCGTTCTCCACCCGCTGGCCGCCTCGCACCGCGTCGATGGCGGCCTCCAGCGCCTTGCGCGTCAGCCCGTGCTCCTTGGCGATCTGGCCGATCTCGGCCTTGGTGTCGGTGAGCGCCAGCAGGAACATCTCGCTGGCGATGAACTGGTCGCCGCGCTTGAGCGCCTCCTTCTCGGCCGCCTGCAGCAGCGAGACGGTGTCGCGGCCCACCTGGACCTGCTCGGCGCCCTGCACCTGCGGCAGGCGCTTGATCGCAGCCTCGACCGCGCGGCGCAGGCCCGCGGTGTTCGCCCCCGCGCGGTCCAGCAGCGCTTTCGGGCCTTCGTCCTGCTGCAGCATCGCCAGCAGGATGTGCGCCGGCTCGATGTAGGGGTTGTCATGGGCCAGCGCCAGGCTCTGGGCCTCGCCCAAGGCCTCCTGGAACTTGGTGGTGAGTTTCTCGAGTCGCATGGGAAAAATCCTCCGGTTGCGACGGAAATGAGGGGAGCCGGTGCCATTTCAAGTGCAACCGGCACGCCGCAGCCTGCGCTGGGTCAAGGGCGAAGCCCAGTATCGCGCGCGCAGCGCTTCACGCCAGCCACTGCCGCGCGGCGACGAAGCCGAGGGCCGCCCCCGCCAGGCTGCCCACCACATGGGCCAGCGTATGCGCGAGCGCCAAGCCCCAGGCCTGCTTTTGCAACAGGTGCAGCGACTCGACCGAGAACGACGAGAAGGTGGTGAGCGCGCCCAGGAAGCCCGTGACGAACAGCAGCCGCCAGAACTCGTCGGGGTGGCGGCTGAACCACACGAGGGCGGCCCCGATCAGTACGCCGCCGACGCAGTTGACCAGCAGTGTGCCCAGCGGAAACCCGGGCCACGCCCCGTTGAGCCAGACGCCGGTCAACCAGCGGGCCCACGCGCCGCCCACCGCGCCGAGGGCGACCGCCGCCGCGTGCCCCCAGGTCAGTGACTGCATGCACCCCGCCCTTCGTCGGCCGGCCGCCCCTCGGCGCCGGCCCCGGAAGGCGTGCCGCGGGCGTCCACGGGCCCCTCGCCCGGCCCGACGCCGGGCATGGCGTTGCCGGCGGCAATCCCCCATCGCGCCAGCGCCGCGTCGTCACTGGCGCGCGCATCGACCCATCGGGCCCCCTCGGGGGTGTGTTCCTTCTTCCAGAAGGGTGCCTGGGTCTTGAGGTAGTCCATCAGGAACTCGCATGCCTGGAAGGCCGCGCCCCGGTGGGCCGCCGTCACTGCCACGAGCACGATCTGATCGCCCGGCGCGAGCGGGCCGACGCGGTGGATGACCCGGGCGGCGCGCACCGGGAAGCGCCGCATCGCCTCGTCGATCATCGCCTCGATGGCCCGCTCCGTCATGCCGGGGTAGTGTTCGAGCTCCATGCGGGCCACGGCGCTGCCCTCGCTCACGTCGCGCACCGTGCCGACGAACGACGCGACGGCGCCCACCTGGGGGTCGCCCGCCCGCAGCCGGGCCACCTCGGCGCCGAGGTCGAAGTCCTCCGTCTGGATGCTCACCCGCGCGACGTGCCCGCTCATTTCAGCCTCCCGTCACCGGTGGGAAGAACGCCACCTCCGCATCCTCGCGCAGCGCGGCCTTCTCGTCGCACATCGCCTGGTCCAGCGCGCAGCGCAGTGCCCGCCCACGCGCGAGGGCCTGGGCGTGCGCGGGGCTGGCCGCCAGGAGCCGGTCCCGCAGGTCGCCTACGGTGGCGCCGGGCGCCATTTCCACCGTCTCACCGGCTCCCAGCGCCTCGCGGATCGACGCGAAGTACTTCACCCGCACCTTCATTGCATCCACTCCGCAAACGAGAGATAGGGCACCAGCTCACCCGCGCGGAACGCATGACCCGGCGCATTGTCGATCACGCCGTCCGCCCAGACGGTGGAGGTCAGCACGCCCGAACTCTGGTTGGGAAACAGCTCCAGTCGCCCGTCGGCACCGCGCCGCACCCGCAGGAACTCACGCCGCTTGTCCGGTCGGGGCCAGTCGAAGCCGGCAGGCAACCACACCGGCGCCGGCGGATCGACCGCAGCCCCTTGCAGGGCCCGGATGACGGGACGCACGGCGACAAGGAAGGTGATGAAGCTCGACACCGGGTTGCCCGGCAACCCGATGAACCACGCCGACCGCTCTTGGGCGCGCACTTCGCCGAAGGCGAGCGGCTTGCCCGGCTTGATGGCGATCTGCCACAGGTCCAGGCGACCCTCGGCCTCCACCGCGGGCTTGACGTGGTCCTCCTCGCCGACCGAGACGCCACCGGAGGTGAGAATCAAGTCGTGGTGCTCGGCGGCCTGACGCAGCGCCTCTCGCGTCGCCGCCAGGCGATCCGGCACGATCCCCAGGTCCGAGCACTCGCAGCCGAACTGGGCGAGCAGGCCCTTCAGCGTGTCCCGGTTCGAGTTGTAGATCGCGCCGGGCTTCAGGGGTTGGCCGGGCATCACCAATTCGTCGCCGGTGGAAAAGAGCGCCACGCGCGGGCGGCGCACCACCGTCAGTTGCGCACGCCCCACCGTGGCTGCGAGCCCGAGCGCCTGCGGCGTCAGCCTCATCCCGCGGGGCAGCACCACCGAGCCGCGCCGCACGTCCTCGCCGGCCTCACGGATCCACTGGCGCGGCTGCGGGACCACCTGTATCCGCACCCCGCCCTCGACGGGCTCGCACTGCTCCTGCATGACGACCGCATCCGCCCCTTCGGGCAGCGGCGCGCCCGTGAAGATGCGCGCCGCCGTGCCGGGGCGCAGGGGCTCGCCGACCTGACCGGCCGCAATGCGCTGCACGACGGGCAGCACCTTGCCGGGCACGTCCACATCGGCCCCTCGCACGGCGTAGCCGTCCATGGAGCTGTTCGCATGGGCCGGCACGTCGATCGGCGACACCACATCCTCGGCCAGCACACGGCAAAGGGCCTCGGCCACGGGCAGCGTCTCGGTCTCAGCCAGCGGCCGGATCGAACAGAGCAGCCTCGTCAAGGCCTCCTCGAGGCTCAACATCGGGGAACGGGGAGCGGTACTCATAGCGGTGTTGATTGTCCAGCAGATGCTGCGCCACCGCGTCGGGATCGTTCAAATCGAGGACCGGCCGCAGGGTTGGCTCGGGTAGCCGATCGGGGCTGTCGGTGGCGATGGCCGTGACGAACGGATCGTGCAGGTACTGTGCGGGCTTGCCCGTCTGCGCACGCCACACCTCGATCTTGCAGATGTCGGCATGCTTGAACCCCTCGACCAGCACCCAGTCGCACTCCACCAGTTCGGCGATCAGCTGGTGCACCGTCGGTTCCATCTGCACCTCATACTCGCGGATCTTCGCCAGGCGCCGGTCCGAGGCGACCACCACCTCGAACGCCCCCGCCTGTCGATGGCGCCACGAGTCCTTGCCCGGGTAGTCGATGTCGAACTGGTGGTGGGCGTGCTTCACCACCGACACCCGCTGCCCCGCCAAGCGCAACTGGACGATCAACTGCTCGACCAGCGTGGTCTTGCCCGAACCCGAGTAACCGCAGAAACCGACGACTTTCATGAACCTGCCGATCCGTCGAGGGGATCAGCAATTCTGCGCGATGTAGTCCTTGACCGCCTGCGCCGACGGCGGCATGACCGTGAAGCGCTTGGGCAATTCCTCGATCCCCTCCAGACCGCGCGGGCGCTCGGGCTCGCGGCCCAGCGCCTCCCGGATCGTGGCGGCGAACTTCGCCGGCAGCGCCGTCTCCAGCACCAGCATCGGCACGCCGGGCTCGACGTGCACACGAGCCACCTTCAGCCCGTCGGCCGTGTGGGTGTCGATCATCACGCCGAAGCGCTCCCACGTGGCGCGAATGGTGGCCAGGCGATCGGCGTGGGTGCTGCGGCCCGAGACGAAGCCGTAGTCCTTCACCCGCGCGAACTCCTGCGGCTCCAGCGTGAAGGCTCCGCGCTGCTCGACCTCCTCTTTGAAGAGGCGGCGCGTGCGCTCGGCGTCGCGTCCCAGCAGGTCGAAGACGAACCGTTCGAAGTTCGACGCCTTGGAGATGTCCATCGACGGGCTGGACGTCTCGTACGTCTCCGAGCCCTTGCGCACGCGGTAGGTGCCCGTGCGGAAGAACTCGTCGAGCACGTCGTTCTCGTTCGTCGCGAGCACGAGCTTGCGGATCGGCAGGCCCATCATCCGCGCGACGTGTCCGGCGCAGATGTTGCCGAAGTTGCCCGACGGCACCGCGAAGCTCACTTCCTCGTCGTTGCTCTTGGTGGCCTGGAAATAGCCGGCGAAGTAGTACACCACCTGCGCCACGAGCCGCGCCCAATTGATCGAGTTGACCGTGCCGATCTTGTGCCGGCGCTTGAACTCGATGTCGTTGGAGACGGCCTTGACGATGTCCTGGCAGTCGTCGAAGACACCCTGCACCGCCAGGTTGTGGATGTTGGCGTCCTGGAGGCTGTACATCTGGGCCTGCTGGAACGGGCTCATCCGCCCGTAGGGCGAGAGCATGAAGACGCGGATGCCCTTCTTGCCGCGCATGGCGTATTCCGCCGCGCTGCCGGTGTCGCCCGAAGTCGCCCCCAGGATGTTCAGCTCCTCGCCTCGCCGCGCGAGTTCGTACTCGAAGAGGTGGCCGAGCAACTGCATCGCCATGTCCTTGAAGGCGAGCGTCGGCCCGTTGGACAGCGCCTCCAGCGCCACGCCGGGCTCCAGCGGCTTGAGCGGCACGATGGCTTCGGTCCCGAACACCTCCGGCGTGTAGGTGCGATGCACGATCTGTCGCAAGTCGGCCGCGGGGATGTCGTCGATGTAGAGCGAGAGGATCTCGAACGCCAACTCCGCATAGCCGAGCGTGCGCCAACGCTCGAGCGTGGCCGCGTCGACGCGCGGGTAGTGCGTCGGCAGATACAGCCCGCCATCGGGGGCCAGTCCTTCCAGGAGGATCTCAGAGAAGCGGCGTTCCGTGCGGTCGCCGCGGGTGCTGATGTACTTCAACGCTGGTCTCCGACGCGCCGGCGGGTGCTTTCAGTTGTTCAATTCTTCCTTGCGGATGCGCACGATGGGCTGCAGCACGGTCGGCAGCGACTGCATCTGCGCGATGGCCTTGTTCATGCGCCCTTCCTGCGTGTCGTGCGTGAGGATGATGAGATCCGTCTGGTTCTCGTCGTCGCCTGCCTCGCGCTGCAACACTGCGTCGATGGAGATGTCGTGCTCGGCCAGAATGCCGGTGATGCGCGCCAGCACGCCCGTCTGGTCCGCCACCCGCAACCGCAGGTAGAACGAGGTCACCACCTCCTCCATCGACAGGATGGGCGCGTCGTCCAGCGCGTCCGGCTGGAAGGCCAGATGCGGCACGCGGTGATCCGGGTCCGCGGTATGCAGGCGGGTCACGTCCACCAGGTCGGCCACCACCGCCGAGGCCGTGGGCTCCGAGCCCGCGCCCTTGCCGTAGTAGAGCGTCGAGCCCACCGCGTCGCCGTGCACGACGACGGCGTTCATCGCGCCCTCGACGTTGGCGATGAGCCGCTTGGCCGGCACGAGCGTGGGGTGCACCCGCAGCTCGATGCCCTCGGCCCTGCGCTTGGTGATACCCAGCAGCTTGATCCGGTAACCCAACTGCTCCGCGTAGGTGATGTCCGTGGCCTGCAAGCGGGTGATGCCTTCGACATACGCCTTGTCGAACTGCATCGGGATGCCGAAGGCGATCGCGCTCATGATCGTGACCTTGTGCGCGGCATCGATGCCCTCGATGTCGAAGGTGGGGTCGGCCTCGGCATAGCCCAGGCGCTGGGCTTCCTTGAGCACCACGTCGAAGTCCAGTCCCTTGGAGCGCATCTCCGAGAGGATGAAGTTCGTCGTGCCGTTGATGATGCCCGCGATCCACTGGATGCGGTTGGCCGTCAGGCCCTCTCGCAGCGCCTTGATGATCGGGATACCGCCGGCCACCGCGGCTTCGAAGGCCACCATCACGCCCTTGCGGCACGCGGCGGCGAAGATCTCCGTGCCATGCACCGCAAGCAGCGCCTTGTTGGCCGTGACCACATGCTTGCCCGCGTCGATCGCGGCCAGCACGAGCTCGCGCGCCCGGGTGGTCCCTCCGATCAACTCGACCACGATGTCGATGTCCTCCATGCGCACGAGCGCATCGAGATCGGTGGTGAGCTCGATCTCGGCGCCCAGCGCGGCCCGCGCCTTGTCTACGTTGCGCACGCCGACACGCGCGATCTCGATGCCGCGACCGGCGCGGCGCTTGATCTCCGCCTGGTTGCGCGCAAGCACCTGGGCCACGCCGCTGGCAACGACCCCGGCGCCGAGCAGGCCGATACGAATGGGCTTCATGTGGGAGTTCTCAGAGGGAATGGCGTTTGCGATAGTGATCGAGGAACCGCGCGATGCGCCCGATCGCCTCGGTCAGGTCGTCCGAGTTGGGAAGGAACACGAGCCGGAAGTGGTCGGGATAGGGCCAGTTGAAGCCCGTGCCCTGCACGATCAGCACCTTCTCGTCCGCGAGCAACTCGTAGGCGAACTGCTGATCGTCCTCGATCGGGTACATCTTCGGGTCCAACCGCGGGAACATGTACAGGGCCGCCTTGGGCTTCACGCAGGTCACGCCCGGGATGTCGGTGAGCAGCTGGTGCGCGAGGTCGCGCTGGCGGCACAGCCGCCCGCCCGGCGCGACCAGGTCCTTGATGCTCTGGTAGCCGCCCAGGGCCGTCTGGATCGCGAGCTGCCCCGGCGTGTTCGCGCACAGCCGCATCGAGGCCAGCATGTTGAGCCCCTCGATGTAATCGCGCGCGTGCCGCTTCTCGCCCGAGACGACCATCCAGCCGGCCCGGTAGCCGCAGGAACGGTAGTTCTTCGACAAGCCGTTGAAGGTGACGAACAGCACGTCGTCGGCCAGCGAGGCGATGCTCGTGTGCGTGTTGCCGTCGTAGAGCGTCTTGTCGTAGATCTCGTCGGCGAAGACGATCAGCTGGTGCTGGCGCGCGATTTCCACCAGTTCGAGCAGCACCGACTCGGGGTACAACGCCCCCGTGGGGTTGTTGGGATTGATGACCACCAGCGCCTTCGTGCGCGGCGTGATCTTGGCCTTGATGTCGGCGATGTCCGGCATCCAGTCCGACTGTTCGTCGCACATGTAGTGCACCGGCGTACCCCCCGACAACGACACGACCGCCGTATACAGCGGGTAGTCGGGGGCCGGGATCAGCACCTCGTCGCCGTCGTTGAGCAGCGCGTTCATGCTCATGCCGATCAGCTCCGAGGCCCCGTTGCCGAGGTAGACGTCATCGACCGTGACGCCGCGGATGCCCTTTTCCTGCGTGTAGTGGACCACCGCGCGGCGCGGCGCGAAGAGCCCCTTGGAGTCCGTGTAGCCCGCCGTGTGCGGCAGGTTGCGGATCATGTCCTGCACGATCTCTTCCGGAGGCTCCAGGCCGAAGACCGCCAGGTTGCCGATGTTGAGCTTGATGATCTTGTGGCCCTCTTCCTCCATCTGCCGGGCCTTCTCCAGCACCGGGCCTCGGATGTCGTAGCACACATTGGCCAGCTTCGCTGACTTGGCGACGGGTTTCAAAGAAGACCTCCGGATGAGGGTTGGGCCGTTACAGGAATTGCAGATTTGCTGCAGCGCAAAACCTATAATTTAACCACAGCCCCTTCCCTTTTCGGCGCGTTTTCCGCCCTCCCGCGCCTTGCAGAGGACGTCTGCGTGAAGTTGCAACCCGACCGCCTCGAAGGCGCGAACATGATCAGCGGCTACGACCGCGCGAGCGTGACGGTCAACGGCCAGGCGCACGCCCGCAGCGTGCTGGTCCCCGCCCAGGGAGACGTGCTCGACTGGCCTTGCAACCGCCTGGAGGACCTGCAGGCGGGTCACTTCGAGCAGGTGGCCGCGCTGGCGCCGGAGGTCGTGATCTTCGGCAGCGGCAACCGGCTTCGCTTTCCGAGCGCGGCGCTGCTGCGCCCGCTGCTCGAACGGGGCATCGGGGTCGAGACGATGGACACCCAGGCAGCCTGCCGGACCTACAACATCCTCGTCTCGGAGGGTCGCAGCGTGGTCGCTGCGTTGCTGATCGAGGCGGCCGCGGCTTGAAGGCTGCGGTCCGGGGCTGCGGCCGGGGGGGGTCGCGGCGTTGGGAGACCGCGCAGCGCGCAAAGCCATCGTGCTGCGCCGCCCGGTGCTCCGCGGGGCCGCACGGCCGGCCCGGCGGCTTGCCGTTTCCCCTCTCTTGAGGGGTCCCCCTTATCCCGGCGGGGCTTGCCTTGGGCGGTATAATAAGTAGCTCGCCTGTGCGTGCCTCAACCACATCCTATAACACCTTCATGACGCCAGCCCTCAATAAACCCCTTCCGGAATTTGAAGCGCTCGCGACTGGTGGCGTGAAATTCACGCCCCAGGCCTATGCGGGGCAAATCGTCGTGCTTTATTTCTACCCGAAGGACCATACTCCCGGCTGCACGACGGAAGCCATGCAGTTTCGCGACCGGCACAAGGATTTCCTGAAGGCAGGAGCGGTGGTGTTTGGCGTGTCGCGCGACAACATGGCGTCGCACGAGAAGTTCAAACAGGCGCTTGAGCTGCCATTCGAACTCATCGCTGACACCGAGGAAAAGCTCTGTCACATGTTCGGTGTGGTCAAGAACAAGATCATGTATGGCAAGAAGGTGAAGGGCATCGAGCGCAGCACCTTCGTGATCGATGCCGACGGCGTGTTGCGCCACGAGTGGCGCGGCATCAAAGTCGCCGGCCATGTGGACGAAGTGCTCAAGGCGGTCAAGGCGCTGCAAAAAGGCTGATCCACGCGGCCGGCGTGCCAGCGAGGCCGTTCAGCGCATTTTCCTTTCGGCTGCGACAGGTCCTTCGCCCCGTGTTACTTACGTTCGCACACTTTCGCGCCGCCGGCATCGGGCTTTCACGGTGATTGCCGAGCCCCGCGGGATGTGCATAATCGGTTCATGCTGTTGAGTCGAGAATCCGCTCCTGCATGAACGCAAAGCCGCACGGGTGTCCCTGCGGCTTTTTTGTTTGGTAGCTCACTTCGCCGCGCCAATGCCTCTGCCCAAGCCGCCCGCCAAGAAAGCCCACATCCTCTCCCTCACCGAGATCGACGCCCAGGCTGCCCCGCGAGCGGGCAAACGCCCCCAGAAGGCCGAGAAAGCGGAACCCACCTCCCCGCCCGTGCTCGACCTGTTCGCCCCGCACGAGCGCGGGCCTTCCGCCCACACCGCCCGGGCGCCCGCCACCGCCGAAGTGGCTGCCCCGCCCGCCACCCTGCGGCAGACGGGTCCGAAGATCCGGCGCCCGAAGTCGGAAGGCCCGCCGAAGCTCTTCGTGCTCGACACCAACGTGCTGATGCACGATCCCATGTCGATCTTCCGCTTCGACGAGCACGACATCTACTTGCCGATGATCACGCTCGAAGAGCTCGACAGTCACAAGCGGGGGATGTCGGAAGTGGCACGCAACGCCCGGCAGGTCAGTCGGGAGCTCGACGCCCTCGTCGCGGGCATTTCGGCCGAGGAGCACCAGCGCGGCATTCCGCTCGCCAAGACCGGGCACCGCGAGGCCGCCGGGAAGCTGTTCTTCCAGACGCACCTGCTCAAGGCCGAGCTGCCCGAGGGATTGCCGCAGGGCAAGGCCGACAACCAGATCCTCGGCGTCGTGCAGTCGTTGCGCACGCAGCACGCCGACCGCGAGGTCGTGCTGGTGTCCAAGGACATCAACATGCGTATCAAGGCCCGCGCGCTGGGCCTGCCCGCAGAGGACTACTACAACGACAAGACGCTGGACGACGTCGACCTGCTGTACACCGGCGTGATGCCCCTGCCGCCCGACTTCTGGGAACGGCACGGCAAGACGATGGAGAGCTGGCAGCAAGGCGGCTCCACCTTCTACCGCATCAGCGGCCCGCTCGTGCCTGCCTTGCTGATCAACCAGTTCGTCTACCTCGAGGCGCCGGGCGTGGCGCCCCTGTACGCGAAGGTCACCGAGATCACCGGCAAGACCGCCGTCCTGCGAACGCTGAAGGATTACACGCATCAGAAGAACGCGGTGTGGGGCGTCACGGCTCGCAACCGGGAACAGAACTTCGCGCTCAACCTGCTGATGGACCCGGAGTGCGACTTCGTCACGCTGACGGGCACGGCCGGCACCGGCAAGACGCTGATGACGCTGGCCTCGGGCTTGTCGCAGGTGCTCGACGAACGGCGCTACACCGAGATCATCGTCACGCGAGTGACGGTGCCGGTCGGCGAGGACATCGGCTATCTGCCCGGCACCGAGGAAGAGAAGATGTCCCCGTGGATGGGCGCGTTGGACGACAACCTCGAAGTGCTCGCGCGCACGGACAGCTCGGCCGGCGAATGGGGACGCGCTGCCACCAACGAGCTGGTGCGCTCGAAGATCAAGATCAAGAGCATGAACTTCATGCGCGGGCGCACCTTCCTCAACAAGTACGTCATCATCGACGAGGCGCAGAACCTCACGCCCAAGCAGATGAAGACGCTGATCACGCGGGCCGGCCCCGGGACCAAGATCGTGTGCCTGGGCAATCTTGCGCAGATCGACACGCCCTACCTCACCGAGGGCAGTTCGGGCCTCACTTATGCGATCGATCGCTTCAAAGGCTGGCCGCACTCGGGCCACGTGACGCTCGCGCGCGGCGAGCGTTCGCGCCTGGCCGACTTCGCGAGCGAAGTGCTCTGAAGTCGCGGCGGCCCTCGGCCTCGCGTGATCGTTCGGAGCTGAAGCGCCCCCGGGGCGCTGCGGCCCGGCCTCGGGTCGCCGGGCGCCGGGGCTCAGTACTCGCTACCGTAGCCGGGCGCGAGGTTCTCGAACTTCGTCAGCGGCTTCAGGAAGGCCAGCTTCACCGTGCCGACCGGGCCGTTACGCTGCTTGCCGATGATGATCTCCGCGACCCCGGGCTCCTTGCTGTCGCGGTTGTAGTAGTCGTCGCGGTAGATGAACATGATCACGTCCGCGTCCTGCTCGATGGCCCCCGACTCGCGCAGGTCGCTCATCATGGGGCGCTTGTCGGTGCGCTGCTCCACCGAGCGGTTCAGCTGCGACAGCGCGATCACCGGGCACTGCAGTTCCTTGGCCAGCGCCTTCAAGCCCCGCGAGATCTCGCCGATCTCGGTGGCACGGTTCTCCTCGCTGGAGCCGGTGCCGCTCATCAGCTGGAGGTAGTCCACCACGATGAGGCCAAGGCGGCCGCACTGGCGCGCCTGACGGCGCGCCCGCGCACGCAGTTCCGCCGGGTTCAGCGCAGGCGTTTCGTCGATGAACACGTTCGCGCTCTTCAACCGTTCCACGGCCTCGCTGAGGCGCCCCCACTCGTCGTCGGCCAACTTGCCGGTGCGCAAGTGGCTCTGGTCGATGCGCCCCAAGGAGCCGACCATCCGCAGCGCGAGCTGGGCCGCCCCCATTTCCATCGAGAACACCACGACCGGCAGCCCTTCCTGCACCGCCACGTTCTCGGCGATGTTCAAGGCGAACGCGGTCTTGCCCATCGAGGGGCGGGCCGCGAGGATGATGAGGTCGCCCGGCTGCAGGCCGGCCGTCATCCGGTCCAGATCGAAGAAGCCGGTGCGCACGCCCGTGACTTCCTCGGCTCCATTCTCGTAGAGCTCGGTGACACGGTCGATGAGGTCCACGACCAGTTGGTCCATGCTCTGGAAGCCCTGCTTCGACCGGTTGCCCTCCTCGCCGATCTGGAAGATCTTGCCCTCGGCCTCGTCGAGGATCTGCGAAACCGCCCGGCCCTGGGGATTGAACGCCGCGGTGGCGATCTCGTCTGCGGCGGCGACGAGCTTGCGCAGCACGGCGCGCTCCCGCACGATCTCCGCATAGCGGCGAAGGTTGGCCGCGCTCGGCACGCTCTGGGCGAGCGCATTGAGATAGACGAGCCCTCCGCACTCCTCGGCCTTGCCGAGGCTTTGCAGATGCTCGAAGACGGTGATGACGTCCGCCGGCTTGTTGGCGTTGATCAATGCGCCGATGGCCGCATAGATGAGACGATGCTCGTAGCGGTAGAAGTCGCTGTCGGTCAGCAGATCGCCGGCCCGGTCCCAAGCTCCGTTGTCGAGCAAGAGGCCCCCGAGCACGCTCTGCTCGGCCTCCACCGAATGAGGAGGCACCCGCAGGCGGGCGACCTCGTCATCCACCCTGGCGGGACGTCCGGACGATTCGGAGGGGTTCAGGATCGCAGACATAAACGCTCACGATAGGCCCCCTCGGCCGGGCGGACAAGAGGGCTGAGGCGGCAGCAGTGCACATCGCTGTGGACAGGTTGTGCATGGGGCGTGAAAAGTTCTGTGGAATGCCAGGGGACATCCCTGTGGAGATCCGGTGCATCGAACCGCCCGCCGCGCGGATCAAAACAAAAGGGCCGGCGCACGGCCGGCCCTTGTCGGTGCCTGGAGGGCGATCAGTCGTTCTCCGCCACCACAGCGACCGTGATGTCGACCACGACGTCGGTATGCAACGCCACCGACACCGGATGCTCGCCCACGACCTTCAGCGGGCCGTTGGGCAGGCGGATCTGCGACTTGTGCACGTCGAAGCCTTGCTGCTTCAGACCTTCGGCGATGTCGAAGTTGGTCACGGAGCCGAACAGGCGGCCGTCCACGCCCGCCTTCTGGGCGACGGTGACCGTCTTGCCGGCCAGCTTCTCGCCCTGGGCCTGGGCGGCGGTGAGCTTGTCCGCAGCGGCCTTCTCCAGTTCGGCACGCTTGGCCTCGAACTCCTTGACCGCGGCCTCGGTGGCGCGGCGAGCGGCACCGGTCGGGATCAGGTAGTTGCGAGCGTAGCCGTCCTTGACCTTGACGACGTCACCGAGGTTGCCCAGGTTGGCGACTTTCTCGAGCAGGATGACTTGCATGGGGTCGACTCCTTAGACCTTGTGCAGATCGGTGTACGGCAGCAGGGCCAGGAAGCGGGCGCGCTTGATGGCGGTCGACAGCTGGCGCTGGTAGATGGCGCGGGTGCCGGTCAGGCGGGCCGGAATGATCTTGCCGTTTTCGCTGATGAAGTCGCGCAGCGTATCGACGTCCTTGTAGTCGATTTCCTCGACACCGGCCGCGGTGAAGCGGCAGAAACGCTTGCGCTTGAACAGCAGCGACTGCTGGCTGCGCTTGGACTTGCGGTCCTTGGAGGACTTACCACGAGGTGCGGGCATGTTTGACCTCTATCTCTTTGTGTCTATCGATCCAATCTCAGTACGAGCTGGAAACGTCTTGCAGTTCGGTGATGTGCAGCACGAGTCCGCGGCCGTTGCGTTGCGAAGCAAGAAACCCGGAAACCATGACCGGGCGTCCCAGCTCCGTGCGGGACAGGCGCTGCGTGAGATCCCCGACCGCGACCGCCTTGAGTTCCAGGCGGACCTTGCGAGGGTGCCCCGCTTCCGTCAAGACCGACTCGTGCGCCAGGCGCAGGTCGAGTGCGGGCAAGCCGGCGGGCGTGTAACGCATCGCGCCCCGCTCCACCACCGTTGCCGACAACTCCACGCGGTTCATGGGCCACGCGGGCGCCGTTCGATGGCAGGCAGACGTCGCGGCAGCCGGCCTCTCAGGCCGACGCCTCCTGCTGCGCCTTCTTGGCCTCTTCCTTCTCGACCAGCTTCATCATGACCGAAGGCGCGGTCTCGGCCTTGGACTTCTGAACGGTCAGATGGCGCAGGACGGCATCGTTGAAGCGGAAGGCCGTCTCGAGCTCCTGCAGCGTTTCCTTGCTGCACTCGATGTTCAAGCACACGTAGTGGGCCTTGGCGAGCTTCTGGATCATGTAGGCCAGCTGGCGGCGGCCCCAGTCCTCGACGCGGTGGACCTTGCCACCCGCGTTGGCCACGACGGCCTTGTAGCGCTCGACCATCGCGCCCACCTGCTCGCTCTGATCCGGATGGATCAACAGCACGATTTCGTAATGACGCATCGAAACTCCTTGTGGATTCCAAGAGGGAAGCCGCCCCGTGGCGTCCCACTCGATGGGCCGGCCCGCACTGCTGCCCGAAGGCAGTTGCAAGCCCGCCCCAAGTAACGGGTGCGGCAAGGAAAGCCCGAAATTGTAGCAGACACAAAGAAAAATGCCCGCAGGCGGTGCCGCGGGCTTGGGGGTTGGGAGGCGGCGCCGGTCGGCGCCGCTTCGGCCTGTCGGCCGTCCGGTGGTGCGGACGTCAGGCGGCCTTCAGGTTGGGATAGCGCACGTGCTCGACGAGCTCCTGCACTTCCTTCTTCGGCGCCGGAGTGAAGAGGCTGACCAGGATGATGACCGCAAAGCCGATCGGCACCCCGAACACACCCGCGGAGATCGGCTGGATCCCCCACCACAGCTCCACGGGCGAGGTCACGCCGAACACGCCGCGCAGCCAGGGCTGGGTCGTGGCCATGTAGTAGAAGGTCACGCCGAGGCCGGCGATCATGCCCAGCACCGCGCCCATGCTGCTCGCGCGCTTCCAGAAGATCCCGAGCACGAGGGCCGGGAAGAAGGCGGCAGCCGCGAACGAGAAGGCAGCGGAGACGAGGAACAGGATGTCGGCGGGCTTCTGAGCGGCCACGTAGGCGGCCGCGAGAGCCACCACCAGCAAGAGGATCTTCGAGATCGTCACCCGGCGCGAGGTCGGGGCGTTCGGATCGATCATCTTGTAGTAGAGGTCGTGCGACAGCGCGTTGGCGATCGTCAGCAGCAGGCCGTCGGCAGTGGAGAGCGCCGCGGCCAAACCACCGGCGGCCACCATGCCGGAGATGACATAGGGCAGGCCACCGATCTCGGGCGTGGCGAGCACGATGATGTCGCCACCGATCTTCATCTCGCCGAGCTGGAGGATGCCGTCACCGTTGACGTCGGTCACCGACAGCAGCGTCGGATCGACGCGCGACCACTGCGCGATCCATGCGGGCAGCTTGTCGAAGGGCGTGCCGACCAGGACGTTGAACACCTCGTACTTCACCAGCACCGCCAGTGCCGGAGCCGTGAAGTACAGCAGGAAGATGAAGAACAGCGACCAGGTGACGGACTCACGAGCCTCCTTCACCGAGGGCGTGGTGTAGTAGCGCATCAGGATGTGCGGCAGCGCGGCCGTGCCAACCATCAGGCAGAACACCAGGGCGAGGAAGTTGCGACGAGACTCGTCGAAGGTCTTGCGGGCTTTCTCGTCGCCATTGGGATCGCCGGCGAACTGCTGCGCATGCGCCGGCATGCCCCCGAGCGGCTTGGCCCTGGCCTCGTTGGCCTTCTGGGCCGCCTCGTAGGCCTTGCGGGCGTCGGCTTCGGTGGCCGGCAGTGAAGCGAGCGCCTTCTCGGCGGCCTGAATCTCGGCGAGCGGTGCGTTCTGGGCCTTGAGGTCCGCCACCTTCTTCTCGGCGGCCGCGCGGTCGGCGGCCATGGCGGCCGGCACGTCCTTGAGCTTGGCGGCCGCTTCCTCGGCGCGCTTCTTGAAGACGGCGATGACCTCCTGCTCCTTCGGGTCGTTGCGCAGCTCCTTCTCCTTGGCCGAGACCTTCTCGAGCTGGTAGCCGTAGACGGCCTGCGGCACGGGCACGCCCGTCTGCTTCACGGACAGCCACACGACAGGAATCAGGTAGGCGATGATCAGGATGATGTACTGGGCCACCTGGGTCCAGGTCACCGCCCGCATGCCGCCGAGGAAGGAGCACACGAGAATGCCGCCGAGGCCGACGAAGATACCGATCTCGAAGGCGAAGCCCGTCAGACGCGTGGTGATGAGACCCACGCCGTAGATCTGCGCCACCACGTAGGTGAACGAGCACAAGATGGCGGCCAGGATGCCGATGAACCGGGCCAGGTTGCCGCCGTAGCGGGCGCCCAGGAAGTCGGGGATCGTGAACTGTCCGAACTTGCGCAGGTAGGGCGCGAGGAACAGTGCCACGAGGCAGTAGCCGCCCGTCCAGCCCATGATGAACGCCAGGCCGCCGTAACCGGTGAGGTAGAGCGTGCCCGCCATGCCGATGAACGACGCGGCCGACATCCAGTCGGCGCCGGTGGCCATGCCGTTGTAGATGGCCGGCACGCGGCGCCCGGCCACGTAGTACTCCGCCGCGTCGGTCGTGCGGCTCATGATGCCGATGCCGGCGTACAGAGCCACGGTGGCGAGCAGGAAGATGAAGCCGATCCAGTTCTTCGGCATCCCGGCCTGCTCCAGGATGGCCAACACAACGATGAAGATGAGGAAGCCGCCGGTGTACCAGCCGTACACCTTGTTGAGCTGCTTGCGAAACGCCGCGTTGGCCGCCGCGCTCGAGCTCGCCCCTGCAGTGGGTGTCATGCCTGCCATGGTGTCACTCCTCGGCCACGCCGTATTCCTGGTCGAGCCGGTTCATGTACCGGGCGTAGTACCAGATGATCAACACATAGACCACCAACGCCCCCTGGGCACCCACCCAGAAGCTGAATGGCCACCCGAAGAAGTTGAAACTGAGGTCGCGGGCGAAGAACGCGACCACGAAGGTCACGACGAACCAGATCGCGAGCAGGATGCCCGTGATCCTCAGGTTCTTTCGCCAGTACTCCTCATGCTTGCTCGACAGTTGCATGACTCCGGTCTCCTTTGATGATGCCGCGCACCTTGCGGCGCGCGACTGAGGCGGCCCCTCGCCCGTCTCCTCCAGGCGAGCTCGCAGCAGGGCCGCTCGTGCCCCGTCACACGGCCAAGCCGGTTTCGCGCTCCAGTTGAGCAGCGACCTTGGGCTCGAAGCCCTTGAGGTGGCGAATGATCTTCGCTGCCTCTTCGGGCTCGTGACGGTCCATGTGCACCCGGGCCAGTTGGTACCAGCCGTAGGGGCTCATGGGCTGCAATTCGGTGTTGCGCTTGAGGGCCTGCACCGCCTCGTCGAAGCGGTGGGCGCGAATGAGGACGAGCCCGAGGCCGTACCAGGCGCGGTCGAGCTTGGGGTCGAGTTCGACCGCCCGGCGGAAAGCGTGCTCGGCGTCGTCATAACGGCCGGACTCTTCCAGCAGAAAGCCGTAGTTGAACCACGCGGCGGCCCCGTGACGGGGATGGGATTCGAGCAGCTGGGCGTAGTCGTCGAGCGCGCCTTCCTTCTGCCCCGCCTGGGCGCGAAGATGGGCGCGGCTCATGCGGGCATAGGGATCGCCGGGAAAGCGTGCGAGCATCTCGTCGAAGACGAGCGCCGCGCGCCGCCGGTCGCCGATGACCAGCCAGGCCATCGCCTGCCACTTGAGCCAGCGATAGCGCCAGGATCGGGGGCCGGATGCAGGGCTCACCGGCATGCCTGGACTCCCAACTCCAAGCAGATGCTGATCTTGCCCAGCGTCGCCGAGACCCAGACGATCCCCAGAAGCAGGAACGCCACCAGCGGGACGTGGCGGTCGAGGACGATGCTCGGGCTCAGCACGCGTGCGAGCCGCACAAAGGGTTGCGTAAGAATACCCAGCAACTGGTAGAACAGGTTGCCGTCGCGCTTCTTGCCGGCAAGGAGGCCCAACACCCACTGGCCGGCAAAGGCGAGCAGTGCGATCTCGGCCACTAGCTTCACGGCGGACACGAACAGGAGCACGGTCTCACCTTTCTCGATCCCGTCAGTTGCATTCTGACGGGCTGCCTTACAGATTTCTGACGCGGCCCTTGCTCCTACGGAACAGTCCGATGAGGAGTTACCCTGCCCTTTGGCCCGAAATGGAAAAAGGCCCCAGAAGGGGCCCCGCAAGGCAGCGCGGATCGCGATCGGGGGTTCAGCGTTTGGCCAGTCGCTGCCAGGTCTCGATGACCGTGTCGGGGTTCAGCGAGATCGACACGATTCCCTCCTGCGCGAGCCAGTCGGCGAAGTCGGGGTGGTCGCTCGGCCCCTGACCGCAGATGCCGACGTACTTGCCGACGGCGCGACAGGCCGCGATCGCGCGGGAGATGAGCGCGCGCACCGCCGGATCACGCTCGTCGAAGTCGTGCGCCAGCAACTCCAGGCCGGAGTCGCGGTCCAGGCCGAGGGTGAGCTGCGTGAGGTCGTTGGAGCCGATGGACATGCCGTCGAAGTACTCCAGGAACTGCTCGGCCAGGATCGCGTTGCTCGGCACCTCGCACATCATGATGACGCGCAGGTCGTCCTTGCCCCGCTGCAGCCCGTGCTGGGCGAGCAGTTGCGTCACGCGCTCGGCCTGCTGGAGCGTGCGCACGAAGGGGACCATGATCTCCACATTGGTGAGGCCCATGTCGTTGCGCACGCGCTTGATCGCTTCGCACTCCATCGCGAAGGCCTCGGCGAACTCCTCGCTGATGTAGCGGGAGGCGCCGCGGAAGCCGAGCATCGGGTTCTCTTCCTCGGGCTCGTAACGGGAGCCGCCGATCAGCTTGCGGTACTCGTTGGACTTGAAGTCCGACAGCCGCACGATCACGGGCTTGGGCCAGAACGCGGCGGCGATGGTGGCCACCCCCTCGGCGAGCTTGTCCACGTAGAACGCGCGAGGCGATGCATGACCGCGCGCGACCGATTCGACCGCCTTCTTCAGGTCGGCATCGACGTTGGGGTAGTCGAGGATGGCCTTCGGGTGGACACCGATGTTGTTGTTGATGATGAACTCGAGCCTCGCCAGGCCGACACCCGAGTTGGGCATCTGGGCGAAGTCGAACGCGAGCTGGGGATTGCCCACGTTCATCATGATCTTCACCGGGCAGTACGGCATCTCGCCGCGCTGCACCTCCACGACTTCGGTCTCGAGCAAGCCGTCGTAGATGTAGCCCGTGTCCCCTTCCGAGCAGACGACGGTGACCAAGGCCCCGTCCTTGAGCACCTCGGTCGCGTGGCCGCAGCCGACGACGGCCGGGATGCCGAGCTCGCGCGCGATGATGGCCGCGTGGCAGGTGCGCCCGCCCCGGTTGGTGACGATGGCGCTGGCGCGCTTCATCACCGGCTCCCAGTTGGGGTCGGTCATGTCGGTCACGAGCACGTCGCCCGGCTGGACCTTCTCCATCTCGGCGATCGAGTGGACGATGCGCACCGGCCCGGTGCCGATCTTCTGGCCGATCGCGCGGCCCTCGACCAGCACGGTGCCCTGGCCCTTGAGCTTGTAGCGATGCTCGACCCCACCTTGCGCCTGGCTCTTCACCGTCTCGGGGCGGGCCTGCAGGATGTAGATCTGACCGTCGCGGCCGTCCTTGCCCCACTCGATGTCCATGGGACGGCCGTAGTGCTCCTCGATGACGAGCGCGTAGCGCGCCAGCTCGACCACGTCGGCATCGTTGAGCGAGTAGCGGTTGCGTTGCTCGGGAGGCGTGTTGACCGTCTTGACCAGCTTGCCGGACTGTGCCTTTTCCTCGGACGAGGCGAACTCCATCTTGATGAGCTTGGAGCCGAGGTTGCGCCGGATGATGGGGAACTTGCCGTTCTTGAGCGCGGGCTTGTGGACGTAGAACTCGTCCGGATTGACCGCGCCTTGCACCACCGTCTCGCCCAGGCCGTAGCTGGCGGTGATGAACACCACGTCCTTGAAGCCGGACTCGGTGTCGATCGTGAACATCACGCCGGAGGCGCCCAGGTCGGAGCGCACCATCCGCTGGATGCCCGCCGACAGCGCGACGTCACCGTGCGCGAAGCCCTTGTGGACGCGGTAGCTGATCGCACGGTCGTTGTAGAGCGACGCGAAGACCTCCTTGACTTTGTGCAGGACGTCTTCGATGCCCACCACGTTGAGGAAGGTCTCCTGCTGTCCGGCGAAGGAAGCATCGGGGAGGTCCTCGGCCGTGGCGGACGAGCGCACGGCGAACGAGGCGTGCGGGTCGCCGGCGGTGAGCTTTTCGAACTCGGCGCGGATGGCCTGCTCCAGCGCGGGCGGGAACGGCGTGTCCACGACCCACTGGCGAATCTGGGCGCCCGCTTCGGCGAGCGCCTTCACGTCGTCGATATCCAGCGAGGCGAGCTTGTCGTTGATGCGCTCGACCAGCCCGCCGGCGCGCAGGAACTCCCGGAATGCGTGGGCGGTCGTCGCGAAACCGCCGGGCACGCGCACACCGGAGGCCGCGAGCTGGCTGATCATCTCGCCGAGGGAGGCGTTCTTGCCGCCGACCACCTCGACGTCGGTCATCCTCAGGTTCTCAAACGGTACGACCAGGGCGGTCGCCAGGGAGGGGGAAGACATGGGAAAGCTCCGTGATGTTGAGAAACCGGCGCTCCCGGTGCCCCGCGCTGGGCGGCGTCCGACGAGGACGCATGCGGGCCCTTCCACTTTGTGGATTCTCGTTCGTGCGGTCGGGCGGGCATGGGCTGTGACGAGAGATACTTGGCGGCAATTCTAAGGGCCTTCCCGCGGCGGCCGACCCCCGAAACCGAAACTTAACAATTTCTTTATGACGACACGCACCGTGTTCTTCGTGTCCGACGGCACCGGCATCACTGCGGAGACGTTCGGCAACTCGATCCTCAAACAGTTCGCGATTCAGCCGCGGCATGTGCGCATGCCGTTCATCGACACGGTGGACAAGGCGCGCCAGGTGGTTGCCGAGATCAACCGCACCGCGGAGGTCGAGGGCCGCAGGCCGATCGTCTTCACCACGTTGGTGGACCCGGACGTGCTGCACGTCGTCAAAGAGGAGTGCCGCGGCCTCGTGCTCGACATGTTCATGACCTTCGTCGAGCCGCTGGAAGCCGAGTTCGGCATGAAGTCCAGCCACCGCATCGGCCGGTTCTCGGACGTTGCCAAGAGTCAGGAGTACCACAACCGGATCGAGGCCATCAACTTCTCGCTGGCGCACGACGACGGGCAGTCGGCCAAGAACCTGGCTGAAGCCGACGTGATCCTGATCGGCGTGAGCCGCAGCGGCAAGACACCGACCTCGCTGTATCTGGCCATGCAACACGGCATCAAGGCGGCCAACTACCCCTTGATTCCGGAGGATTTCGAGCGCAACTGCCTGCCTTCGGCTCTGGCGCCGCACAAGGCGAAGTGCTTCGGCCTGACCATTGCGCCCGAACGGCTGGCCGAGATTCGCAACTCCCGCCGCCCGGGCAGCAAGTACGCCAGCCTGGAGAACTGCCGCTACGAAGTCGCCGCCGCCGAAGCCTTGATGCGGCGCGAAGGCATCGCCTGGTTGTCGTCGACGCACAAGTCGATCGAGGAGATCGCCACCACGATACTGCGCGACATTCGGCCGGATCGACTGGTGTATTGAACGTCACGAGCAGGACCCGCGCCTGACTCCCGGCGGATACACCCAGACTCGGGGTGCGGCCGTCTCGCCTCACCGGATCCCCTTCTTCCGGGGGATGCAGCCGGATATGGCGGCCTGCAAACGGGAAAGATCCCCATTCGGACTCTCCCCGCCCGCCATGCCCCCTTTCACCCGCGCCACTCTGCTGTGGCTGCTGGGCCACGACATCCGCGCCCGCGCCCATTGCTTGGGCGCAGCCCCCTGTGCCGCCCCGCCCGTGGCCGCCACCTCAGGCGAGCCGCTGCCGCAATGACTCGTACAGACAGATCGCGGCGGCCGCCGCCACGTTGAGCGACTCCTCGCCGCCCGGCTGGGGGATGCGCACGACCGCCTCGCAGCGCGCCTGCAAGGCCGCTTCCAAGCCCTGGCCCTCGTGCCCGAAGACCCACGCCACGGGTGACGGCAGGCGGCAGCGATGCAGCTCGAGCGAAGTATGCGAGCTGGTCCCGACCAGCGGCACGCCCAGCCCGTCGAGGACCGAGGCCTGCGCGGCCTCCACCAACTCCAGTGCGAAATGGGCCCCCATGCCGGCACGCAGGACCTTCGGCGACCACAGCCCGACCGTGCCCTTGAGGGCCACCACCTGCCTCACGCCGAGCGCCGCGGCGCTGCGAAGAATCGCGCCCACGTTGCCGGCGTCTTGCAGGCGGTCGAGCACCACGGTGTCGAGCCCCGCCCTCACCTCGCCCGGGCCGGCCCAGGGCACGAGAAACCCGCAGTCGGGCGGCGACTCGAGCAGGCTGAGTTCGCGCATCAGCGCCTGCGGCACCACGGCCACGCGTTGGGCACTCTCGGCCAAGGCCCGGCGATCGGCGCGAGCCCACGCCTGCTCGGTGAACACCGCCTCGCCACCGGCACCGCCTCGGGCGCGCCACGCCGCGCCGAGGTGGTCCCCCTCCAGCCACACACACCCCAGCTTGCGGTAGGCCCCGGGGTCACGCAAGAGCTTGCGCACCTTGACGAACAAGGGGTTGTCGCGCGAGGTGAGCGCCTCCACCCTCATGCGCGGGCCTCCAGCGCTTCGCGCACCGGCGCGAAGCTGCGGCGGTGGTGGCGGCAAGGCCCGTGCTCGCGCAGCGCCTCCAGGTGCTCCGGCGTGGCATAGCCCTTGTGCGCGGCGAACCCATACTGGGGATGCGCCTCGTGCAGGGCCAGGCACAGGCGATCCCGATGCACCTTGGCCAGGATCGATGCCGCGGAGATGGCCTGCACCCGCGCATCGCCTTGCACGATCGCCTCGGCCGGCACCTTCAGCACGGGCAGGCGGTTGCCGTCCACGAGCACCTTCGCCGGCCGCAACCGCAAACCCTCCACGGCCCTTCGCATCGCCAGCAAGGTGGCTTGCAGGATGTTGAGGGTGTCGATCTCGTCCACACTGGCCTCGGCGATCGAGCAGCACAGCGCCTTGGCACGGATCTCGTCGAAGAGCCGCTCCCGCGCGCGCTCGGTCAGCTGCTTCGAATCGGCCAGCCCCTCGATCGGGTTCTCGTCGTCCAGGATCACCGCCGCAGCCACCACCGGGCCCGCGAGCGGCCCGCGTCCGGCCTCGTCGACGCCCGCGACCAGGCCCTGCACGTCCCAGTGCAACTGCAACTGCTCAACCCCGCAGGACTTCCTCGATCGCATGGGTGGCCGCCTGCGCCGTGTCGCGGCGCAGCCGCAAGTGAAGTTCGGTGAAACGCTCCGCGAGCCGCGCGCATCCCGCAGGGTCGTGCAGCCAGCGCAAGGCCGCATCCGCAAGGGCCTGCGGCGTGGCGGCATCCTGCAGAAGCTCCGGCACGACGAAATCCTCGCACAGGATGTTGGGCAGACCCACCCACGGCAGATAGCCCATGCGCTTCATCAGCTGGTAGCTCAGCCAGTGCATCTTGTAGGTGATGACCATCGGCCGCTTGAAGAGGGCCGCTTCCAGCGTGGCCGTGCCGCTGGCGACGATCACCACGTCGCTCGCGGCCAACACCTCGTGCGAGCGACCTTCGACGAGCGTGACTGCCGCCCCGCCCGCGTACTGCTCGACGGCCGGCGCGATGAGCCCGTGCAGCCCCGGCACCACCGGCAGCAAGAAGCGCAGGCCCGGCTCGCGCCGATGCATCTCGGCCGCTGCCTGCACCACCGAAGCGGCCATGTACTGCGCCTCGCTGCGCCGGCTGCCGGGCATCAGCGCCACCACCGTCTCCCCCTCGCCGACGCCCAGTGCCTGGCGCGCCTTCGAGCGCGGCACCTCGAGCGGGATGGTATCGGCCAGGGGGTGCCCGACATAGGTGGCAGCGATCCCATGCGCGGCCAGCAGCTCCGGCTCGAAGGGGAACAGGCACAGCACGTGGTCGGCCGCGCGTCGGATCTTCTCGACACGCTTGCCGCGCCACGCCCAGATGGACGGACAGACGAAATGGATCGTCCGCACTCCCCCGGCGCGCAAGCGCTCTTCCAGGCCGAGGTTGAAATCCGGAGCGTCCACCCCGATGAAGGCGTCCGGCCGCTCACGCAGCAGCCGGTCACCGAGCGTGCGCCGGATGGCGGCGATCTCGCGGTAATGGCGCAGCACTTCCACGTATCCGCGCACCGCCAGCTTCTCGTGCGGCCACCAGGCCTCGAACCCCTGCGCGGCCATGCGGGGCCCACCGATGCCCGCGGCGCGCAGCGCCGGCCATCGAGCGCGCAGGCCCCCCATCAGCAATCCGGCCAGCAAGTCTCCCGAGGCTTCGCCGGCCACCAGCGCCAGCTGCGGTGCGCGATCCATGCCGGACCTCAGCGCACGATCCCGCGCGTGCAGGTCTGCAGGAAGCCGAGCATCGACTCGATGTCCGCATCGCCGCCCGCCACGCTGCCTCGCAGCGCCGCGATCTCCATCTTGGCCTGCTCCAGCGTCAGACCGCGGCGGTACAGGAGGCGGTGCATCTGCTTGACCAGCGCGATGCGCTCGGCGGAAAAGCCGCGACGGCGCAACCCTTCGACGTTGAAACCGTGCACCGCCAGGGGGTTGCCGGCCACCGTCATGAAAGGTGGAACGTCCTGCGACACGTGGCTGCCGAAGCCCACCATCGCATGCGCTCCGATCCTCGTGAACTGGTGCACGCCCGTCAGCCCGCCGATGATCGCCCAGTCCCCGACATGCACGTGCCCGGCCAGCGTGGCGTTGTTGGCGAGGATGATGCGATCGCCCAGCTGCACGTCATGCGCCAGGTGGACGTACGCCATGATCCAGTTGTCGTGGCCCACACGCGTCACCCCGGCGTCCTGCGCCGTCCCGCGGTTGAAGGTGCAGAACTCGCGGATGGTGTTGCGATCGCCGATGACCAGCTCCGTCGGCTCGCCGCGGTACTTCATGTCCTGCGGCGCCGCGCCGAGCGAGGCGAACTGGAAGATCCGGTTGTCCCGCCCGATGGTCGTGGGCCCCTCGATCGTGCAATGCGCACCGATCGTCGTGCCCTCGCCAATGCGAACGTCAGCGCCGATGACGGCATAAGGGCCGACGGACACGCTCGCCGCCAGCTCAGCCTTGGGATCAACGATCGCGGTCGGATGGATGATCGCCATGCGTCAAGCGTCGATGAGCCGCATGGTGCACATGAGCTCGGCCTCGACGGCCAGCTCGTCGCCCACCAGCGCCTTGGCCTTGAACTTGTAGATGCCGGCGCGCGCACGATCCATCTCGACCTCGAGGATGAGTTGATCGCCAGGCTCCACCGGTCGCTTGAAGCGCGCCCCGTCGATACCCACGAAGTAGTACACCGCGCGCGGGTCGAGGTCCACGTCCTCGGCATTGAAGGCGAGCAAGGCCGAGGCCTGCGCCAAGGCCTCCAGCATCAGCACGCCGGGCATCACCGGCCGGTTCGGGAAGTGGCCCGTAAAGACCGGCTCGTTGATCGTGACGTTCTTGAGCGCCTTGATGCGCTTGCCCTTTTCGATCTCCAGCACGCGATCGACCAGCAGGATCGGATAGCGATGCGGGAGCTTCTTCAGTATCGTGTGGATGTCCATCATGGGGAGAACTTCTTTTCCAGGGCACGCAGGCGCTCGCGCAGCGTGTGCAGCTGCCGCAGGGTGGCCGCGTTCTTTTCCCAGGTCTTATTGTCGTCGATGGGAAACGAGCCGCTGTAGACGCCCGGCTGAAGGATCGAGCGCGTGACCAGCGCCATCGCGGAGATGTGCACGTGATCGACGATCGTCAGGTGCCCGAGGATGCCCGCGCTGCCACCCACCGTGCAGTGCCGCCCGATGCGGGCGCTGCCCGCCACACCCACACAGGCCGCCATCGCGGTGTGCGCTCCGATGTGCACGTTGTGCGCAATCTGGATCAGGTTGTCCAGCTTGACGCCGTCCTCGATCACGGTGTCGTCCAGCGCCCCGCGGTCGATGCAGGTGTTCGCTCCGATCTCCACGTCGTTGCCGATGCGCACGGCCCCCAGCTGTTCGATCTTGACCCACTCGCCCGCGTGCGGCGCAAATCCGAAGCCGTCGGCGCCGATGACGGCGCCCGGGTGGACGATGCAGCGCTCGCCGAGCGAGCACCGTTCGAGCACCGTCACCCGCGGCGCCAGACGCGTGCCTGCGCCGAGCCTGGCTCCCTGGCCGACATAGCCTTGCGCGCCGACCACGGCGCCCTCACCGACGACCGCATCGGCCTCGACCACCGCCCCCGCCTCGATGCGCACGTCGCGCCCGAGCAGGGCCTTGGGCGACACCACGGCGCTCGGGTGCACACCGGGAGGCAATGCCGGGCGCACCCGTCGCGCCCACCACTGGGTGAGCCGCGCGAAGTACAGGTAGGGGTCGTCGGTGACGAGGGCGGCCCCCCGTGCGACGGCGGCCTCCCGCATCGCCGGCGCCACGATCACACACCCCGCCTGCGTGGTGGCGAGCTGGGCCTGATAGCGTGGATGCGAGAGGAACGACAGGGTCGAGGGAGTCGCCCCTTCGAGAGGGCCGATGCGCGAGATCGTGAGATCGCGGGAGCCGATCAGTTCGCCGCCGAGCTCGTCGACGATCTCACCCAGACGTACCTGACTCACGACCGCCCATTCACTTGCCGCCGTTGGCGTTGAGGGCCTTGATCACCTTGTCGGTGATGTCCACGCGGGGGCCGGCAAACACGGCCTCCTGCACGATCAGGTCGAACTTCTCTTGCTCGAAGATCTGCTTGATCACGCGGTTGGCACGTTCGACCACCGCGGCGAGTTCCTCGTTCTTGCGCTGGTTGAGGTCTTCCTGGAACTCGCGGCGGCGGCGCTGGAACTCGCGGTCCTGCTCCACGAGTTCACGCTGGCGGCGCGCCCGCTCCGACTCGGAGAGCGTCGGCCCGTCCTTCTCGAGCTTGTCGGAGGCCGCCTTCAGCTTGGCAGCCATGTCGGCCAGTTCCTTCTCGCGCCGGGAGAACTCCTGTTCCAGACGGGCCTGCGCCGCCTTGGCGGGCGCGGCATCCCGCAACACGCGGTCGCTGTTGACGTAGCCGATCTTCAGTTCCTGCGCCTGCACGGCGCCATGCAGAGCCAATGCCAGGAGGCCCGCACAGACGCTCGAAATCACCCGGGTCTTGTCCATCAGAACGCAGTCCCAATCTGAAATTGCAATCGTTCGATTCTATCGCCAGGCTCCCGGCGCACTGGGAAGCCATACGAGAGCTTCAGCGGGCCGATCGGGGAGATCCAGCTCAAGCCGATACCGGTGGATGCACGCAGGTCCGAGAAGGTGAACTTCTGGTCCTCGGCGAACACGTTGCCGGCATCCACATAGCCGAAGAGCCGCAACGTGCGATCGGGCCCACCGCCGGGGAAAGGCACATACAGCTCGGCATTCAGATTGATCCGCTTCGGGCCGCCGAGGTAGGCCCCCGTCGCGTCCACCGGGCCGAGCGAGCCCTGCTGGAAGCCACGCACCGTACCGAGACCGCCGCTGTAGAAGTTTTTGAAGATCGGGAACGGACGACCCTGCAGCCCCTTGCCCCAGCCGAGTTCGGTGTTGAAGGCGAGCGTGAATGCGCGGCTGAGCGGGATGTACTGCTGGAACTGGTAGTTGGCCCGCACATAGTGGGCGTCACCGGCCAGGCTCACCTCGGCATTCACGCGCTGATAGCGACCGCGCGTGGGCACGAGGGCGCTGTCGCGCCCGTCGCGCGTCCATCCGAGCGTGAGCGGAATGCCCAGGCTGCGCGCGCCGAACTGCTCGCGGTACTTGAAGTACCCGTTCGGCAGCGAACCGTCGTCGCCCCGGATCTCGGTACTCTCGATCCCGATGCCGAAATACACCGTGTCGAACTCGGTGAACGGCACGCCGAAACGCACCGCGGCACCGGGCGTGACGAGCTTGTAGTCGCTGCCTTGGCTCGAGAGCGGCTGCGTGGTCCGGTAGTAGAAGTCCAGCGAGCGCGAAATGCCGTCGATGGTGAAGTACGGGTCCACCGTGCTCACCACGAACGTGCGGTTGTACTTGCTGGTGTTGAACTCGACGCCGAGGTAGTTGCCGGTCCCGAAGACGTTCTCCTGCTTGACGGAGGCGGTCAGGGTGAGCTTCTCGGCGCTGGAGAACCCCGCGCCCAGCAACAGGTTGCCGGTGGGCTTCTCGACGACGTTGATCGTCAGGTCGACCTGGTCGTTGGTGCCCGGCACCTCGTTCGTCTCGATGTTGACCTCGTTGAAGAAGCCAAGACGGTCGATACGGTCGCGCGAGAGACGGATCTTGTCGCCGTCGTACCAGGCGGACTCGAACTGGCGGAACTCGCGCCGGATCACTTCGTCGCGCGTGCGGGCGTTGCCGGACACGTTGATGCGGCGCACGTACACGCGGCGCTGGGGCTGCGCGACGAACGTCAGCGCCACACGCCCGTGGCTGCGGTCGATGTCGGTGCGCGGCTCGATGCGCGCGAATGCATAGCCGAAGTTGCCGAAGCGCTCGGAGAACTTGCGCACTGTCTCGGCGACGTCCTCCGCCCGGTACGGCTTGCCTGGCTCCACGGCCACCAGCGACTTGAAGTCGTCCTCCTTGCCCAGGTAGTCGCCTTCCAGTCTCACATCGGTCACCACGTAAGGCTGCCCTTCGCGGATGTTGATGGTGATGGAGATGTTCTCCTTGTCCGGCGAGATGGCGACCTGGGTGGACTCGATGGAGAACTCGAGATAGCCGCGGTTGAGGTAGAACGACCGCAGGGCTTCCAGGTCCGCGTTGAGTTTGGCGCGGGAATACCGGTCGGACTTGGTGTACCAGGTGAGCCAGCCCCCGGTGGTCAGCGAGAACAGGCCCTTCAGTTCGCTTTCCGAGAAGGCCCGGTTGCCGGTGATGCGGATCTCCCGGATCTTGGCGACGTCGCCCTCGGCCACCGTGAAGGTGACGTTGACGCGATTGCGCTCGAGCGGCGTGACGGTCGTGATGACCTCCGCGCCGTACAGGCTCTTGCCGAGATACTGACGCTTGAGCTCCTGCTCGGCGCGGTCGATCAAGGCTTTGTCGAAGGGACGCCCCTCGGCAATTCCGACGTCGCGCAGCGCCTTGGTCAGCACCTCTTTGTCGAACTCCTTGGTGCCGACGAACTCGACCCCGGCGATGATCGGGCGCTCTTCGACGACGACCACCACCACGTCCTTGTCGACCTCGAGGCGCACGTCCGAGAAGAGCCCCGTGGCGAACAGGGCCCGCAACGCAGCCGCCCCCTTCTCGTCGTTGTAGATGTCGCCGATGCGAAACGGCAGCGAGCCGAACACGGTGCCCGGCTCGACACGTTGCAAGCCCTCGATGCGGATGTCTCGCAGCGCGAAGGGCTCGACCGCCCACGCCCAACCGGACTGGAGGGCCAGGAAGACGGCAGCTGCGATCGAGGAGGTACGGCGAAGGGAAGGCAGACGGATGCGCGAACGGGAAGAGTGCATGCGGTCAGTGCAGACCCAGGAGCCGGGCCACATCGTTATAGAGGGCGAGTGACATCATCAAGAGCATGATGGCCACACCCCCACGCTGCAGCCGGTCGAGCCACACGTCCGAGATCGGCCGCCCTGTCACTCCTTCGAAAAGATAATACATCAGGTGTCCCCCATCGAGGACCGGCAGCGGCAGCAGGTTGAGCACGCCCAAACTCACGCTCACCAGTGCCAGAAAGCCCAGGTAGTACGCGAGCCCGAGTTGCACGGACTGGCCGGCCACGTCCGCTATCGTGAGGGGGCCGCTCAGGTTCTTCAGCGACGCTTCGCCGATGAGCATCTTGCCGAGCATCTTCAGGCTGAGCACCGCCACCTCCCAGGTGCGCTGCACGCCATAGACCAGCCCCTCGAGCGCCCCGTACGTCACCCGCACCATCTGCGGCGCCTGCCCGACGTAGGCGTCGATGCGTCCCACACGCACCCCGTCCATCTCTCGAACCGAGGGTGTCACCGTCACGTCGAGCACGCGGCCCGCACGCTCGATGCGCCACTGCATCGTCACCGGCTCGCCATCTTTCACGCTGGCTCGAACCCATTCGCGCAGCCGGTTCGCGTCCGGCACCTCGCGCCCATCCACTGCACGCACCCGATCGCCCGCGCGCAGGCCGGCCACCGCCGCCGCACCGCCCTCCATCACGGTCCCGAGGACGGGCTCGCTGTACGGGCCCGCGAGCCCGATACGTTGCAACAGCTGCGCATCCACCTCGCGCGAGCCGATCTGCGCCAGCGGCAGGCGAACTTCGCGCGCATGGCGGCCCTGGGCATCGGTGACTTCGAGCGTGAGGTCGCGCTCTTCCACGGTGGCGTCGGTGACATGCCAGCGCAGGTCGTTGAGCGACTGCACCGGTATGCGGTCGCCGTCGGCGTCGATCACCGCCTGCACCCAGTCGCCCGCCCGCATGCCGCTGTGCTCGGCCAGGCTTCCCGCAGCCGGTGCTCCGAGCACGGGCTTGGGTTCGTCCATGCCGACCCATCCGGCCGCGGCATAGAGCAATACGGCAAGGATCAGGTTGGCCGCAGGGCCGGCCGCGACGATGAGCGCCCGAGAGCGCAGCGGCTGGCGATTGAAGGCCTGGTGCGCCCATTGCGAGGGCACCGGGCCCTCCCGTTCGTCCAGCATGCGCACATAGCCGCCGAGCGGCAATGCCGAGATCACGAACTCCGTGCTTTCCGGGCTGCGCTGGCGCCGCCACAAGACCTTGCCGAAACCGACGGAAAAACGCAGGACCTTCACCCCGCAGGCACGAGCCATCCGGTAGTGACCCCACTCGTGCACCACGATGAGGATGCCGAGGGTCAGCAAGAACGCGAACAAAGTGGTCATGACGCGGCCAGCCGTGTGCGAAGGAAGTCGCGCGCGTGGCGACGGGCGGTGGCGTCCAGCTCCAGCAAGGCCTCCAGCGAGGTCACGGAGCCCGCATCCAACCGGCCCGCCACGGCGTCGAGCGTGTGCGCGTTGACCGTGTGAATCTGATCGAACCGAATGGTTCCGCCAAGGAAGGCCGCCACCGCCTCCTCGTTCGCGGCGTTCAGCACCGCCGTGCTGCCTTCAGGGCCGCGCAAGGTCTCCCAGGCCAGCCACAGGCCCGGGAAGCGCGCGCGGTCGGGCGCTTCGAAGCTGAGCGCCGCCAGCCGGCTGAAATCCAGCGCCTCGCTGCCCGACTCGATGCGCTCGGGCCATGCCAGACCGTATGCGATCGGAACGCGCATGTCCGGGGTCCCCAATTGCGCGAGCACCGAGTTGTCGTGGCACACCACCATCGAATGGACGATGCTCTGGGGGTGGATCACGACCTCGATCTGTTCGGGCGCCAGATCGAACAACCAGCGCGCCTCGATCACCTCCAGCGCCTTGTTCATCATCGTGGCGGAGTCCACCGAGATCTTGCGCCCCATCACCCAGTTGGGGTGCGCGCAGGCTTCGTCGGGCGTGACGTGCCGCAGCGACTCGGGCGGCCGTTGGCGAAACGGCCCGCCCGAGGCGGTGAGCACGATGCGCGCGATCCGGCGTTTCCAAGTGGCCGGATCGTCGGGCAGGCACTGGAAGATGGCGGAATGCTCGCTGTCGATCGGCAGGAGCTGCGCTGCGCCCTCGCGCACGGCGGCCATGAAGTAGCCGCCGCCGACGACCAGGGCCTCCTTGTTCGCGAGCAGGAGCCGCTTCCCGGCGCGGGCGGCGGCCAGGCAAGGAGAAAGCCCCGCCGCACCCACGATGGCCGCCATGACCGCGTCCACCTCCGGATGCGAGGCGATCTCATCCAGCGCAGCGGCGCCCTCCAGCACCTCGGTGGGCGAGCCCGCTTCGCGCAGCCGCTGCCGCAAGTCCCGGGCCGCCCGGGCTTCCACCATCACGGCGTAGCGCGGCCGCCATCTCAGGCACTGCTCCAGGAGCGGCTCGACCCGCTCGCGCGCCGCCAGCGCGAAAACCTCGTAGCGCTGCGGATGGAGTGCGATCACATCGAGCGTGCTGGTGCCGATCGATCCGGTCGAGCCGAGGATGCAAACCCGCTGTCGGGACGGGAGATGGCTCATGATGTCAAAGCCGGCTCAAGGTCCAGGCGATCGGAAAGACGGGCAACAAGGCGTCGATGCGGTCCAGCACCCCGCCGTGGCCGGGCAGGAGGCCGCTGCTGTCCTTGGCGCCGACGCTGCGCTTGACCAGCGATTCGAACAGGTCGCCCACCACGCTCATCGAGACGAGGAAGGCACACGCGACCACGAAGCCGCCCCAGCCCGCCCGCTCATACAGACGACTGTACAGGCTCGGCTCGATGCCGCCCCCCGTACTGCGCTCGATGAACGTCCACACGACCGCCAGCGCGAGCACGCCGGCCATTCCGCTCCAGACCCCTTCCCAGCTCTTGCCGGGGCTGATCGTCGGGGCCAGCTTGCGCCGGCCGAAGGCACGCCCGCCGAAGTAGGCCGCGATGTCCGCCGCCCACACGAGGCAGAAGACGGAAAGCAGGAAGTTGAGGCCCTCCGCCTTGGCTTGCGTCATGGCGATCCAGGTCAGCCAGAGGACGACCGCGCCGATGGCCAGCCGCACGGGTTGCGCCAAGCGGGGCCAGCCTGTCGGCCCTCCGCGCAGCAGCAAGGCACCGCCGACCACCCAGCCGCCCGCGGCGCCCCACCACAGCGCCGGGGTCGAGCCGAGCACGGTCGTCGCATTCCAACTCAGCCCGCACGCGAGCACGACAGCCGCGCCCAGGCCGAGCGAGCCGCCAGGTGACAAGCCGTTGAGCCGCCCCCACTCCCATGCGGCCGCCCCGACAGCCGCCAAACTCAGCAGGGCGAAAGGCCAGACTTGGGGCACCAGCAGCGCCGGCAGCAGGATGGCCAGCAGCACGAGCGCGGTGATGACACGCTGCTTGAGCATTCGGCCCTCATGCCGCCTGGGGCGCGGGCTCGACGGCCGGTCGCACGTCCCCGAAACGGCGCTCGCGCGCCGCGTACGCCGCGAGCGCGCGGTCCAGTTCGGCCTCGTCGAAGTCCGGCCACAGGCAGTCGGTGAAATACAGTTCGGAGTAGGCCGCCTGCCACAACAGGAAGTTGCTGATGCGCAATTCCCCGCCCGTGCGGATGAACAGGTCCGGGTCGGGCGCGTGGTGGAGTGCCATGTAGCGGGCCACCGTCGCCTCGTCCACCTGCTCGGGGGAAACGCCCTCCTCGATCAGGCGGCGGCAGGCCTGCACCATGTCCCAGCGGCCCCCGTAGTTGAAGGCCACCGAGAGCACCAGGCGGCTGTTGTGGCGGGTGGCGTCCTCGGCCTCCTGCCACGAGGCGCGCACCTTCTCGGACACCCGGGAGCGATCTCCCACGATGCAGATGCGCACGCCCTCCTCGGCCAAGCGCCGCACGTAGCGCGAGACGGCCACCAGCACGAGGTTCATCAGGCCGGAAACCTCTTCCTCGGGGCGCTTCCAGTTCTCGGAGGAGAAGGCGAAGACCGTCAGGTACGGAATCCCCCGGACCACGCAGGCGCGCACGGTGCGCACCAGCGCCTCCACCCCCTGTTCATGACCGAACGAGCGAGGCATGTGGCGCCGGGCGGCCCACCGCCCGTTGCCGTCCATGACGATGGCGACATGGCGGGGCATCGGGGCAGAGGTCATCATGGCCACACCCTTTTCGGCAGCGGACACGGCAGCCCGCGTCAGACGGCCAGAATCTCGGCCTCCTTGGCCGCGACCAGTTTGTCGATCTCGGCGATCGTGCGGTCGGTGAGCTTTTGCACGTCGTCCTGGCAGCGGCGCTCGTCGTCCTCGCTGATGAGCTTTTCCTTGAGCAGCTTCTTCGCTTGTTCGTTGGCCTCGCGCCGCAGGTTACGGACCGCCACGCGCGCTTCCTCGCCAGCGTGCCGCACGACCTTCGTCAGCTCCTTGCGACGCTCCTCCGTCAGCGGGGGCATCGGCACGCGAATGAGGTCGCCCTGGGCCGCCGGATTGAGGCCCAGATCGGACTCGCGAATGGCCTTCTCGATCTTGGCGCCCATGCCCTTTTCCCAGGGCTGTACGCTGATGGTGCGTGCATCGAGCAGCGTGACGTTGGCCACCTGGCTGATCGGCACCATGGAGCCGTAGTACTCCACATGCACCTGGTCGAGCAGGCCCGTGTGGGCGCGACCGGTGCGGATCTTGGTCAGTTCGTGCTTGAACGCCTCGACCGACTTCTGCATCTTCTGCTCGGCGGTCTTCTTGATCTCTGCGATGTTCATGAGCTCGGTACTCCTCAGACGTGCACGAGGGTGCCCTCGTCTTCTCCCTGGACCACGCGCTTGAGCGCGCCCGGCTTGAAGATGCTGAACACCTTGATCGGCAGCTTCTGGTCGCGGCACAGGGCAAACGCGGTCGCGTCCAGCACCTGCAGGTTCCTGACGATGGCTTCGTCGAACGTGATGTTCGCGTAACGTGTGGCCGACGGGTCCTTCTTGGGATCGGCGGTGTAGACGCCATCCACCTTGGTGGCCTTCAGCATGATCTGCGCGCCGATCTCCGCCCCGCGCAGAGCCGCGGCGGTGTCCGTCGTGAAGAAGGGGTTGCCGGTGCCGGCGGCGAAAATCACCACCTTGCCCTCCTCCAGGTACTGCAGCGCCTTGGGCCGCACGTACGGCTCGACGATCTGCTCGATGCCGATTGCCGACATCACTCGCGCCGTCATGCCCTCCTGGCGCATGGTGTCGGCCAGCGCCAGGGCATTCATGACGGTGGCCAGCATTCCCATGTAGTCGGCGGTGGCCCGGTCCATGCCGACCGAGCCGCCCGCCACACCGCGGAAGATGTTGCCGCCGCCGATGACCACCGCCACCTCGCAGCCCAGCGCCGTCACCTCCTGGATCTCTCGCACGATGCGCACGATGGTCGCCCGGTTGATGCCGTAGGCATCGTCGCCCATGAGGGCCTCGCCCGAGAGTTTCAGCAAGATGCGCTTGTACGCCGGCATTCAGTCCTCCGAAGGGATGGCGTCTGTCGTGATGACGTCGGTTCGCGAGAAGTGTACGGTGCGGACGGGCGGGCTCTGTTACTTACTGACCCTTGGCCGCGGCGACCTGGGCAGCCACCTCGGCGGCGAAGTCGTCCTGCTTCTTCTCGATGCCCTCGCCGACGACGTACAGCGTGAAGCTCTTGACCGTGGTGTTGGCGGCCTTGAGCATCTGCTCGACAGTCTGCTTGTCGTTCTTGACGAAGGGCTGGTTCAGCAGGGACACCTCTTTCAGGTACTTCTGCACCGCGCCGTCGACCATCTTGGCCACGATCTCGGCCGGCTTGCCGGACTCGGCTGCCTTCTCGGCCGCGATCTTGCGCTCCTTCTCGACCAGCTCGGCGGGCACGTCGGCCGACGACAGGGCCACCGGCTTCATCGCCGCGACGTGCATCGCGACGTCCTTGGCCGCGACGGCGTCACCGTCGAACTCGACGATCACGCCGATCCGGGTGCCGTGCAGGTAGCTGGCGAGCTGAGCGCCGCCGGCATAGCGCTTGAAGCGGCGGATGGACATGTTCTCGCCGATCTTGCCGATGAGGCCCTTGCGCACGTCCTCGACGGTGGGGCCGAAGCCGTCCTGCGCGAGCGGCAGGGCCGACAGCGCGGCCACATCGGCCGGGTCGTTCTTGGCCACCAGCTCGGCCAGCGACTTGGCGAACGCCAGGAAGGAGTCGTTCTTCGAGACGAAGTCGGTCTCGCAGTTGACCTCGATCAGCGCGCCGGTGGTGCCCTCGACGAAGGCCGCGACGACGCCCTCGGCGGTGATGCGCGAGGCGGCCTTGCCGGCCTTGTTGCCCAGCTTGACCCGCAGGATTTCCTCGGCGCGGGCCATGTCCCCGTCGGCCTCGGTCAGGGCCTTCTTGCACTCCATCATCGGGGCATCGGTCTTGGCGCGCAGTTCAGCGACCATGCTGGCGGTGATTGCAGGCATCTCGTATCTCCTGTGATTCGATAGCGGCGGGCGCCCTCAGCGCCCGCGGACAGATTCGGTCGGCGTTGAAAAAAGGGGGCTGAAGCAGCCCCCTCTTCGAGCGCCCTCGTGCACACACGCCCGGCCGGCAGACGCCGACCCCAGAGGGGGCTCGGCGCCGCCATCGGGCGGCCGGGCGGCGGCACTCAGGCTGCTCAGGCGGCTTCGTTGACTTCCACGAACTCGTCTTCGCCCTGAGCGGCTTGGACGACCTCGTTGACGGCGTTGGCCTTGCCTTCCAGCACGGCATCGGCCACGGCGCGCACGTACAGGGCGACCGCCTTGGCGGAGTCGTCGTTGCCCGGGATCACGTAGTCGATCTCGGAGGGCGAGTGGTTGGTGTCGACGACGCCGATCACCGGGATCCCGAGCTTCTTGGCCTCGGCCACGGCGATCTTGTGGTAGCCGACGTCGACCACGAACAGCGCGTCAGGCAGGGCGTTCATGTCCTGGATGCCGCCGATGTCCTTCTCGAGCTTGGCCAGCTCGCGCTGGAACAGCAGCGCTTCCTTCTTGCTCATCTGCTCCAGCCCCGCTTCGGCCTGGGCCTGCATGTCCTTGAGCTTCTTGAGCGAGGTCTTGACCGTCTTGAAGTTGGTCAGCATGCCGCCCAGCCAGCGCTGGTCGACGTAGGGCATGCCGCAGCGCTGCGCCTCCTGGGCGACGATGTCGCGCGCCTGACGCTTGGTGCCCACCATCAGGATCGTGCCCCGGCGTGCCGAGAGTTGGCGCACGAACTTCAGCGCCTCCTCGAACATCGGCAACGTCTTTTCGAGGTTGATGATGTGGATCTTGTTGCGATGGCCGAAGATGTAGGGGGCCATCTTGGGGTTCCAGAAGCGGGTCTGGTGTCCGAAATGGACACCCGCTTCCAGCATTTCGCGCATGGTGACAGGCATCTGATGCTCCAAAGGTTGGGTCTAGAATCCGGCGAAGATTGCTTGCAGCACTTGCCTTTCGGCACACACCACGCGCAACACCTTTTGGCGCCGGTTCGCGATTCGTTCATCCGGGGCCGACCCGTTCGACCGCCCTGAGGATGGAGCCCTCGGCGCCACCCTTTCGCTTCGATGAGCGAAGGCTCGTCTGCCAGCAGGCGGCAGCCATCCAGATAAACCCGAAGAGTATAGCAGGTCCCCGATGGACGATCTCCATGACGTGCGCCGCGCCCTCGCCGAGGGTCGGGCCAGTGCCACCGAGCTCCTCGCAGACCACCGCCGGGCGGCCGCCAGGCCCGAGATGGCGCACACGTTCCTGGTCGGCTTCTGGGAGCAGGCGCAGGCGGCGGCCCGGGCGGCCGACCTGGCGCGCACGGCCGGGCTGCCGTGCGGCCCGCTGGCCGGCGTCGCGGTGAGCGTGAAAGCTCTCTTCGACGTGGCGGGGCAGGTCACGACCGCGGGCTCCAAGGTGCTGGCCGATGCGCCGCCCGCGACATCCGACGCCGCGGTGGTGACCCGACTGAGGGCGGCCGGAGCCCTCCTCGTAGGCCACACCAACATGACCGAGTTCGCCTTTTCAGGCGTGGGCTGGAACCCGCATCACGGCACGCCCCGCAACATGGGCACGCACGACTCGGACCCGACGCCCCGCATCCCGGGCGGTTCGAGTTCGGGGGCGGCCACTTCGGTGGCCGGGGACGCCTGCTGGGTCGGGTTGGGCTCGGACACCGGCGGCTCGATCCGCATCCCCGCAGCCTTGCAGGGGCTCGTCGGGTTCAAAAACACCGCCGGTCTAACGCCGCTGCAGGGCGCGGTCCCCCTGTCGACCACGCTCGACACGGCCTGCGCGATGACCCGCAGCGTGCGTGATGCAGTGGTCGTGCACGAGGTGCTGGCGCAACGCAAGGTCCGGTTCAGCAGCCGGCCGCTGGAGGCGTGGCGATTCGCCATCCCTCGGCGCGTGATGCTCGACAATCTGGATCCGGGCGTCGCCCGGGCCTTCGAAGCGGCCGTGCAACGGCTCTCGCGCGAGGGGGCGCGTGTGCAGGAAATCGAGCTGCCCGAACTCGACGAACTCGCCTCCTTGCAGTCGGCGGGGGGCTTCTCCGCGGCCGAGAGCTGGAGCTGGCACCGCCGGCTCCTCGCCGAGAGGCGCGGCGACTACGATCCGCGGGTGGCCCAGCGCATCGAGCGCGGCTCGACGATGAGCGCGGCCGACTACATCGAACTGATGCACGGGCGCCGGGCATGGATCGACCGCATGGCGGACGCGACGGCTGCCTTCGACGCTCTGCTGTCGCCCACGGTGCCGATCACCGCGCCGCCGATCGCCGCGATCGAGCACGACGACGCCGAGTTCTTCCGCATCAACGCCCTGCTGCTGCGCAACACCTCGGTGGTCAACATGCTGGACGGCTGCGCGCTGTCCCTGCCTTGCCACGAGCCGGGCGCCCTGCCCGTAGGGCTCATGGTCTGGAGCGGCGCGCTCTGCGATGACGCCGTCCTCGAGGCCGGACTGCTGATCGAAGACGCCTTGCGCACCGGCGCGCGCTGAAGGCGCCGTCACTCACCACTCTCGGCGCGGCACGCCATGCACCGGCGCAGCGCGCCCGCCGCCCGAATGCCGGCCGCTGCCACCGAATGCTGCCACCCAGGGCCGCTGGTCATGATCGGGGTGCGCCGCGGCAACACGGTGCGCTATCGTCGGGGCATGAGCCTCTCCCGCCTGCCCTGCACTGCTCCCGCCTCCCCGATGGCTCCGGAAGACCCGCCCGTCCGCGTGTGGCCCCCGCCCATGCAACTCGGCACGGCGGCTGCAAGCCCCCCTGCCCCTTGGCCGCTGCACGGGGCACAGGGCTCCCGGGCCTCGGAACAAGCCGCGCAGGCAGAGCTGCCGCCCTTCACGCTGATGCGTCGCGCCGGCACCGCGGTGGCCCGCCTCGCCCTCGCCGTCGCGCCCCATGCGCGGCGCGTGTGGGTGGCATGCGGCCCGGGCAACAACGGGGGCGACGGCCTGGTCGCGGCTGCGTGGCTGCACCGGGCCGGGCGAGCAGTATCGGTGAGCCTCGTCGGAGACCCCGCGCGACTGCCGGCGGACGCCGCTCGTGCGTTGGAGGAGGCGCGCGCCGCCGGTGTGCCGATACAGCAGACCCCTGTCTACGGTTTCGAACCGAGGGGCGAGGACCTCGCGATCGACGCGCTGCTCGGACTCGGTTCGTCCCGCCGGCCGGAAGGACCCTTGGGCGACGCGGTGGCGGCCCTACGCCGCTGGCCCGGCCCCGTGCTCGCCGTGGACCTGCCGACCGGGCTGGACGGCGAGACCGGCAGAGTCTTCGACACCGAGCTGCGCGCCTGCGTGCGCGCCGACCACACGCTCAGTCTCCTGACCTTGAAACCGGGGCTCTTCACCGCGCAGGGACGAGACCACGCCGGAACGGTGTGGTGGCATGACCTCGGCGCTCCCACGGTGGCACCCGACGCCTGGCTCGCCTCGGAGGGTGCCGTCCAGGCCGTGCGCCCCGCGCGGCTGCACGCACATCACAAGGGCAGCTTCGGCGACGTGATCGTCGTGGCGGGTGCTCCCGGCATGGTGGGCGCGGCGCTCCTCGCCGCCCGCGCGGCGGTACGAGCCGGCGGCGGACGCGTCTATCTGGTGCCGCTGGCCGAGGACGCTTTCGCGGTCGATCCGACCCATCCGGAGCTGATGGTGAGGCCGCTCGGCTCGCTGGAGCCGATGTTGCGCGCCGGCACTGGGACGGTCGTGTGCGGCTGCGGCGGAGGCAGTGAGGTGGCGCAGATCCTGCCGGCCGTGCTGCATGCGGCACCGCGTCTCGTGCTCGACGCCGACGCCCTCAACACGATGGCCGCCGACGAGGCGCTGCGCACCCTGCTCTCGCATCGCGGCGCCCGGGGCGCCGCCACCATCCTCACGCCCCACCCCTTGGAGGCCGCGCGCTTGCTCGGCAGCAGCTCGGCCGACGTCCAGGCGAATCGCGTGGCGGCGGCGCGTGAGCTGGCCGGCCGGCTGAGGGTCACGGTCGTCTTGAAGGGCTCCGGCACTGTCATCGCCGGGCCGGAGGGGCCCTCGTGGATCAACCCGACCGGCAATGCCGCACTCGCGACACCCGGCACCGGCGATGTGCTGGCCGGCTGGCTGGGCGGCACCTGGCGGCCGGGCGAGGCTGCACTGGACGCCGCGGTGCGTGCCGTGTGGGAACACGGGGCAGCCGCCGACCGCTGGGCCGCGACGCACCGGGGGCCTTACCCCGCGAGCGAGCTGGCCGAGGCGATCTGACACGCCCCCACCCAGCCTCCCCCAGGCCGCCGTTCGATCCTGCCGCTACTTGCGACGCGCTCGGGACTTCTTGGCGGCGCTCTTGGCCGCCTGCACGGGATGGGGCGCCCGGCCGGTGCCCTTGGCCGGGCTCTTGCGTGCAGTGCTCTTGGCAGACGCACGACGCGACCGCGCGGCCTTGACCTCCCGGTCGGCCTGGCGCACACGCTCGAGCTCGGACACCTTCCCCTCGGCGCCTTCGAGCACCCTGCCCTTCCCTCGTGCGGGGGGGCGCGCCTCCAGCACGTCGCGCACGATGCGGAAGTCGATCTTGCGGCCGTCCAGATCGACGCGGATCACCTGCACGCGCACGCGACCGCCCACCGCGTACCGCACGCCGGTGCGCTCGCCGCGCAGCTCCTGCCGGACCTCGTCGAATCGGAAGTACTCGCCGCCCAGCTCGGTCACGTGCACCAGCCCTTCGACGTACAGCGCGTCGAGCTGCACGAACAGACCGAAGCTGGTGACCGCGCTGATGGTGCCGCTGAACTCCTCGCCCAGGTGCTCACGCATGAATTTGCACTTGAGCCAGGCCTCCACGTCACGCGACGCTTCGTCCGCGCGGCGTTCGCAGGCACTGCAGTGCTCTCCTGCGGCCTCCCATTGCGCGAGTTCTTCTGCGGGCGTCTTGCTGCGCCCGCCCTTCTTGCGGGGCTCGTCGCTGAGGAAGGCCGCGCCGATGCGGTAGCGTTGCCCCTGCAGCAGCGCCTTGATCACCCGGTGCACGAGCAGGTCCGGGTAGCGCCGGATCGGGCTCGTGAAGTGCGTGTAGGCCTCGTAGGCGAGCCCGAAGTGGCCGCTGTTGACGGGCGTGTAGATCGCTTGCTGCATCGAGCGCAGCAGCATCATGTGGATCTGCTGCGCATCGGGCCTTTCCTTGGTTGCATCGGCGATCGCCTGGAACTCGCGCGGGTGCGGCTCGTCGCTGATGTTCATGCCGAGGCCGAGCGCACGCAGGTAGTTCTGCAAGATCGTCTTCTTCTCCGGGGTCGGCCCCTCGTGCACCCGGTACAACGCGGGATGCTCCGCCCGAGCGATGAAGTCCGCCGAGCAAACGTTGGCGGCCAGCATCGCCTCCTCGATCAGCCGGTGCGCGTCGGTGCGCACGCGCGGCACGATCTTCTCGATACGGCCGTTCTCGTCGCAGACGATCTGCGTCTCGGTCGTCTCGAAATCGACCGCGCCGCGTTCCACTCGGGCCTTCAGCAGCACCCGGTACACCTCGTACAGGTGCAGCAGATGCGGCACCAGGTCCGCACGCCGCATCGCTTCGGGCCCCCGGGTGTTGGCAAGGATGGCCGCAACCTCGGTGTAGGTGAGGCGCGCGTGCGAGCAAATCACCGCCGGGAAGAACTGGTACGCGTGGATCTCTCCCTTGGCGTTGACGAGCATGTCGCAGACCATCGCCAGGCGGTCTTCGTCCGGGTTGAGCGAGCACAGCCCGTTGGAGAGCTTCTCTGGCAGCATCGGGATCACCCGGCGCGGGAAATAGACCGACGTCGCGCGCTCGTACGCGTCGGCGTCCAGCGCCGTGCCGGGTTTGACATAGTGGCTCACGTCCGCGATGGCCACCACCAAGCGCCAGCCCTTGCCGCGGCCCACGCGGGCCGGCTCGCAATACACCGCGTCGTCGTAGTCGCGGGCGTCCTCGCCGTCAATGGTGACGAGCGGCACATCCGTGAGGTCGATGCGGTGCTTGCGATCGGCGGGGCGGATCGCGTCGGGCAGCTTCGAGACCTCCGCGATCGTCTCCGCCGAGAACCGATGCGGCACCTCGTACTTGCGCACCGCGATCTCGATCTCCATGCCCGGATCGTCGATGTCGCCGAGCACTTCGGTGACGCGACCCACGGGCTGCGAGTACAGCGAGGGCGGCTCGGTCAACTCGACCGCGACCACCTGGCCCGCCTGCGCCTTGGCGGTGGCGTTCTTGGGAATCAGGATGTCCTGCCCGTAGCGCTTGTCCTCCGGCGCCACGATCCACACCCCACCCTCGTGCAGCAATCGGCCGATGATGGGTGTCTTCTTGCGCTCGAGGATCTCCAGTACCCGCCCTTCCGGTCGGCCACGGCGGTCGTAGCGGATCACCCGCACCCGCACGCGATCGCGATGGAGAACGCCGCGCATCTCCTGCGGCGCGAGATAGATGTCGGCCTCGCCGTCGTCGCGGACCACGAAGCCGTGTCCGTCACGATGGCCTTGGACGATGCCTTCGACTTCGCTGAGCAATCCGGTCACTGAGGTACTTGTGATGTTGGAATTTTTGATGATAGAATCTCCTTCTGTTCCGATGCAAACGGCGCAAGCTCTTTGCAAGACACCGAAGCCCAGGTGGCGGAATTGGTAGACGCACTAGTTTCAGGTACTAGCGGGTAACTCCGTGGAGGTTCGAGTCCTCTCCTGGGCACCAGATACGAAAGCCTCGCATCCTCGATGCGGGGCTTTTTCGTTTCGGCGCGGCACATGCATCCATCGTGCCGCACCCCCGTCAGCACCGCAAGCCGGCGGCTGCCGGCCCGAGCGCCAGTTGCGGCGCGTGCCCCGCTAGACCCGCGACGCCGAACGGCCGAAAAAGTAGAGGCGCCGTCGCGGCGCCTCTTGTGCATGGTATTCAGACTTCGTACTTCTTCGCCAGCCCTTCGGGCCGCAAGCCGTCGTACTCCTCGAACGGCTGGTGGATCCACGGGCTCGTCGGCAGCATCTCGACGTAGTAGTCCGGCGTGTAGGTCGACACGCCCTTCACCCAGATCACGGCTGAGCGCAGTTCGGTGATCGCCGGCATCCCACGTAGACGCTCCACCACTGCCTTGAGCGTGACGCCCGAGTCCGCCAGGTCATCGACGAGCAGCACGCGGCCGGCCAGCTCGCCCTTGGGCATCGTGATGTATTTCGCCATGTCGAGCCGGCCCTGGATCGTGCCGCCCTCGGCCCGGTAGGAACTGGTGGACATGATCGCCAGCGGCTTGTCGAACACGCGCGACAGTACGTCCCCCGGGCGCATGCCGCCGCGCGCGAGGCACAGGATCTGATCGAACTCCCAGCCGGAGTTGTGGACCTTGAGCGCCAGGCGCTCGATCAGCATGTGGTATTCGTCCCAGGATACGTACAGGTGTTTGCCGTCGTCGGTGAGCATGTTGGTCCTCGGGCGCCGTGCAGCGCCATCTTCAAGCAGGGTAAGCAGTCGTCTCGATCAGGCCTTGTACGGGTGGCGCAGCAAGATGGTGTGCTCTCGGTCGGGCCCGGTGGACACCATGTCGATGGGCGCGCCGATCAAGGCCTGCACGCGCTCGAGATAGCGCCGCGCATTGAGCGGCAGCTGATCCCATTGCGTCAGACCCACGGTGCTCTCGGTCCAGCCTGGGAAGGTCTCGTAGATGGGTTTGCAGGCCGCGATCTCGTCCGCATCGAGCGGCAGGATGTCGATCTTGCGCCCCTCGAGCTCATAGCCGACGCACACCTGGATCTCCTTCAGGCCGTCGAGCACGTCCAGCTTGGTGATGCACAGACCCGAGACCCCGTTGATGAGGATCGAGCGCTTGAGCGCCGCCGCATCCAGCCAGCCGCAACGACGCGCCCGGCCCGTGACGGTGCCGCGCTCCTGCCCGACGGTCGAGAGGTGATGCCCCACCGTGCCTTCCTGATCGATGGGCAACTCGGTCGGGAACGGCCCGCTGCCGACGCGGGTGGTGTAGGCCTTGGTGATGCCGAGGATGTAGTGCAGCTTGTCAGGGCCCACGCCGGAGCCCGCCGCCGCATTGCCGGCCACGCAGTTGCTCGAGGTGACGTAGGGGTAGGTGCCGTGGTCGATGTCGAGCAGCGTACCCTGCGCGCCCTCGAACAGCATGTTCTCGCCGCGCAGGTTCGTCTCGTGGATGCGCACGCCCACGTCGGCGAGCATCGGCTTCAATTGCTCGGCCATCTGCATCGCCTGGTCGTAGATGGGCTGGAACTCCAGCCGCGGCGCCTTCAGGTAGCCCTCGAGCACGAAGTTGTGCAGGTCCAGCAACTCGCGCAGCTTCCTCGCGAAGCGCTCGGGGTGCTTGAGATCCTGCACCCGCAAGGCGCGGCGGGCGACCTTGTCCTCGTAAGCCGGGCCGATCCCCTTGCCCGTGGTGCCAATCTTGCCGGCGCCGCTCGATTCGCGCAGCGCCTCGCGCGCACGATCGACCTCGACGTGGAACGGCAGGATCAGCGGACACGACTCGCTGATGAACAGGCGCGAGCGGACCTCCAGGCCGGCGGCCTCCAACCGCTCGATCTCGCCGAGCAGGTGGGTAGGATCGACCACGACGCCGTTGCCGATGTAGCAGGCGACCCCTTCGCGCATGATGCCCGACGGAATGAGCTGCAGCGCGGTCTTCTTGCCACGGATGACCAAGGTGTGGCCCGCGTTGTGCCCGCCCTGGAAGCGCACGACCCCGGCCGCGTGGTCGGTCAACCAATCGACCACCTTGCCCTTGCCCTCGTCACCCCACTGGGTGCCGATCACGACGACGTTGCGCCCGCGCTGCTGTTGCTCAGTCATGAATACGTTCCTGGAAAGCGAAGTCCTGTCGTGACAATGGCGGGGGCGTCAGAGCGCGCGCACCACCCACTGCCCTTGCGCCTGCACCAGTTCGCGGTCGCAGGCGAATTCCTCGATCTCGTGCTCGTGGCCCGGCAGCACGCACACGACCGTCTCGCCCTGCTCGCGCAGGCGCCGGATGGCCGCCCGCAACGCAGCATCCTCGCCCCATGGCGCGCGGATGGCGGCACGCGTGCCGTCCACGCGCGCGAGGCGCACGAGTTCTTTCAAGTCGGCGCTGAAGCCCACCGCGGGCCGCCGGCGGCCGAACACCGCGCCCACCTCGTCGTAGCGGCCGCCTCGCACGAGGGAGTCCGCCCAGCCCTCGGCGTACACGGCAAAGCGAGGCCCGCTGTAGTAGGCATAGCCGCTCAGATCGGCCAGGTCGACGCTCAGCCGCACGTCGGGATGCGCGCGGCCCACATGCTCCACCAGCCAGCGCAGGTCGGCGAGCGCAGCCTGGATACCCGGCCGGGCGGGCAGCACCTGCGCCGCCTCGTCGAGCACCTCCGGCCCGCCGTACAGACCGATCAATGCCGCCAGCCCCTCGCGCGATGCCGCAGGGAAGTCGGCCGTGATCTCCGCGAGACGCGCGGCGTCCTTGGCGGCCAGGCAGCTGTAGACCTCCTCCAACGTCGCAGCATCGGCCGTGACGCCGGCCAGCAGGCCGTGCACGATGCGCGCGTCGGCCATGTCCAAGGTGAGCCGTCCGATGCCCACGGCGCGCAGCGCCTCGAGCGCGAGTTCCTGGGACTCCAGGTCGGCCTCGAGCCCCGCATGCCCGTAGATCTCGGCGCCAAACTGCAGCGGCTCGCGCGTGGCGTGGAGCCCTGAAGGGCGGGTGTGCAGCACCGGGCCGCAATAGCACAGGCGGGTGACGCCTTGGCGGTTGAGCAGATGGGCGTCGATGCGGGCGACCTGGGGCGTCGTGTCGGCGCGCACGCCCATCGTGCGGCCGCTCAGCTGGTCCACGAGCTTGAAGGTGCGCAAGTCGAGTTCCCGGCCCGTACCCGACAACAGCGACTCGAGGTACTCCAGCAGCGGCGGCATGACGAGCTCGTAGCCGTAGCTGCGCGCCGCGTCCAGCAGACTGCGCCGCAGTTCCTCGATGCGCCGCGCCTCGGAAGGCAGCACATCGGCGATGTGCTCGGGCAGCAGCCAAGCAGACGTCATAGAAAACACCGGGGGATTAAAAGCGCGATTGTACCGGCGTGACGCCGCCCGCCCCTCGGCACACGGGGTGCGGGCGTCAGCCCATCAACCACAGCAGCAGGGCCCCGCCCATCATGCTGGCAAGGCCCAGGAAACGGATCTGGCCGTCACGCAGCCGCAAGGCCTGCTCGAACACCCGCCGCCAGGTGGCCGGACTGAGAAAGGGCAACAGACCCTCGATCACCAGCACCCAAGCGAGTGCCATCCACAAGGGATCCTTCATCGCGCGAGCGTCAGCGGCTGCTGCGTGCCGGGGCCGCTCCACCCCGCATCGCGCGGAAGAACTCGGTGTCGGTGTCGAGCACCATCACGTCGTTCTTGTTGCGAAAGCTCTGCCGGTAGGCCTCGAGGCTGCGGTAGAACTGCGCGAACTGCGCGTTCTGCCCGAAGGCCGACGCGTAGATGGCCGCCGCCTTCGCGTCGCCCTCGCCCTTGATGCGCTGGGCATCGCGATACGCTTCGGCGATGATGATCTCGCGCTGCTTGTCGGCATCTGCACGGATCTTCTCGCCTTCGGCAGCGCCCGTGGAACGCAGTTCGCTCGCCACCCGCTTGCGCTCCGACTCCATGCGGCGATAGACGGCCTCGGTGATGCTGGCGGAGAAGTCCACCCGCTTGGTGCGCACATCGACGATCTCGATGCCCAGGGACTTGGCGTCGTCCGCCAGCCGCTGCCGCACGCCCTGCATCACCCGTTCGCGCTCGATCGCGATGACCTCCCGCACGGTGCGGCGGGTCACTTCCTCGTTGAAGGCAGCCTGCACGATCGAGGCGAGTCGTGTCTCGGCATTGCGCATGTCCACCCCGTTGGTGCGGATGAACTGACGCGGATCCACGATGCGCCACTTCACGAGCCAGTCCACCACGAGGCTCTTCTTCTCGGCGGTGAAGATGGGGCGCGTCTCCGGGGCGTCCAGCGTCTGGATGCGGCGGTCGAGAAACACGACGTTCTGGAACGGGGGCGGCATCTTGACCTTCAAGCCCGGCTCCTGAATCACTTCCTTGATCTCGCCGAGCGCGTACACGACCGCGAACTTGCGCTGGTCGACGACGAAGAGCGTCGAACCGGCCACCACGAGCACCAGCAGCAGGGTCGAAACGATGAGTCCGATGCGATTCATGATTCTCTTTCTGTCGTGGTGCGGGACTTATCGGCTCTCGCGCTCGCGCGTACGCTGGTTGTCGCGGGCGCGGGTGTCGGCGGGTGTGGGGGACGGAGCCGACGTGCTCTCGCTGCCCGAGGGAGCGGCCGCGGCCCCGGCGGAGCCGTAGGCCGCGCCGCCGGTTTGCTGCATCAGCTTGTCGAGCGGCAGATACAGCAGGTTGCTGTTGTTGCGCACATCCACGAGCACCTTCGCGGTGTTGGCGTAGATCTGCTGCATCGTCTCCAGATACAGGCGGTCGCGCGTGACGCCCGGCGCCTTCTCGTACTCGACCAGGATCGCGCGGAACCGGTCGGCATCGCCCTCGGCCTGGGCCACGATCCTCGATCGGTAGCCCTCGGCCTCCTCGCGCAGCCGCGAGGCGGTCCCCTGCGCGCGCGGAATCACCTCGTTGGCATAGGCCTGCGCTTCGTTCTTGAGGCGCTCGCGGTCGGCCCCCGCCTTGAACGCGTCGTCGAACGCGGCTTGCACCTGCTCGGGCGGCTGCACGCTTTGCACGTTCACGTTGGCGATGAGGATGCCGGCGCTCAGCCTGTCGAGCTGGGACTGGATCAGCTTGACCAGGTCGGCCGCGATCGCGTCGCGCTGCTCGTAGAGCACTTGGTCCATGTTGCTGCGCCCGACGATCTCGCGCACCGCGGACTCCGCCGCTTGCACCACCGCATCGTCCGGGCGGCGGTTCTCGAACAGGTACTGCCGCACGTCCTTCAGGCGGTACTGCACGGTGAAGCGGATGTCGACGATGTTCTCGTCTTGCGTCAGCATCGAGGAATCCCGCAGGCCCGTGGCGGGGATGACCGAGGCGCTGCCCACTTCCACCGAGCGCAGTTGAGTGACGGGCACGACCTCGTGGGACTGGAACGGGTACGGCATGCGCCACTTGAAGCCGGCGTCGGTGGTGTAGGCGAACTTGCCGAACGACATCACGACCGCCTGCTGGCCTTCCTGCACGATGAAGAAGCCGCTGCCGAGCCAGATGAGTACGACCACCCCCGCGATCAGGCCCGCGCCCAGGCCGGCGCCGCGCATGTCGGGCTGAAAGCCTCCACCCCCGCCGTTGCCGCCCGGGCGGGGCCCGCCACCCTTGCCACCGAACAGGCCGCTCAGCTTGCGATTGAAGTCGCGCCACAACTCGTCCAGGTCCGGCGGGCCGTCATTGCGTCCTCCGCCCGGCCCCCCCTGCTGATGGCGGGTGGGCTCATTGGCTTGTGGATCGAGCTGACGCCCCCAGCGTGAATCGTTCAGGTTCAAGAGCCGGTGGCCCGTCCAGCGAACAGTGCCCGCCAGAAGGCGCGCGAGCGCCAGGCTCACCGCCTTGATGCGGCCGCCGACGGCCCGACCCGACCTCGCTCGGGAAGCGTAAGAGGTGCTCGTGTTCATGCTCTTGCAGTGGAGACTCGATTCTTCTGTGTGTCGGCCGATGCGCAGGCCGGGGCGGGCTCGCCGTCCTCGGCCGGCGTCTGCGGCTCGGCGGCCACCGGCAGTTCGAGCTGCCCGAGCGCCGCCTGCGCGATGATATGGCGCAATTCGTCCAATCCCTCGCCCTGCGCTGCGCTCACGAACACGCGCGGCACGGTGCGGTGGGGCTCGACCTCGAAGGCATCGACCGCGGCGCGCGGGCGGCCGGAGGCCTCGAGCAGATCGACCTTGTTGAAGACGACCACTTGGGGGATGTCGTCGGCCTGGATCTCCTTGAGCACGCGCTGCACCTCCTCCACCTGCTCCTGCCACGACGGGCTGGCCGCGTCGACGACGTGCAGCAGCAAGTCCGCATCGGCGGCTTCCTGCAGCGTCGCCTGGAAGGCTTCGACCAGGGTGTGCGGCAGATCGCGGATGAAGCCCACGGTGTCGGACAGCGAGACCGACCGCTCGGCCTCCGCCAGGTAGAGCTGCCGCGTGGTGGTGTCGAGCGTGGCGAAGAGCTGGTCGGCCGCGTAGGTGCGGGCCTTGACCAGCGCGTTGAACAACGTGGACTTGCCGGCGTTGGTGTAGCCGACGAGCGAGACGGTGAAGGTGTTGTTGCGTTCGCGCGAGCGCCGCTGCGTGCTGCGCTGCCGTTTGACCCGCTCCAGCTGCGCCTTCAGCGACTTGATGCGCTGGCCGATCATGCGGCGGTCCAGCTCGATCTGCGTTTCGCCGGGACCGCCCCGGTGACCCACGCCACCCCGCTGCCTTTCCAGGTGGGTCCAGCGGCGCACGAGCCGGGTGGAGAGGTACTGCAGGCGGGCCAGTTCCACCTGGAGTTTGCCTTCGTGGCTCTGAGCGCGGCGAGCGAAGATCTCCAGGATGAGCGTCGTCCGATCGGCCACCGGCACGCCGAGGAACCGCTCGAGATTGCGCTGTTGGGCCGGGCCAAGCGCTTGATCGAAGAGCACCGACTGCGCCTGGTGGGCATCCACCAGGGCCTTGATCTCCTCGGCCTTGCCGCTGCCCACGAACAGGGCCGGATCGGGCGACTTGCGGCGCGCCGTGAGTCGCGCGACCGGCTGCTCCCCCGCGGACTCGGCGAGCAGCGCCAGCTCGTCGAGCGTGGGGTCGAAAGGCGAACCAGGGCCGAAATCCACGCCGACCAGCACAGTGCGGGTCGGGCTCGCCGGAGAAGAAGAATTCAAAGTGGGGGTCGCGTCAGCCGTGATGAGAAGGAGGAACCCGCGGCATGCGGGCGCCCGGTGTCGGGCACCCGGTGGCCTCAGTGAGATTCGGACTGCTCTCCGACGTGGAAGTTCACTGCGCGACCCGGCACGACGGTGGAAATCGCGTGCTTGTAGACCATCTGGGTCACGGTATTGCGCAAGAGCACCACATACTGATCAAAAGACTCGATGTGGCCCTGCAGTTTGATGCCGTTGACGAGATAGATCGACACCGGCACGTGTTCCTTGCGCAGCAGGTTCAGGAACGGGTCTTGTAGAAGTTGCCCTTTGTTACTCACGATATGCTCCGTGTTGAAAAGTTCCGGAGCCCGCACGTTAACACAGGGCCCCGGGGTTCCGACCAGGGGGTCAGGAGTCCTTCTCAGTGAAGGGGTTGCGGGACGAGCGCATTTCGATGCGCAAGGGCGTCCCCACCAACTTGAAATGCTCCCGGAAGCGCCCTTCCAGGTAGCGCTTGTAAGCCTCGGTGACGTGCTCGAGCGAATTGCCGTGGATGATGATGCGCGGGGGGTTCATGCCGCCCTGGTGCGCGTAGCGCAGCTTGGGGCGGAACATCCCCGCGCGTTTGGGGGCCTGGAACTGGACGGCCTCGTGCAGCAGGCGCGTGAGCACCGGCGTCGGCATCTTGCGGAAGGCCGAGGCGTGGGCGTCGGCGATCGCTTTCCACAGCGGCCCCAGACCTTGGCGCTTGAGCGCCGAGATGTGCAACACCGGAGCGAACTTGAGGAAGGCCAGGCGCTGCTCCAGCGAGCGCTGCAGCATCTGGCGCTGGTAGTCGTCGACCGCGTCCCACTTGTTGACGGCGATCACCACCGCTCTGCCGTTGTCGAGCACATAGCCGGCGATGTGCGCGTCCTGGTCGGTGACGCCCTCGGTGGCATCGAGCAGCAGCACGACCACATTGGACTCGGCGATGGCCTGCAACGTCTTGACGACCGAGAACTTCTCGATGGCCTCGAAGACCTTGCCCTTGCGCCGCAGGCCGGCCGTGTCGATCAGCTCGAAGCGCTGCCCGTTGCGCTCGAACGGCACCCGGATGGCGTCGCGCGTCGTGCCTGGCAGATCGAAGGCCACCAAGCGCTCCTCGCCGAGCCAGGTGTTGATCAGGGTGGACTTGCCGACGTTGGGGCGCCCGGCGACGGCGAGCTTGATGACGGGCGCCTCGGCGTCTTCCTCGCCCTCCTCCTCGCCGAGCTCGGGTGCGGGCTCCAGCCCTTCCAGGGCGGCTTCGACCAGGCTGCGCACGCCCTGCCCGTGGGCCGCAGAGATCGCGTGCGGCTCGCCCATGCCCAGCTCGTAGAACTCGGCGAGCTGCGGCGCGTCCCGCATACCCTCGGCCTTGTTGGCCGCGAGGATCACGCGCTTGTCGGTGGAGCGCAGGTACTGCGCGATGTCGTGGTCCTGTGCGGAAAGGCCGGCTCGCACGTCGACGACGAAGACGACGGCATCGGCCTCGGCGACCGCCTGCTTCGTCTGCTTGGCCATCTCGCGCACGATGCCCGTGGAGGAATCAGGCTCGAAGCCGCCGGTGTCGATGACGATGAACTCGTGTTCGCCGACCTTGCCGTCGCCGTAGTGGCGGTCGCGGGTGAGGCCGGCGTAGTCGGCCACGATCGCATCACGCGAGCGGGTCAGGCGATTGAACAACGTCGACTTGCCGACGTTGGGTCGTCCGACCAGTGCAATGACGGGTTTCATGGTCGATGGCTTTCAGTCAGTCGCGCAAGGGAGGCCGAGGGGTGGACAAGAGGCGGTTCATGGCAGCCGGTACGCGTGCACCGAGCCGTCGCGGGTGGCAAGCAGCAGGGTCTGTCCCGCCACCAGAGGCGGCGCGGCCAGTGCCGAACCGAGCTCCAGGCGGCCGAGCGGCTGCCCGTCGCGCGAGGCGAGCAGGTGCACGTACCCCTGCTCGTCCCCCACGACGAGCAGTTCGCCGGCCACCGCCGGCGCCGTGAGCCCGCGGAAGCGGAACCGCTCGGTGGACCACAGCACCTCGCCGTTGCCCCGGGCGCGCGCCGTCACACGGTCGTGCGCATCGACGCCGTACAGGCGCTGGCCTTCGAGAGCGACACCGGCGGTGCCGCCCGTGTTGCGCGACCAGAGCAGCGAGCCGGTGGCCGCGTCGATGCATCCGACTGCAAGCTGGTACGCGCGCACGCAAACGGTACGGCCGTCGCGTGCGGCGGGGCCGACCAGGTCGGCCAGCCGCTCGACCTCGTTGACCCCGCGCGGCGAGGCGACGGTCACTTCCCAGCGCGGGGTGCCGCGCAGGGGGTCGACGGCGGCCAACCTCGAGCCTTGGCCCACCAGGAGCGTGTCGCCCATCGGCATCAGGATGCCCGGGTGGGCCAAGGTGAGCGGGTCGCCGGGGCGTTGCAGCGTCCAGAGCTTGCCTCCGTTGACGGCGTCGAAGGCATGGACCGAACGGTCGGAGGCGTAGACGAACACGCGCTCGCCGGCCACCAGCGGCGCCGTGACGGTGGCCGACGGCAGACGCCGGCGCCAGATCTCCCGGCCCTGCTCGAACACGATCAGCTCGTTGTTGCGGCTCACGACCGCGCTCCAACGGCCGTCGCTGCCGACACCTGCCGCCACCGGGACTCCGGCGTTGGCCTGCCACGCGACCTGCCCGCTGGCGAGCTCCAGTGCCGCAAGCTGCCCCTGGCTGTCGGCCACCAGCACACGGCCGCCCACCACACGCGGCGTGAGTGGGTAGGCGAAACGGTCCATGCGGTGCGACCACAGCCGCTGCAGCTGCACGGCCGAAGGCGCCGGCTGCTCCAGCGGCGTGGGCTTGGGCTTCTCAGGACCGCCACAGGCGCCCAGAAGCAGCGCTCCAAAGACGGCCAGGATGCCGAGACGCGAACGAGCGACGGTCTTGCTCATGCCCGTCTCCTCAACGCGCCGCCGACGCTGCGGCCTCCGGCGCCGGGGGTGCGCCGAGTGCGGTCAGCTTGGCCAGCACGAGCTGGCGCAGGTCCTGCGATTCCGGGATGGCCTTGTAGGCCTTCTCGTACTGCGCCTGGGCCCCGGCCTTGTCGCCCTTGGCCATCAGCGCGTCGCCGCGGCGATCGGCCGCCAGCCCTTCGAATGCCGGCGGCATGTTCTCCAGCAGCTTCAGGGCTTCGTCATGCGAGCCCGAGTCGATCAAGAGGCCCGCCAGACGCAGTCGCGCCAGCGCCTTGTACTCCTCCTGCTTGGCTTGCTCGGCCACCCATTGGAGCGCGGCGCGGCCCGCCTCGTCCTTGGCCTTCGCCTGCAAGGTGCTCGCCGCCAGCAACCCGGCCTGCGCGGCGTAGGCGGTCCTGGGATAGCGCTCCTTGATGTCGGCGAAGGCACGTTGGGCCCGGTCGGCGTCGCCCGCCTGGGCGGCACGCTCCACCTCGTCGAACAGCGCACTGGCCTCGACGGCCTGCTTGCGCTGCCACTGCTGCCAGCCGTTCCAGGCCGCGAAGGCGCCGAGCGCGAGGATCAGCGTCCAGGTGATGAGGTTGCCGTACTGCTTCCAGAAGTGCTTGAGCTGGTCGAGCTGTTCCTGTTCTTGGAGATCGAGATGGGTCGCCATGGACGTTCCGTGCAGGAGATGCGGCGGTCGGAGCCGCTCAAAAAGCGAGGGCCGCAGCGCGGCCCCGCGGCGTGATTATGCGGTGAGGAGTTCCGCAGCCCAGCGGGCCACGTCGGCCAAGGGGCGGGTGCGCTGCTCGCCCCCGCCCTCGCGCAGCGGCTTGATCGCGACCAGCCCCTGCGCAAGCTCACTCTCGCCAAAGATCAGTGCGTAACGCGCGCCGCTGGCGTCGGCCCGTTTGAACTGGCTCTTCATGCTGCCCGGGCCGTCGCGGCCGGCCGCATGCATCAAGACGGACACGCCGGCCGCCCGCAAGGCCTCCACGGTGGTCATGGCCGGCGCCAGGGCCTCGCTGCTCGGCACGACGGCATAGGCCGCCGGCCCCGGAACGTCGGGCTCCACGCCGAGTTCCTTGAGCAGCTCCAGCACCCGCTCGACGCCGAGCGCCCAGCCCACCGCCGGCGCCGGCTTGCCCCCGATCTGCTCGATGAGGTAGTCGTAGCGCCCCCCGCCGCAGACCGTGCCCTGCGAGCCGAGCCGATCGGTGACCCACTCGAAGACGGTGAGGTTGTAGTAGTCCATCCCGCGCACGAGCCGGGGGTTGATCCTGTACTCGACGCCGTTGGCCTCCAGCACGCGCCGCACGGCGTCGAAGTGCGCCAGCGACTCCTCGCCGAGGTACTCCAGCAGCTTGGGCGCGCCCTCTACCAGTTCCTGCATCGCAGGATTCTTGGTGTCGAGGATGCGCAGCGGATTGGTATGCAGGCGCCGCTGCGCATCCGCATCGAGCGCGTCACGGTGCTTCTCGAAGTAGGCGACCAGCGCTTCCCGGTGGGCGCGACGCTCCTGTGGCTGGCCCAGGCTGTTGAGCTCGAGCCGCACATCGGTGAGCCCGATGTCGCGCCACAGCGACCGGCACATCAGGATCAGCTCGGCATCCACGTCCGGCCCCGCAAAGCCGAGGGCCTCGGCACCGATCTGGTGGAACTGCCGATAGCGGCCGCGCTGCGGGCGCTCGTGGCGGAACATCGGCCCCATGTAGTAGACGCGCTTGCCGCCGTCGTACAACAGCGAGTGCTCGGCCACAGCCCGCACCACGCCGGCGGTGTTCTCGGGCCGCAGTGTCAGGGGGTCGCCGTTCATGCTGTCGACGAAGGAGTACATCTCCTTCTCGACGATGTCCGTCACCTCCCCCAGGCCGCGCACGAACAGCGGCGTCGGCTCCACGATCGGGGTGCGGATGTTGGCGTACCCATAGCGGTGCATCAACGCGCGCACCTTGTCTTCGAACCACTCCCACCGCGCCGACTCCGGCGGGAGGATGTCGTTCATGCCCTTGACGGCACGGATTGCCTTGTTCTGGTCTGCCATCTGATTCTTGCTCTGCTCGCGAGTGGCGCCGTCCCGACCCCCGGGCCGTCAGGCCACCGTCTTCGCGCCGAACCGGCGCTCCACGTAGTCCTCGACGATCTTCTGAAACTCCTGCGCGATGCCCTCGCCGCGCAAGGTGAGGGCCTTCTGACCATCGATGAACACAGGCGCAGCTGGCGCCTCGCCGGTGCCGGGCAGGCTGATGCCGATATCGGCGTGCTTGCTCTCGCCGGGACCGTTCACGATGCAACCCATCACCGCCACCTTGAGGCTCTCGACACCCGGATAGCGTGAGCGCCACACCGGCATCTGCATGCGCAGGAAGTCATCGATCTGCTTGGCCAGCTCCTGGAACACCGTGCTCGTCGTGCGCCCGCAGCCCGGACAGGCAGTCACGCTCGGCACGAAGATCCTCAGACCCAAGGCCTGCAGGATCTCCATCGCCACCACCACCTCCTGCGTGCGCGGCTCGCCGGGCTGCGGCGTGAGCGAGACCCGGATCGTGTCGCCGATGCCCTCCTGCAGCAGAACCGACAGCGCCGCGGCCGAGGCCACGGTGCCCTTGGTGCCCATGCCCGCCTCGGTCAGGCCGAGGTGCAATGCATAGCGGCAACGCTCGGCAAGCGCCCGATAAACGGTGACGAGGTCCTGGACGCCGCTCACCTTGCACGACAGGATGATCTGGTGCGCCGGCATGCCCAACGCCTCCGCCTGTCGGGCCGACTCGATCGCCGACGTGACCAGCGCCTGGTACATCACCTGCTTGGCGTCCCAAGGCTGAGGCCGGCGCGCGTTCTCGTCCATCATGCCCGCCAGCAGCTCCTGGTCCAGGCTGCCCCAGTTGACACCGATGCGCACGGGCTTGTCGTAGCGCATCGCGACTTCGATCATCTGCGCGAACTGACGGTCGCGCTTCTCGCCCTTGCCCACGTTGCCAGGATTGATGCGGTACTTGGACAGCGCCTCGGCACACGCGGGCACATCGGTCAGCAGCTTGTGGCCGTTGTAGTGGAAGTCGCCGACCAGCGGCACGTCCACCCCCATGCGGTCCAGTTGCTCGCGGATCGCAGGGACGGCCTCGGCCGCTTCGTGCGTGTTGACCGTGATGCGTACCAGCTCGGAACCCGCCTGCGCCAGCTCCTTCACCTGGATCGCGGTGCCGATCACGTCGGTGGTGTCGGTGTTCGTCATCGACTGCACGCGCACCGGGGCATCGCCGCCGATAGTCACGACGCGCGGGCCCCAGACGACGCGCGCCTGCAGCGAGCGGCGCGGCGCCGGTCGAGCCGGGTCGATGGGCGCGTTCAGGGGCTTGAGGGTCTCGTGCATGACTGGCCCTTCTGGCGAGCGGTCAGCGCAGCTCGACGCGGGCGACGTTGTCGCGCACGTAGGGCTTGAGGTCGAGGGGCTGGCCCCGCACTGACACTTCCGTCACACTGGCATTGCCGATGAGCAGGCGCAGCGGCAGCGGGCCGTCCACCGGGGCGGTTTCGCCGCTGCGCATCAGCTTGGACAGCAGCACCCGGCCGGTCGCGTCGCGCACCTCCACCCAGCTTTCGCCGCTGGTACGCACGACCAGCAACCCGCCGGCGTCGCCGGCACCCGCTGGCTCCTGCGGCGCGGGCGCAGCCGGGGCCGCAGCAGGCTGGGCGACCGCGGCAGCCGGGCCTGAGTTCGCACCGGACACCGAGGCGGGTTGCAGCGGCGGCAGCACCGGCTGTTGCACCGCCAGCTCCGAGGCCGGCGAAGCGGGAGACGCGGGCGCGGCCGGCGCGGCAGGGCCGGAGGCGGGCGCGCTCGGTGCGGGCGACGAGGGGGTGGCCTCCTCGCCCCCACCCAGCGAAGGCAACATCCCCGCCGGCATGAGCCACAGCGCCAGCGCGGCCAGCAGGATCAAGAGGGGCAGCCACACCGCCGGCCGGCTCCACCAGGCCAGATCGAGCCGATCGCTTCGCCGCAGGCCGCCGTCTCGGAACGGCTGGTTCAGGCCGACGGCCACATGCTCGAGGCGCGACGGTGTGCCGGGCTCTGGCAGGCGCGCAAGCACCGGGGTCGGGTCGATCTTGAGGAAACGGCAGACGGTCTTGGCCAGCGCGCGGGCGAACGTCGGATCGGGCAGTTCGTCGTAGCGGTCGTCCTCCAACGCCTCCAGCTTCTGGACCGACACCTTGATCGACGCGGCCAACGCGGCGATGTGGACCCCGGCGGCTTGCCGGGCGGCCTTGATCATCTGGCCCGCCGTTTGCCCGGCCGGGCCTTGCCCCTCGGACGAAAGGGACGGATCGCGCTCAGTCATCGTATCGGCCCTGCTCGAAGGCAGCCGCCTCCCGGGAGCCCGGGAAGCGGCGACGAAGTTGTTCGCCGAAGTCGCGCGCGCCCCCGCGGTTGCCGAGCTTGTGCTCGATGCGCGCGGCAAGCCACAGGGATTCCGCATTGACGAGCTGCGGCACCGCGTTCACCCGGCGTACATAGAAGCGGGCGCGCTCGTAGTCCCCGCGGCGGTGAAGCACGGCGGCCAGGTTCATGGCCGTGGCCGGGTTGCCCGGGTCCATCTCGTAGGACTTCATCAGCGTGGCCTCGGCATCCGCGAGCTCGCCCGCGCGGGCCTGGCACACGCCCTTGGCCAGCAGCGTCTTCGTGGGCTCGCGGTACTGCGGGATCGCGAGCGCCGCGTCGAACTGAGCGTACGACTCCCGGTAGCGCCGCTGATTGCAAAGGAACCAGCCGTAGTTGTGACGGGCGTCCGCGTCACGTACATCCAGTTGGAGCGCACGGCGGAAACTTTCCTCGGCCAGTCGGTCCTCGCCGAGGTTCGAGTAGACAAGCCCGCGCAGGTTGTACGCCTGCGGCGAATTGGGATCGGCCTGCAGCGCCTGCTTGATCTCGTCGAGCGCGGTGCGGGCCTGGCCCTGCGCGAAGTACGCCGCGGCCAATTCGAGACGGATGCGCGCCCGCTTCTGCGCCTCGGTCTCGTCCGAGGCGGTCGTGATGTCGCGCTCCCCCTGCCCGCCCGGCGGCGTCGCACAACCAAGCAGGGCCAAGACGGTCAGAAACGCCCAGCTCCAGGGCCGCCACGCAGTGCGCAGGGGACGATTCATCGAGTCTCCTGTCGGCTCTCGCCGCTGATGGGTTGGATACGGATCGGCTGTCGCGTCAACCGCTTGTGGACGTTGGTCCGGTCCTGCACCTCGCCGGCCAACTGGCCGCACGCGGCGTCGATGTCGTCGCCGCGGGTCTTGCGCACCGTCGTGACGATGCCCGCCTGGATCAGCACCTCAGCGAACGCCTGGACGCGCTCACGCGGCGAGCGTTTGAGGCCGGACGCCGGGAACGGATTGAACGGGATCAGGTTGAACTTGCACTGCACACGGCCGCGCACCAGGTCGACGAGCGCGCGCGCGTGTTCGGGGCCGTCGTTGACGCCGTCGAGCATGCAGTACTCGAAGGTGATGAAGTCGCGCGGCGCTGCCTCGAGATAGCGATTGCAGGCGTCGATCAACTCGGCCAGCGGGTACTTGCGGTTGAGCGGCACCAGTTCGCTGCGCAAGGCATCCGTCGGCGCATGCAGCGACACCGCCAGCGCGACCGGGCAGTCCTCGCGCAGCCGGTCCATCATGGGCACCACGCCCGAAGTGGAGACCGTCACCCGCCGCCGCGAGAGGCCGTAACCGTGGTCGTCGAGCATCACTCGCAGCGCGGGCACGAGTGCGGCGTAGTTCTGCAGCGGCTCGCCCATGCCCATCATCACCACGTTGGTGATCGCGCGCTCGCCCGGAGCAAGGCGAAGCCGCTCCCGCAGATGGTGCTCGGCGAACCACAGCTGAGCGAGGATCTCCCCCGTCGTCAGGTTGCGGCTGAAGCCCTGGTGGCCGGTGGAACAGAACCGGCACCCCACCGCGCAGCCGGCCTGCGACGAGACGCACAGCGTCCCGCGATCGTCTTCCGGGATGAAGACCGACTCGACGGCGTTGCCGCCGCCGACGTCGAACAGCCACTTGACCGTGCCGTCGCTCGAGGCCTGTTCGCTCAGCACCTTGAGCCCGCGCAGCTCGGCTGCCGTCTTCAGCTTGGCGCGCAACGACTTCGCGAGGTCGGTCATCTCGTCGAAATCGCTCGCGCCCTTCTGATGAATCCAGCGAAACAGCTGGGTCGCGCGAAAGCGCTTCTCGCCCAGCCGCTCGCAGAACGCGGCCAATCCGTCGAGATCGAAGTCGAGCAGGTTGGCCGTCATGGCATGACTTTCCTGAGAAGCGGGGACTTGAGCCGTGGTCAGCGGCTGTAGACGCTCATCCCGGGGAAGAAGAAGGCCACCTCGACGGCCGCCGTCTCGGGCGCGTCGGAGCCGTGCACCGCATTGGCGTCGATGCTCTCGGCGAAGTCCGCGCGGATGGTGCCGGGCGCGGCCTTCTTCGGATCGGTGGCGCCCATCAGTTCACGGTTCTTGGCGATCGCGTTCTCGCCTTCGAGCACCTGCACCATGACGGGGCCGGAGATCATGAACTCGACGAGGTCCTTGAAGAAGGGACGCTCCTTGTGCACCGCGTAGAACTGCTCGGCCTCCTGGCGCGAGAGGTGGACCATCTTGGCCGCCACGATCTTCAGACCCGCTGCCTCGAAGCGCGAGTAGATCTGGCCGATGACATTCTTGGCCACGGCATCGGGTTTGATGATCGAGAGCGTGCGTTCGATCGCCATGAAAATTCTCCTGGATCAAGTACTTGGCAAAGCTTTTTATTCTACCGCGCGAAGGCCCCGCGCCGGTGCGAAAGCCGGGCTTCCCGCCCCGTGCGCCATGGCTTTGCGCACGGGATGCGCTACCGCCGCCGCGGGGTGCAGAAGCCGGCGGGAACCGCCTCAGCGGCGCCGGCCGCGCTTGCCGCCGCCGAAGCCCTTGTTGGCGTTGGAGCCCCCGCCGGTGCTCGTCGTTCCCAGGCCCTTCGGCCCGTGCGGGCGGCGCAGGAAGGCATCGGAGCCGATGTAGCCGACGCTGGTCTGCATCGGATCAGGCTGCTTCGGTCCATTGCCCCCCTTCTTGCCCTTGGGCTGTTGCGCAAAACGCTTGTCGTACGTCTGCACGAGCGGGTCGGGGATCGCCGGGCCGCGGCCTTGCGCGCGCCCGGCCTTGCCGCCGCTGCCGCGAGCCTCGGCACCGCGCTTGTTCTTCGCACCGCCCTTCTGGGCCGGCTGCGCGCTGGCCTCTCCTTGCGCCAGGCGGCGGATGGCACGCACGTCCTGCTCGTCGAGCTCGACCCACATGCCGCGCTTGAGCCCGCGGGGCAGCACGACGTTGCCGTAGCGGATGCGGATGAGGCGGCTGACGGTCAGCCCGACGGCCTCGAACAGTTTGCGCACTTCGCGGTTGCGCCCCTCGGTGATCACGACACGGTACCAGCGGTTGGCGCCTTCGCCCCCGCCCCCGTCCTCGATGGACTTGAAGCTCGCGACCTGCCCGTCGATCTTGACGCCCTCGATCAGCCGGCGCCGCGCGTCGTCGTCCAGGTCACCGAGGACGCGCACGGCATACTCGCGCTCCACGCCGAACCGCGGATGCATGAGCTGGTTGGCCAGTTCGCCCGAGTTGGTGAAGAGCAACAGGCCCTCGGTGTTGATGTCCAGCCGGCCCACGGATTGCCATTTGCCCTGAGAAAGCTTGGGCAGGCGCCGGAACACGGTGGGGCGATTCTGCGGGTCGTCGTGCGTCACCACCTCGCCCACCGGCTTGTGATAGGCCAGCACGCGCGGCGGCGGCGGCGCGATGCGCAGCTTGATCGGCTTGCCGTTCACCCGCACCTGGTCGCCGTAGGAAATGCGCTGTCCGATGTGCGCCGGCTCACCATTGACCGAGATCCGCCCCTCGAGGATCAGCTGCTCCATGTCGCGGCGCGAGCCGATGCCCGCCTGTGCGAGCACCTTGTGGAGCTTCGGGGCCTCGGCGTCCGGTTGGAGGACGCGCTTGGCCGGCTGCGCCGGCGCGGTTTCGTCGCCCTCCTCGTCGAACTGCCCCGACAGAACCTCGGCAAAACGCTCGCTGGCCGCCTGCTGCGGGCCGCTGGCCCGCGGGGCCGGGCGTCCACCGGCGCCCGTCGCGGGCGCCCCCGCAGGAGCCTCGCCGCGACCGCCTTTTGCCGCGCGCCGGCCTCGGCGGTCGCGGCGCTTGCGGCGGTCGCCTTCGCCCTCGCCTTCTGCCCCGCCTGAGGGGACACCCGGTTGTTGGCCGTCTTCGGCCAGCACCGCCTCAGGCCCGACCGCCCCTGCCCCTTCCTCGGGCATCCCGCCCGGCGTGCGCGCGGAGGCAGGCTCGCCCGACATGCCGGCGTCGGCCTGCGGCTCGGCTCGCACCACCGCGTCGGCCGAGTCGGCGCTCGGGGCGGCTTCCTCGCCTGCGGCCTTCTTGCGCCGGCGTGTCGTCTTGCGCGCGGCGGCCGGCTCCTCGGCCGCCGCCGGCGCCGCGGCCTGGGCCGGGTCGGAGGAAGCATCGGCGCTGGGGACTGCACCCTCGGCCGCCTCGGCGGCCGCCTTCGGTTTGCGCGTGGAACGACGCTTGGGCTTGTCGGTCGCCGGCGCGGGAGCCTCGCCGCCCGCTTCGCGAAGCGCCTCCTCCTGCAAGTCGGAGGCCGGGGACGGCAGGTCGTGGGAGTCAGGATTCATGGCGGGGAGCTTGCTCTGAAGAGATGGTGAATGCGGAGTTGGCGCGGTCGGTGTCTTGGTGTTCGACAGGGCCGTCGTCGTTGCGGGCCGGCAGCCCAGGCGCGGGCTGCGAGGCCTGGCCCAGGAGCCCTTCGGGCAGGGCTCCGGCGTCGGATACCGCGTCTGCGGGCACAGGAGGGGCGAAGGCGGAAGCGTCGTTGCCCTCGCGGACGGATGGACCCTGCGCCACGGGGGAAAGAAGCGTTCCTTCGGTCGAGGCGCTCGACGCCTCACCCGGTGCGACCACGGCCGATGGCGAAGCAGCGGATGCAGCCTCACCGGCAATCGGCGCGCCTTCCCCCTGGGACGGCGCCGCGCCGGCCGCCGCCTCGTGGGACGGCTCCTCGCCCGTCGCCGGCCCGATCAGCGGCGGCTCGGCCGCCACCTCGCCGGCACTCACGTCGGTCGGCCCGGCATCGGCCGATGCGACGAGTTCGAGCAACGAGCCCTGCTCGGGCTGGCGGTCGGCCGAGCCCCCTCCCGCCGGCGGGCTCTCGAGCGCCGGCAACTGGTCCAGCGACGCCAGACCCAGATCGTCCAGAAACTGCTTGGTGGTCGCGTACAGAGCCGGGCGCCCCGGGGCCTCGCGGTAGCCGATGGTGTCGATCCAGCCGCGGTCCTCCAGCTGCTTGATGATCTGGCTGCTCACGGTGACGCCGCGGATGTCCTCGATGTCGCCGCGCGTCACCGGCTGCCGGTAGGCGATGATCGCCAGGGTTTCCATCGTCGCACGCGAATACTTGGGCGGTTTCTCGGGATTGAGCCGGTCCAGGTACTCGCGCATCTCCGGTCGGCTCTGGAAGCGCCACCCGCTGGCCACGGCCACCAGCTCGACACCCCGCCCCTGCCAGTCGCGCACCAGTTCGTCCAGCAGCATGCGCAGGGTGTCGGGCCCGAGTTCGTCGTTGAAGAGGGCCCGCATGTCGCGCAAAGGCAAGGGCTGGTGTGCGCACAGCAGCGCCGTCTCGAGGACGCGCTTTGCATCCTGTGTGTTCATGGAGTGTCGTGTGTCGTCCTCAACCGGATCGTGCGCCGACGCGCATCTCGTGTTCTTTCTTGTCGGTCGGGTTCATGCACCCGTCGGGCGGCGGCAGCACCGCGCTGCACATCCGGGGCTCGCCGCCGATGTGCGGCGCACACCAGCCGGGCGGCCTCCCTCTGCAAGCAAGGGGCATGGACCGGAGCATACCGTCGCCTTCTGGCGCGGCGCCCGACGAGAGGCGCCGGGCAGGCCGCCCGGGGCATTGGGTGCGGCCGGGGTCGCCACCCCTTGCGCGATGTCCCGACGGGCAAGGGGTCACCCACGGGTTGTCGGTCCATTGTATCCGTATCCCGCGGCCCACTCCGCACACGATCCGGACCCGCTCGCACTTCTCATCCCGGCGGCGCGGTGCCCAGCGCCGCGCGCCAGGCGGAGTCGAGGTCGGCGGGCACCGGCGCGACGAATTCGAGCGGCTCTCGGGTGATGGGGTGCGCGAAGCCCAGGCGGGCGGCATGAAGCGCCTGACGTCGCAATCCGAACATCGATCGGCCGCCGTACAGCGCATCGGCCACGAGCGGAAAGCCGCAATGCGCGAGATGCACCCGGATCTGATGGGTGCGCCCCGTGTGCAGTCGGCATCGCACGCCGGTGGCGCCCTGCCCCCGTCCGAGCACTTCGACGTCGGTGCGCGCCGGCTTGCCGGAGGCCACCACGGCCATGCGGACCCGGGATTGGGGATCGCGCCCGATGGGTGCCTCGATGCGGGCGAGGCGCTGCGGCTCGCGCACCTCTCCGCAGACGAGCGCCAGGTACTCGCGCTTGACGTCTCGCGCCGCGATGTCGCGCACCAGCCGGGTCATCGCCTCGAGTGTCTTGCCGATCACCATGAGGCCGCTCGTGTCCTTGTCCAGGCGGTGCACGATGCCCGCCCGAGGCAAGGCCATGGCGCCTCGGTGGTGCGCCAGCACGGCGTTGAGCACGGTGCCGGACCAGTGCCCGGCCGCCGGATGAACCACCCATCCCGCGGGCTTGTCGATCACCAGCACATGATCGTCCTCGTGCACCACGCCGAGCGGCAGCGCTTCGGGCCGGAACGCCTGACTCTGCGGGGTGGGCCGCAGTTCGACCTCGACCCGCTGCCCGGCCTGCAACTTGCGGCTCGCGGTGGTGGCGCGGCGGGCGTCGATCTGGACGCAACCTTCCTCGATCAACTGCTGCAAGTAGCTGCGGGAGAACTCCGGCGCGAGCGACACCAGCCACTTGTCCAGCCGCAATCCGTGGGCCGAAGGGTCGACCACCGCTTCGCGCCGCTCGGCCTCGGCGGCCTCGGGTGCTTCGGGCCCCTCGACCTCTGCCAGGGAGTCCTCGGCAGGAACGAGCGTGATCGAGTCGTGGGGAGCGGAACCTCGAGGGGCCGACATATAGAATCCGCGATTCCTGGATGAACGAGGCGGGCCGTCCCGCCACGCGAGCGTGGTATGAGTGCTGGAATGCCGTTGTGGGGAAGTCGTGCGGGCCTGGGCGCCGTCGCGGTGATGCTGTCGCTGCTGGCGGCCTGCTCGTCCACGCCGAAGGACGAGACGGCCGGCATGTCGAACGAGAAATTGTACGCAGAGGCGCGTGACGAAGCGGCGGCCGGCAACTACGAGCGCGCGATCCGCTTCTACGAGCGCCTCGAGGGCCGCACGGCCGGCACGCTGATGTCGCAGCAGGCGCAACTCGAGCTGGCCTACGCGTACTACCGGGCCAACGAGAAGGCCCAGGCGCTGGCGACGCTGGACCGCTTCATCAAGCTCCACCCGAGCAGCCCCGCGCTGGACTACGCGCTCTATCTGAAAGGCCTGGTGAACTTCAACGACAACCTCGGGCTGTTCGGTCGTCTGTCCCGGCAGGACCTCTCCGAGAGGGATCAGCAGGCAGCCAAGGAGTCGTTCCAGACCTTCCGGCAACTGGTGGAGCAATTCCCGGACTCGCCCTATGCCCCCGATGCGCGCCTGCGCATGAAGTACATCGTCAATTCGCTGGCCGCCTATGAAGTGCACGTCGCCCGCTATTACTTCCGGCGCGGCGCATACCTGGCAGCGGCCAACCGCGCGCAGCAGGCCGTCCAGGACTACCCGGAATCTCCCGCCATCGAGGAAGCGCTCTTCTTGTTGAGTCAAAGCTACGACAGGCTGGGCCTCACCCAACTGCGCGACGACGCGCAACGGGTGCTGAAGGCGAGCTTCCCCGAGAGCGCCTTCCTCACCCGTGGCTTCGAGGCCGACAACCGGCCCTGGTGGCAGCTCTGGTGAGCCCTGGGGCCGGGAGCGGTAACGCCCTGTAGGGCGGCAAGCGGTGACGCCGCCGCGTTCGCCGCTGCATGGCTTGTGGCGGCTGTGGCAAGGGCCTCGGCAGGACCTCAGGCGGCCACCTGCTGCCTGGCCGGCAGCAGGTGCGTCAGCCGCAGCTTGTCGCCACCCGCATAGATGCGGCGGAAGCGCAAATAGCCCGCGCCCAGGACGAACGGCTCGCGGCCGCGCGTTTCCATCTCCGGGATGCGGCCGGTGGCCTTGTAGTGCTGGATCCAGGCCAGCTCTTGGCGGTTGAAGTGCAGGGTCGGCTGCGGCTCGTTCCAGCGCCGCGAGTGCTCGACTTGCGCCAGGTACTCGTCGTACTCGCGCACCCAGCGCTTCAGGCCCTCCTCGACCTCGGAGGCTTCCCAGCCCGAGAGCTTGAACCACGCGCGCGAGTCGTGCACCAGCGTCTCCAGCAGCGAGGCGACCGCCTCGGGCACGTCGTCGCGGTCCCACCAGTCGTTCAGGTCCTCCCACTCGTCGAAGCGGCCGTTGTCCAGCCCCGGCACGCGCCGCTCCTCGATGCGCATGCAGGTGCCCACCACCGCGTCCTCGCACCGGGAGTGCGGATTGCGTCGCTCCCCGCGCCAGGCCTCGAAGCGCCGCATCTCCTCGCAGAACTCGCGGTCCGCGCCGACGATGTCGTTGCGGTCCTCCTGCCGGGCGGCCGCCAGCACCGGCATCTGGCCGGCCCGCCCGGCCCAGCGCTTGCGCCACAGGATCGCCATCTCCATCTGCGTGCGCATGATCGCGCGCATCGGCGCCATGCCGGCGCGCGGGTGCGCTTGCGCATAGCGTTCGCTCGCCTCGATGTAGGCATTGAACGCGGCGAGGGTGGAGCGGGCGATCAGGAAGCGTCGTTTGGCGGTATCCGATGCCAGTTCGAGCTTGAACGGCACCCCTTGCAGCCGTGCCTCGCGGTACATCACCGCCAAAGGAATGCGCGACAGCAAGTCCGCTCCTTGCGGATCGGTGCCCCGCCCCTGCTCGCCCGGCGCATAGCCGCCGCCCACATCCGAATGCACGCCTGGAAAGACGATCTCCTGGCAGCCCGGCGGCAGTTGCTCGCCCACGCAAACCGAGTCCAGCGGGAACGAGCGGCGCACCTCGTGGGCCGAGACCAGGTGGGTGCATTTGATGCCGGGCGGCACGCGCATCGACACCTCCGCGTCGGCCCAGTCGCCATGGCCGTGGCTGATCAGCGCGCTGGAGGCCAGGCCCACCGAGGCGACGGTGTCGAACAGGCCCAGGAAGTCGAACTCGACCGGAAAGCCCCCCAACGTGCGACCGCTGCGCCCGAGCAGCCGCGCATCGAGCTCGCACAGCGCGACGAACCAGTTGGCGAAGACCCGTGCCGCCGTCGCCCCGCGCGAAAAGCCGAAGGCACTGACGTACAGGTGGCGCACGATGCCCGGGTCCACCCGTTGCGGCTGCCCGGTGTGCGGGTCCGGCATGTGAGGCCCAAGCGCCTGGTGCAGGCGCTCGAGCCCTGTTGCAGCCGCGCCTGCGTGTTGGCGGCCTGAAAGCCATCGGCCTCGTGCATCACGAAGCGGGGCGAGCGGCGCAGCGCGTGGCGGTTCAGGTCCACCTGGCGCGCCAGCGCGAGCACCTCGGCGTTGGACAGCAGTGGCGCCTTGTGGAAGTAGCGGTGCACCGCGTTGATGGCCTGCGCCAGCGCCCAGACGATGCGCCGCTCGCCCCAGCGCGCGAAGGCCGACCCGAGCTTCTCGTCCAGGCCCCGGCCGCTGTCGTCGATTTCTTCGAACGGGGTGCCCACGCCGGGCATGTAGATGCGGAAGTAGTTGGGATACGCCGCCTCGTTGGGCCAGCGCACGCGCTCGTCGAGCATGGCCTGCGGGGCAATGGTCTGCCCCGGGTAGGCATCGAACAGCCGCGCGACGTTGGAGTGCGTGTGGTCGCCGCGCTCCTCGCTCAGGCCGTAGTGGTTGCGCGTGCCGTCGAAGAAAAAGCCGAAGAACAGGTTCGTCTCGCACGAGCGGCCGGGTTGGCCGATGGCGGGGGTTTCGCGGGGAAGGGTGAACGTCTCGTAGATGCGGTCCCGCTCCCCTTTGCTGAAGAGTTGTTCGTAGACCGAAGGGTCCTGGAAAGTCTGCGGCACTTGAGATGCCAGGCTGACAGCCGCGTTCATGGCTTGGTGCTCTCCATCTGTCTAAGACGGTCCTTCGCCGCTGCCAGCTTTTTCGCCCCTTCTTTTTGAAGCGCTTCTTTGAAGCGCGGATCGTGGGCGCCCGAGAATCCCTCGAGATCTTTCGGCGAGTACTTCTGCCGGAACCGCCACGCTTCTTCGAGCTCGGCTGATGGCAAGCCGTCGATGAGTTCTTGGTAGTAAGGGATCAACCCCGCCACCTTGTCGTACTCGATCTGCCACAACTTGAGCTTGTACTCGCGGCTCGGCACGGGCCAGTGCTTGAGCTTGCCCGGCCACTTCGGGTGGCCGGGGTCCACGGCGCTGGCCAGCACCTCGACGCTGCCGTCCTCGTAGAACAGCGCCCACAGCACGCCCGGCTCGTCGGTGGGGTACGGCGGCAGTTCAGCGGTCAGCCACACGGGGCGCTCTTCGCGCACGTCGGCGTGGTACCAGGTGTAGCGCAGCTTCACCTGGATGCCTGGGCGCCACTTGCGCGGCAGGGCATAGCAGCACAACGTACCGGCCCCCGAGTAAGGCGTCACCGGCGGGCCACCCGCCACCTTCTTGTTGTCGGCAGGGTCGATGAACAGGAAGCCACTGAGCTCCCGACCGGTGTAGTTCACCGCCGTGACGGCCACGGCGTCGCGGTCCGACGGCATCGAGCTGGCGCAGCCGACGAGGAGCGTCACAAGAGCGCCGAGGACCAGGAGCCAGGGCACGCGGCATCGTGGGGACATACACAAGCGGCTCATGGGCGGGTCACCTTCATTCGATCTCCTCGTAAGGGGTGCTTACGCCGGGCAGGTAGATGCGGAAGCAGTTGGGATACGCCGCCTCGTTGGGCCAGCGCACGCGCTCGTCGAGCATGGCCTGCGGGGCAATGGTCTGCCCCGGGTAGGCAGCGAACAGCCGCGCGAGGTTGGAGTGCGTGTGGTCGCCGCGGCGCCGCGGGCAGCTCCAGGTGGTGCCGCCGCGCGGCGGTGCTCGTCTCCAGCCCCGCCGCCACGCCCAGCGCCTCGGCCATCGCCTGCAGCAGCGCCCAAGGCGCGGTCTCGTCCGGCGCCGCCGGCGCCAGCCGCTGTGACATCGATCCCTCCCTCGTTGTTTTTGATCTGGACTGGACCCGGGGAGCCCGGCCCGTCGCGGGGCCCGACGTTAGGCCCGCCCCCGCCCCGGGTCAATCCCGCCGCAGGGGGAGGGTGAAACGACTTGTGACGAGATGGGAGAATGAGGCAGGCCGCTGGAACGGGGCCTGCGCGACGTGCCTGCGCAGGGCAGCCCTTGTAACTTCAACCCCGCGGACCGGCTCGAGTCGCCCAAGCGGCTTGTGGGCCAAGCGCTGAGCCCGCGCCGGAGCACGGGGCGCCCGAGCTGGACCGTCCCTTCTTGCAGCCCGAACGGTTGTAGGGATTCGAAGCTCGCATAGATCGGGATGGGAGCGAAGGGACTGTCGGACGCTGTATTCGTGGTCACCAGCGGCTGCTGGCCGGCGGCAAACGCAAGAAAGTAGCGCTGGTGGCGTGCGTGCGCCCGTTGCTGACCACGCTCAACGCCATCGCCCAACACCGCCCGCCATGGAACCCGGCGCTGCATCGCGCTTGACTTTCAAGACGATGGCTCAGGCCGTCGGTTCGGGCAGTGCCGTCTTCAGCTCGTCGATCCACGCCAAGGCTTCGTCCAGGGTCGCCACGCGCTGCATGGGCGGCAAGGCCGCGAGGAGGCGCCGTCCGTAGTGCATGCGTGCCAGCCGCGGATCGCACACGACGAGCAGTCCGCGGTCGGTCTCGGTGCGGATCAGCCGCCCGGCCCCCTGCTTGAGCGCGACGGCGGCCTCGGGAACGAAGTATTCGAGAAAGGCGCTGCGCCCTTCGCTTTCGAGCTTGCGCACGCGGGCCTCGACGAGCGGATCGTTGGGCGGCGGAAAGGGCAGCTTGTCGATGACCACGCACTGCAAGGCCTCTCCCGGCACGTCGATGCCTTCCCAGAAGCTGTGCGAGCCGACCAGCACGCACGGCTCGCCGGAGGTGAAGCGTTGCATCAGCTGGCGCTTCGGTGCGCTGCCTTGCACCACGACCTCGATCGGCAGGTCCATGTCGTCAAAAGCGGTACGCAAGTCCGCAGCAATCGGAGCCAAGGCCCGCAGGGTGGTCGTGAGCACGAAGGTGCGCCCGCCCAGCCGCCCCGCCAGCCGAGCCGCGAGGGCCGCGACTGCCTGCGGGTGCTCGCCGCTGTTGGGAGCGGGAAAGCGCTCGGGCACATAGACGCGGGCGTGGCGCAGGTAGTCGAACGGGCTGCCTACGCGCAGCACCCGCGCGTCGTCCAGGCCTGTCGGCTCGGTGAACCAGCGCAGGCGCTCGTCGTCACCCAGGGTGGCGGACGTGAAGATCCAGGTGCGGGGCTGCGCCTGAAGCTGCTCGGTCATCGTCTGGCGGATGTCCAGGGGAGCCTCCACCAGGCGCGCCTGCAAGGGACTGAGGTCGATCCAGCGAACGCGGTCTGCGGCCGTCTCTTCGGCGAAGCAGCGGGCGCGACCCGCCAGCTCCCGGGCGCGCTCGGCCAGCTTGACGAAGTCGGGCGCGAGCTCGCTGACCGTTTCGAGCCCCTCCTCCGCGCGGGCGAGTTGCTCGGCCAACCGCGCCAACGCAGCACCGAAATCGGCCCGCCCGGCGCGTTCCTGCCAACGCAACTTCAGGGTGCCGCGGGACTCGCGCAGGGGCCCGGCGGCGGCCAGACGCAAGTCGCGTGCGGCGTGCTCGCACGCCGAGGCCAGCTCTTGCCAGGGCACCAGGCCCCGGGCGTGGCCGAGCCCGGCGGCCAGCATGTCGCGCGAGAAGTCGATCACCTGCCCCGTGCTCAGCATGCGACCGAGGAACTGCACCCCCGCCTCGGCGAGCTGGTGCGCCTCGTCGAAGACGAGCACGTCCACGCTCGGCAACAGCTCGGCCATGCCGGTTTCCTTGAGCAGCAGGTCGGCGAAGAAGAGATGGTGGTTGACCACGACGACGTCCGCCGCCAGCGCTTCCCGGCGTGCTTTCATCACATGGCAGGCGCGGTAGCTGGGGCAGTCGCTGCCGAGGCAGTTGTCTCGGGTGGACGTGATGAGCGGGATGACAGGCGAGCGGTCGTCCAACCCGTCCAGTTCGGCCAGGTCGCCCGTGCGGGTGACCTGCGCCCACTGTTCTACCTTGGCGAGCGCGCGCACGGCGTACCGGTCGGGCAATGTCGCCGTGTGGCGGGCCTGCTCCAGCCGGTGCAGGCACAGGTAGCTTGCACGGCCCTTGAGCAGCGCGATCTGCACCGGCACGGAAAGAGCGTCGCGCACGTGCGGCAGGTCGCGCAGGAAGAGTTGGTCCTGCAGGCTCTTGGTGGCGGTGCTCACCAGCACGCGGCCGTCCGCCAGCAAGGCGGGAACGAGGTAGGCGTAGGTCTTGCCGACGCCGGTGCCCGCCTCGGCCACGAGGACGGAGCGCTCGGAGATCGCACCGGCCACGGCGAGCGCGAGCCGCGTCTGGGCCTCGCGCTCCCGGTACGACGGGTCGACCTGAGCCAGCGAGCCGTCGCACGCGAAGGCCTGCCGCACCGCCGTCACCAGGACGTGCTCCTGCGCGTCGCGGTCGGCGACGTCGCCCTGGGCTTCGGGGGCGGTCATGCGGGCTCTTGGGGCTGGAGCTGCGCTTCCAGGCGAGCGATTTGGTCCCGCAGCAAGAGCCGACGCTTCTTCAGGCGCCGCAGCGCGAGCTCGTCGAAGGGGCGCTGCAACTCGGCCTGGTCGATCAGGCTGTCGAGGTCTGCATGCTCCATGCGCAATTCGATCAGGCGACGCTCGGGCGAATGCAGGTTGTCGGCGATGGGGACCATCGGTAGGAATGCCCGATCAAAAGCAAGTACCGCTGAATTATAGTTTTGGCCTCTTCCCACAGGCCGCTTATGAGCGCAAATCCCAAGGGCTACCGCCTGACCGCAGCCACCGGCATCCACCGCGGCGACCGCCTCTATCAGCAGGACCAGGTCGACATCCTGCCCCATGCCCGGGTGCCGGGGTGCCTGTTGGCCGTGGTGGCCGACGGCATGGGCGGCAAGAGCGGCGGGCGCAAGGCGTCCGACCAGGTGGTGCTCACGGCGCGGCAGTTGTTCGATCGGTATGCGCCGCAAAGCGACGATCCGTCCGACACGCTCAAACAGCTCGTGCTCGAATCGCACCTGATGATCAAGCTGACGGCGATCACCGCCGAGGAAGAGCCGCACAGCACCGTGGCGGCCTTCCTGGTGAGCCCCGGGCGCGAATGCGACGTGATCCATGCGGGCGATTCGCGCGTGTACCACTTCCGGGGGGCCGACTTGGTGTTTCGCACGAAGGACCACTCCTACGTGCAACGCCTCGTCGAGGAAGGCCAGATCACCGAGGAAGAAGCCAACGTGCATCCGCAGTCGAACCTGCTGACCGGCTGCCTCGGCACCTTCCAGGACCCTCCGTTGACTTTGCACCACATCGACCGCCTGGAGATCGGCGACACCATGCTGGCTTGCAGCGACGGGCTGTGGCACTACTTCAGCCCGCGCGAACTCGGCGCCATCGTCAACACCCTGCCTCCCCGCGACGCGAGCGAGATGCTGGTCACCAAGGCGCGACAGCGGGCCCGCGGCAGCGGCGACAACCTCTCGCTGGCCATCGTGCGGGTCGAGGCGCTGGCCTGAGCCGCTCGCGCCTCAGCCAGAGGCCGGCTCGGCAGGCCCCAAGCCGCGGTGGGGACGCCGCGGCAGTCACCCGGCATCGGGCGTAGCGGCCAGCCGGCGAAAGCGATCGTCGTGCCTGGACACCCGAGGCCCCGAGAACCGATCGGAGCGCGCACCGAGGCCTCATCACGTCAGCCGCGTGTCCACCTCACGGTGTTGCAGCGACAGGAACTCGCGCGACTGCATTTCATGCAGTCGAGAGACGGTGCGGGGGAACTCGTGCGCGAGCGGCCCCTCGGTGTAGAGTTGCTCGGGCGGCACCTCGGCAGAGATGATGAGCTTCACCCGGCGGTCGTAGAGCACGTCGACCAGCCACGTGAAGCGCCGCGCCTCGGAGGCGAGACGCGGCGGCATCTGGGGAACGTTGGACAGCAGCAGCGTGTGGAACTGCGTCGCAAGCTCCAGGTAGTCGTTCTGCGAGCGCGGGCCGCCGCACAACGTCTGGAAGTCGAACCACACCACCCCTCCGGCGCGCCGCCGCGCGCGGATCTCGCGGTGCTCGATGTGCAGCACCGGGTCCTCGTCGGCGTGTTCGGCCAGTTGATCGAACGCTCGCGACATGGCCGCATCCGCCTGCGGTCCGAGCGGCGTGTGGTAGAGCTGCACCTGCTCCAGCGTGCGGCGCCGGTAGTCGGTGCCGTTGTCGACGTTGACGATCTCCAGCTTGTCCTTGAGCAGCTCGATCGCGGGCAGGATGCGGTCGCGGTGCAGGCCGTTGGGATAGAGCTCGTCCGGGTGAAAGTTGGACGTGGTGACGATGCTCACGCGGTGTGCGAACAGCGACTCCAGCAGCCGGTGGAGGATCATCGCATCGGTGACATCGGCCACATGGAACTCGTCGAAGCAGATGAGCCGGTGGCGACGTGAGATGCGGCGCCCGAGCTCGTCCAACGGGTTGGGCAGGCCCTTGAGGTCGGCCAGCTCCCGATGCACCTCGCGCATGAACTCGTGGAAGTGCAGCCTCGTCTTGCGCTGCAGCGGCACCGCCTGGTAGAAGCAGTCCATCAGGAAGCTCTTGCCGCGTCCCACCCCGCCGTACATGTAGACGCCGCGGGGCAGCGGCGGGCGGCGCAGCAGCTTGGCCAGAGCATTCGAGCGGCGCGCCTTGTAGTCGACCCACTCGTCGTAGCACCGTTGCAGCGCCGCCACCCCCCGCAGTTGCGCCGGGTCGCTGTGGTAGCCGCGCTCTTTGAGTGCGCGTTCGTACAGTTCGGTGACTGTGACCATCGCCAGACGGCGCCAGGGCGCCCCGCCTCCTCGAACATCAGGGGCGACGCGCGATCGCCCCTGAATACCTTGCGCTCCCCGCACGTCCGGCCACCGGGCGCCGGGGGTGCGCCCAGCCGCGCCGCCTTGCCTGGCGGCGCGGGGCCGATCAGAAGTTGAGCGAGCGCTTGTCCACCGCCAGCGCCGCTTCCTTGACCGCCTCGGACAAGGACGGATGCGCATGGCAGATCCGGGCGATGTCCTCGGCGCTGGCCTTGAACTCCATCGCCACGACCGCTTCGGCAATCAGCTCGGAGGCAAAGGGACCGATGACGTGGACGCCCAGGATCTCGTCCGTCTTGGCGTCGGCCAGGAACTTCACCAATCCGGTGGTGTCGCCCAGCGCGCGGGCGCGGCCGTTGGCCATGAACGGGAAGGTGCCCGCCTTGTAGGCCCGCCCTTCGGCCTTGAGCTGCTGCTCGGTCTTGCCCACCCAGGCGATTTCGGGGCTCGTGTAGATGACCCAGGGAATGGTGTTGAAGTTGACGTGCCCGTGCTGGCCGGCGATGCGTTCGGCCACCGCGACGCCCTCCTCCTCCGCCTTGTGGGCGAGCATCGGGCCGCGCACCACGTCGCCGATCGCCCAGACGTTCGGCAAGTTGGTACGGCATTCGTCGTCCACCACGATGGCGCCACGCTCGTCCAGCGTCAGGCCCACGGATTCGGGGTTCAGGCCGTGGGTGTTGGGCACGCGGCCGATCGAGACGATGAGCCGCTCGCACTCCAGCGTCTGCGCGGCACCCTTGCTGTCGGTGTACGCGACGCTCACGCCGTCCGCACCCGCCTGGACTTCGCCGATCTTCACGCCGAGCTCGATCTTGAGCCCTTGCTTCGTGAAGGCCTTGTGCGCTTCCTTGGCGATCTGCTCGTCGACCGCCGCAAGGAAGGTCGGCAGCGCCTCGAGCACCGTCACCTCGGCCCCGAGACGGCGCCACACCGAGCCCATCTCCAGCCCGATGACGCCGGAGCCGATCACGCCGAGCTTCTTCGGCACCTGCGGGATGCGCAGCGCGCCGTCGTTGGAGAGGATCTTGTCCTCGTCGAAGGCCACGCCGGGCAGCGCGCGCGGGTTGGAGCCGGTGGCCACGATGACGTGCTTGCCGACGAGCGTCTGCTCCTCGGCGCCGCTCACCTTGATCTCGTAGCCGCCCTCGGCGGCCTTGACGAACGAGCCGCGGCCGTGGAAGAAGCTGACCTTGTTCTTCTTGAAGAGATACAGGATGCCGTCGTTGTTCTGCTTCACGACCGCGTCCTTGCGGGCGAGCATCTTCGCGACGTCCACCGACAGCCCGCTCACCTGGATGCCGTGGTCGCCGAAGTGCTTGGCCGCGTGCTCGAAGTTCTCGGACGACTGCAGCAGCGCCTTGGACGGGATGCAACCGACGTTGGTGCAGGTGCCTCCGGGTGCCGGCTTGCCGTCCTTGTTCTTCCACTCGTCGATGCAGGCGGTGTTGAAGCCGAGCTGCGCCGCGCGGATGGCGGCGATGTAGCCGCCGGGGCCGCCGCCGATGACGACGACGTCGAATGATTTGCTAGTCATGGCTCAAACGCTTCCTAAGCGGTTCGTCCCTGGGGGACAGACCGCCGTGAGGCGGTCGGGGTGCGGGTCTGGACTGGCGGGCCCAAGCCGGTGCAGGTCTTTCGGCCGGCCTGGGCACCCCTCGGGGGGCGGCCGCCAGAGGGTCAGGGATCAGATGTCGAACAACAGGCGTGCCGGGTCTTCCAGCGCTTCCTTCATTGCGACCAGACCCAGCACGGCCTCGCGGCCGTCGATGATGCGGTGGTCGTAGCTCATCGCCAGGTAGTTGATCGGGCGAATGACGATCTGCCCGTTCTCGACCACCGGGCGCTCCTTCGTGGCGTGCACGCCGAGGATCGCGCTTTGCGGCGGGTTGATGATGGGCGTGGACAGCATCGAGCCGAACACGCCGCCGTTGGAGATGGAGAAGGTGCCCCCCGTGAGCTCCTCCAGGCCGAGCTTGCCGTCCTTGGCCTTCTGGCCGAACTCGGCGATCTTCTTCTCGATCTCGGCGAAGGTCATCTGGTCGGCGTTGCGCAGGATCGGCACCACCAGGCCGCGCGGCGAGCCGACCGCGATGCCGATGTCGAAGTAGCCGTGGTAGACGATGTCGTTGCCATCGACCGAGGCGTTCAGGATCGGGTACTTCTTGAGGGCGTGCACCGCGGCCTTCACGAAGAAGCTCATGAAGCCCAGCTTGACGCCATGCTCCTTCTCGAACTTGTCCTGGTACTTCTTGCGCAGCTCCATCACCGGGGCCATGTTGACCTCGTTGAAGGTGGTGAGGATCGCGTTCGTCGCCTGGGACTGCAGCAGGCGCTCGGCGATGCGGGCGCGCAAGCGGCTCATCGGCACACGCTGCTCGGGCCGCTCGCCGAGACTGGTCGACACCGGGGCCGCGACGCTGGGCAGCGGCTTGGCCACCGCGGCGGCGACCGGGGCGGCGACGGGTGCGGCGACCGGGGCGGCGGCAGGCTTCGCGCCCGCCTCGATCACGCCCAAGACGTCACCCTTGGTGATGCGGCCGTCCTTGCCGGTGCCCGGCACCTGGGCAGCGCTGAGGTTGTGGTCGGCCAGCAGTTTGGCCGCCGCCGGCATGGCGACACCGGCCTTGCTCGCCCCTGCTGCGGGAGCCGCGGCAGCCGCAGCCGCAGCCGCGGCCGCAGGAGCGGGTGCGGCGACCGCCGCAGCCGGGGCCGCGGCCGGCGCGGCTGCACCGACCTGGCCCTCGGTGTTGATGCGCGCGATGACTTGATCGGAGGTCACCGTGCCCCCGTCCCCCACCACGACTTCGGCCAGCACGCCCGCGGCGGGGGCCGGCACTTCCAGCACGACCTTGTCGGTCTCGATCTCGATGAGGACCTCGTCCATCGCCACGGCTTCACCGGGCTTCTTCTTCCACTGCAGCAGGGTGGCTTCGGCCACCGATTCGGAAAGTTGCGGAACCTTGACGTCTACGATTGCCATGTTGTGTCTTTCGCTGTTCTAACGCCGCGCTGAATCGCCGGGACGTCCCGGCCAGACGCGCGCCTTCGGGGCGGCGCGCAGCGGCCGCCCCGAAGACCGGTGTATGAGCCGTTACTTGGTGAGGACGAAACCCTTGAGCTTGGCGAAGGCCTGCTCGAGCAGGGCCTTCTGCTGCTCCTGGTGCAGGTGCGCGTAGCCCACGGCCGGCGAGGCCGAGGCCGGGCGGCCCGCGTAGCCGAGCTTCTGTCCCTCGAGCATGTTCTCGTGGATGTAGTGCTGCACGAAGAACCAGGCCCCCTGGTTCTGGGGCTCGTCCTGGCACCAGACGATGTCGGTGGCGTTGGGGAACTTCTTGAGTTCCGCCGCGAAAGCCTTGTGCGGGAACGGATAGAGCTGCTCCACACGCAGGATCGCCACGTCGCCGGCCTTCTTCTCCTCGCGCTTCTTGACGAGGTCGTAATAGACCTTGCCCGAGCAGACGATGACCCGCTTGACCTTCTCGGCCACGATGCCCGCGTCGAGCTCGCCGATGACGGTGCGGAACTCGCCCTTGGTGAACTCGGCGAGCGGCGAGGTGGCGTCCTTGGCACGCAGCAGCGACTTGGGCGTCATGATGACCAGCGGCTTGCGGAACATGCGCACCATCTGCCGACGCAGCAGGTGGAAGATCTGGCTGGCCGTGGTGGGCTGGCAGATCTGCATGTTGTTGTCCGCGGCAAGCTGCATGAAGCGCTCCAGCCGCGCCGAGGAGTGCTCGGGGCCCTGGCCTTCATAGCCGTGCGGCAGCATCAGCACCAGGCCGTTGGCGCGGCCCCACTTCACTTCGCCGGAAGCGATGAACTGGTCGATCACCACCTGGGCGCCGTTGGCGAAGTCGCCGAACTGGGCTTCCCAGATGACCAGCGTGTTCGGGTCCGCCGAGGCGTAGCCGTACTCGAAACCGAGCACCGCCTCCTCAGACAGGATGGAGTCGATGACGACGAACGGGGCCTGGTTCTCGGCGACGTTCTGCAGCGGGATGTAGGTGCCCTCGTCCCACTTCTCGCGGTTCTGGTCGTGCAGCACCGCGTGGCGATGAGAGAAGGTGCCGCGGCCGCAGTCCTCGCCCGACAGACGCACCGGATAGCCGCTGGCCACGAGCGACGCGAACGCCAGGTGCTCGCCCATGCCCCAGTCGACGTTGATCTCGCCGCGGCCCATCGCGGCGCGGTCGGCGATCACCTTCTCGACCAGCGGATGGAGCTTGAAGTTGCTCGGCACCGTGGTGATGCGCTCCGACAGGCGCCGGATCTCGGCGAGCGGCAGCGCGGTGTCGGCGGCATCCGTCCACTTCTTGCCCAGGAAGGGCGTCCAGTCCACCGCGTACTTGCTCTTGTAGTTGGTGAGCACGGGGTCGACCGTGTGACGGCCCGCGTCCATCGCGGCGCGGTAGGCTTTGACCATCGCGTCGGCGTCGTCGGGGGAGATCACGCCCTGAGCCACCAGCTTGTCGGCGTACAGCTTGCGCGTGCCGGGGTGCTGCGCGATCTTCTTGTACATGAGCGGCTGGGTGAGCGAGGGCGTGTCCTGCTCGTTGTGGCCCAGCTTGCGGAAGCAGACGATGTCGACCACCACGTCCTTCTTGAACTGCTGGCGGTAGTCGAGCGCGAGCTGCGTGCACAGAACGACGGCTTCGGGGTCGTCGCCGTTGACGTGCAGCACCGGCGCCTCGATCATCTTGACGACGTCGGTGCAGTAGAGCGTCGAGCGCGCGTCGCGCGGATCGGATGTGGTGAAGCCGATCTGGTTGTTGATGACGATGTGTACCGTGCCGCCGGTGTAGTAGCCGCGCGTCTGCGCCAGCGCCAGCGTCTCCATCACCACGCCCTGGCCGGCGAACGCGGCGTCGCCGTGCACCAGCACCGGCAGCACCTGGCCGCCTTCCTTGTCGCCACGACGGTCCATGCGGGCCTTGGCCGAGCCTTCCACGACCGGGTCGACGATCTCGAGGTGCGAGGGGTTGAAGGCGAGCGACAGGTGCACCGGGCCACCGGGCGTGGACACGTCGCTCGAGAAGCCCTGGTGGTACTTCACGTCGCCCGCGGGCAGGTCCTCGGGCGCCTTGTGCTCGAACTCGGCGAATAAGTCCTTGGGCATCTTGCCCAGCGTGTTGACCAGCACGTTCAGGCGGCCCCGGTGGGCCATGCCGATCACGATCTCCTGCACGCCCTTTTCGCCGCCGCGCTTGATGAGCTCGTCCATGGCGGCGATGAAGCTCTCGCCGCCTTCGAGAGAAAAGCGCTTCTGGCCGACGTACTTGGTGTGCAGATACCGCTCCAAGCCTTCGGCCGCGGTCAGGCGCTCGAGGATGGCCTTCTTCTTCTCGGCCGTGAACGCGGGCTTGGAGCGGATGCTCTCCAGACGCTCCTGCCACCAGCGCTTCTCGCCCGGGTCGGTGATGTGCATGAACTCCGCGCCGATCGTGGCGCAGTAGGTCTCACGCAGCGCCTGCAGGATCTCCCGCAGGGTCATCTGGTCGGCCTTGGTGAAGTAGGTGTTGGTCGCGCTGAACGTGATGTCCATGTCGGACTCGACCAGGTCGTAGAAGGCCGGTTCGAGTTCCGGGATGCGCGGGCGCTCGTGGCGCTTGAGCGGGTCGAGATCGGCCCAGCGGGAGCCGAGGAAACGATAGGCAGCGATCAGGGACTGGACGTGGACCTGCTTGCGCGCGACGGCCAGGTCGGCGCTGCTGGTCTTGACGGCGAACGCGTTGGACTTGGCACGCTGCGCGAAGGACTCGATGACCGGCGCGTGCGGGACGTCACGGGCTTCGGAGCCGTCGACCGCGGGAACGTTCTGCAGCGCGTCGAAGTAGGCGCGCCAGTTGTCCGGCACGGAGCCGGGGTTGTCGAGGTACTGTTCGTACAGCTCCTCGACGTAGGGAGCATTGCCCCCGAACAGGTACGAGTTCGACCTGTATTGCTGCATCATCTCGCTCACCTCATACCCCGGTTTCCAGGGCTGTTGGCTGGTTGGACAACCTTCCGCGACACGGCTTGACCGGTTGGCGGATTGCGACCCGCCTTTCATCTGGGTTCAGGGAAACCAGCAAAGGGGACGGGAAGGACGGAAAGTCAGAACGCGCACTCTAGCACTGATGCAACTCAATCGCCAGCGCCGAGTGCGCGCTCTGCCCCCGTTCGGGCAAGAAACGCGCGTTCAATCTGTCTTGGGCTCGGGTGCGCCCGGAGCATGGACGGGCGGAGGTGACGCCGCGGAGCGGCCGCGCGGGAGCGTGCCCCCGACGCCGACCCCCACCCCGCCGCGCGAGACGCCGACGGAGCCGCCCAGACGCCCGTCACTGCCGACGGACACCCCGACGCCCACCGGACCGACGGGGACCCCGATGCCGACGCCCACCGAGGCGCAGGCGCTCAGCCCGCCTGCGAGCAGCAGGGCAAGCAGCCGATCGATGTGGAAGATGCGCATCCTGCAACTGTAGGCGAGGATGCCGCAGACCGGCCGGCTGCAAGGCATGGCCGCACGGGCGGGCAGGAGAAGCCCCCAAGGTGGGGGCCGGGCGCGCACCGGCAGAGCCGGCGCGCGACTTCTCACTGAGCGTTGACGGGCGACTTCGGATCGAGCAGGAGCGCCATCACGTGGCGCAACTGCTGCTCGTTGAGGATGCCGGCGTCGCCGAAGCGCGGCATCTGGGAGCAGGCGTTGTAGGCGTGGCTGTTCCAGATCTTGGCCCAGGTGTACTTGACGATCTCGGCAGAGGCCGGATCGGCGGGGTCCTGCACTCCGCGCAGCTTGCCGTACTGGTACAGGCTGGGGCCGATGTTGCCGTAGGAGATTTCCGTCTTGGTGAGCTGATGGCAGGCGTAGCAGTTGCCGCCAGCCACGGTCTCGGCGCTGTCGTTGAATTGCAGCCCCCGGCCGCTCTGGGCGATGCGTTCACCCTCTTTCCAGTCGCCCAGGTACTTGCCGTCGGCCGGGTAGCGCACCCGGGCCAACGCGTCACGCTCGAGGCTCTGGCGCACGGCGGGGTCGAGATCCCGCCCGGCCGCAGCCGCCTCGCTGCAGTGCTTTTGCAGCGGGGTCTGATCGAGCCGGTCGAGCTTGGCGATGCCCCGCTCCCGGAACGACTCCTTCAACACCATCGCGACGTCCGGCCCGCGCTCCATGGCGGCACAGCCGGCGAGCAGGACGACCGCGGCGGCTCCCATCCATGCGCGTTGCTTCATCTTCTTCACGAGAGCTCCTCCTCAACGCTTGATGGCGGGCGCCGCCATCTTTCCGCCGTTGGCATTGACGCCCAGGAACGTGATCAGGTCCACCGAGGCCTGGCTCAGGTACTTCAGTTCCGGGAAGCGTTGTTGGCGGAAGCAGTCGTAGAGCCGCCACTGCATGGTGCGCAGGGCGCCTTGCGAGACGCGGTAGGCGGGCCAGCCCGCGAACGCGGCCTGGGCCGGGGCCTTCTGCGTCAGGTTGGGCAGGTCCTGCAGCCGGATGCGCTGCCCGTCGACCGAATGGCAGGTCGCGCAGGCGAAGTCGTACGGACCGCCGCGGTAGTAGAACATCTTGCGCCCGCGCTCGTAGGCGGCGCGCTCCTTCGGGTGCGCCTGCGGGACGGCGATCGTCGCGTCACGCGACTCGTCGTACAGGAAGGCGACGAGGTCCTCGATCTCGGTGGCCTTCTGCCCGTCGCCCGAGAAGGGGCGCGCAGTGACCTCCTCGCGAGAGAACCCTTGCAGCGTCACCATGCAGTGCACCAGCCTCGACTCGAGGTCCATCACGGCGTCCACGTCGGCGAAATAGCGCGGCAGGGCCGCCGCCGCACCCGCCACCACGCCCGGCCCCTTGCCGAGATCGCACTGCTCGAGAGAGGCGTTCTTGGGGCCGCGCTTCTGCTTCCACAGCGCCGCGCCCCGGGCGGCATTGAGGTCAGCCGGATTGCCGTCCTGCAGTGAAGCCCGATAGTCGGCAATGGCGTCGACGGCGGACTTCTGCGCGAAGGCTGGCGCCGCTGCCGCCGCTGCCATTAGGGCGGCACACGTGCCCACCCACACGGTGCGTTTCATGCGAGTCTCCTCTTGTTGTGACAGCGGCCGCTGATGCGGCCGCGCCTGGCTTTGTCTGTTCACCCCGGAGCGCAACGGGGCGAGCCGTCTCAGGCGATCACCGCCTCGTCGGTCCGCTTGTCTCCGCGGTTGTCCACCCAGGAGACGGTGACCTTGTCGCCCGCCTTGCCGCCACGGAAGCTGAACTGGAGGTACGGGTTCTTGGACACCGCGGGCCCCCACTGGGCGGTGAGGACGGTGCGGCCGTTGTGTTGCGCGGTCACTTCCTGGATGAACCAGGCCGGAATCACCTTGCCGCTCGCGTCGCGCCGCTGGCCGCTTTCCATTTCGTGGGCCATCAGCACGCGCACGACCGTCTTGTCGCCCTGGACCTGAGCGCGAATGCGCATCGGATCTGCCATTTGCAAACTCCTTTGTCGACGTGGACGGGCTCAGCCGCCGCAGCCGCCGAGGGTGACCTTCACTTCCTTGACGGCGTAGTAATACTTCTCGCCCGCCTTGACGAGCGCATATACGTTGGACGTCTGCCCCATCTTGATGTTGGTGGCGACGTTGGCGTCCGTGCCCTCGGGGACGTCGAACACCGCAGCCAGCGTGTTGGGGTTCTTCTCCACCAGCACCGCGACCTGGGTCGTACCCGGCAGGCTGCTCGCCACGCCCACCCGCACCACGTTGCCGTTCTCGGCGATCTCGGGCGCCGACAGCGTCACTTGGGCGCTCTCGGTCGGCGCGGCTCCGCCCAGCGCCTTGACCACCTCGTTCAGGCCCTTCATCTCGAATGCCGCCTTGTTCCAGGCGGCCTGGGCCGAAGCCGGCAGCAAGCCGGCCATGGCGGCCAGGCCGAGCACCGTCGTGCTGGCGCTACCCTGCAGGAACTGCCTGCGGTTTGCCATAGGTCAACCTCCAAAAAAGAACATTCCGATCTACTGATACTCTGAACAATACCGTCTCTGCGGCAGTTGCGTGTTCGGATTAACGCGAATAGGCGAGGCAGATTTCGCACCCCGGGAGCAGTCCGGTCGCCTAGCGGGAGACCTCGCGCTCGGCGGTCGGGGTCTGGCTCGCCTCGAACGCCTCGGCCGGCACCGCGGGCGAATAGAGGAACCCCTGGAACTCGTCGACACCTGCTTCGAGCAGGAATTGTCGCTGAGCTTGGGTCTCCACCCCTTCTGCGATGACTTTCAGGCCGAGCGCACGGGCGAGGTGCACGATGGCGCGCACGATGCCCACATCGCTCTCGTCGGACGGCAGGCCGTTGACGAAGGAGCGGTCGATCTTGAGCTTGCGGATCGGGAAGCGCTTCAGGTAGCCGAGGCTGGAGTAGCCGGTGCCGAAGTCGTCGATGGCCATGCGCACGCCGAGCTTGGCCAGGGCCTTGAGCCGCGCCAGCGTTTCGTCCACGTCGTGAACGAGGATGGACTCGGTCAGCTCCAGTTCGAGCAGGTCGGCCGGCAAACCGGAGACGGCCAGCGCCGAGGCGACCCGCTCCAGGAAATCCGGTTGCTGGAACTGCAGCGCCGAGACGTTGATCGAGACCACCCAGCGCCGGCCCGCCCGGTGCCACCGGGCCGCCTGGCCGACCGCCTGCGTCAAGACCCAGTCCCCGAGCGTGACGATGAAGCCCGACTCCTCGGCCACCGGGATGAAGCGGCCCGGCGGGACTTGGCCGAGCTCCTCGTCGCGCCATCGCAAGAGCGCCTCGGCCCCCACCACGGCGCCGGTCCTGAGGTCCACTTGCGGCTGGTAGTGCAGGCTGAAATCTCCCCTGGGCAGCCCCTGCCGCATGGCGTGGTCCAGCTTCATGCGCGACAGCAGGTCCACGTTCATTTGGGGCTGGTAGAACCGGAACCCGGCCCGTCCCCGCTCCTTGACCCGGAACATCGCGGCGTCCGCGTTCTTGATCAGGTCGGTCGCTGTGATGCCGTCGTTGGGGTAGAGCGCGATGCCGATGCTGCATGTCACCGTGAAGGTCACATCGTCCAACGCGAACGGAGAGCCCATGGTGCCGAGGATGCGGCGCGCCAGCATCTCCGCGCGACGGGCGTCGGCTTGATGCACCAGCACCACGAACTCGTCGCCGCCCAGGCGGGCGACCGTGTCGACCTCGCGCACGCAGGCCTTCAGCCGCCCGGCGACCTCCGCGAGCACGCGGTCGCCGAAGGCGTGCCCCAGGGAGTCGTTGATCTGCTTGAATCGATCCAGGTCGACGAACAGCACGGCCAGCGGCCCCTGGTCCCGCCTGGCGAGCGCCAGCGCGAACTCGATGCGCTCGTTGAGCAGCAGCCGGTTCGGCAGGCCGGTGAGGCCGTCGGTGTAGGCGAGTTCCTCGATGCGCCGCCGGGCGGCGTGCTTGTCGGAGAGGTCCCGGACGAAGCCGATGAAGTGCAGCGGTCGCCCCCTCTCGTCCGGCACCCGCACGAGCGAGAGGTGACAAGGCCCGGCGTGACCGCCCTTTTGCCGCAGGTCGAGTTCACCTTCCCACAGGCCTTCGGTGTGCAGCACGTCGCGGATGCGATCGAACGGCAGGGGCTGCCCCGAAGCGCCCTGCAGCAGCTGGTCGGCGGCTTGCCCGATCAGTTCCTGGCGGGGGTGCCCCGTCAGCCGCTCGAAGCTGGGGTTGACGGTGATGAGCTTGAGCTGCGGATCGCAGACGAAGATGCCGTCCAGACTGGCCTCGAACACCTTCGCGCCGAGCTGGAGACGCGATTCGGTGGCCACGCGCTCGGTGATGTCGCGGAACGAGTACACGCGCCCGATCGGTCGCCCCCTGCTGCACTGAGGCAGGGTCTGCCGCTCGATGATCTTGCCGTTGCGCAGCACCAGGGTGTCGGTGGCCTCCAGCAGCGGGCTGCGCTCGATCAGTTCCAGGCGCTCCAGATAGGCCTGCGGATCGGCCACTTGGTGGCGCATCCAGGCAAAGACGCCCTGGTCGTCGCGCCGGGTGAGCAAGCGCCGGGGCAGCTCCCACAGCTGCGCGAAGCGCTCGTTGTAGCCGCGGATGGTCCCCTGCAAGTCCACGGCGAGGATGCCGTCCGCGGTGGATTCGAGCGTGGCCCTCAGTTCGGCGATGAGCTTTTCCAGCTCGTCTTCGACACGCTGCTGCTCGCTGCGGTCGCGCATGCCCACGACGTAGTACGAGACGGTGGGCCCGAGCTTGGCGCGCGAGACCCGGCGCTCGACGTGGACCATGCGTCCGTCGGCCCGGGCCACCAAGGTCTCGGACAGGATCCGGTCGGCCAAGCCGGCGGCCGCATCTTCCCAGAAGAGCACGTCCTCCGGCGTGCAGGCCAGCTCGATCACCGCACGCCCGACCAGGCTGCCACCCGGCACGCCGAGCAGGTCATGCGCGGCCCGGTTCGCGGCCTTGACCCGCAGGTCGAGGGGGTCCACGATCCAGACGGCTTCCAACATGCCGTCGATCAGCGTCTGGATCTGCTCGGCCGACGTCATGCGGCCAGTCCCTAGTCCTCGAGGCGAGCCTCACGGGCCCGCTCGAAGAAGTAGCAGATCCGCTGGCGGGGCGAGAGGTACTCGAGCGACTCGCGTGGCAGTTGCAAGGGCTTGAGGCTGCGCCGTACGCCGAGGTCGGTGTGATCCTCCAAGTCGACGAGCAGCGCCTCGTCGCGGGGCACTCGCGGGTCGTGCACGATGACTCGGGGCTTGAGCGGTCGCGCCGCGTTGACCGAGACGACCATCGCATAGCGGTCGTCGGTGAGCTGGACGACGGAGCCGGGGGGATAGACCCCCATCATCTTGATGAAGGCGCTCAGGATGGTCCCGTCGAAGCGGGACTTCATCTGCGCGAACATGAGCGACAGCGCCTCGTGAGGCGTCATGGCCTTGGCGGGATTCTGCGGATTGCACAGATTGTCGTAGCGATTGACCAGCGCCACGATCCGGGCCGCCACGAGGATGCGCTCGCCTGCCAGACGCAAGGGAAAGCCGCTGCCATCGGCATGCTCGTGATGCTGGCCGATGACGAGCGCGGCCGTCGGGCTGAGCTGCATCTTGCGGGCGATGCTGACGCCGTGGGCGACGTGCTCCTGATAGAACTGCAATTCGGCGAGCGTGAAATGCTCGTCCTTCCAGCGGACGCGGTCCGGCAGGTCGATCTTGCCGATGTCGTGCAGCAGCGCGCCCAGCCCGAGATCCTGAAGCTCCTCCGGCGTCAGGCCGACGGCCTTGCCCAGAAGCATCGAAATCACCGTGACGTTCAGGCTGTGGAACGAGGCCCGGTCGCCCGCCACTTCGGTGAGGAGGCGGATGCACGTCTCGTGGGTGCCACAGATCTTGTCGCGGAACCCGTGGATCAGCGCTTCGGACTTCTCGCGAGCGGACTGCGGCTCGGTATGGACCTGATCGACCAGCTGCTTGTAGCTGCGCTGCGCCTGCATCAGCTCGCGCTCGCACTGCATGAGGCTCGCCTGTTGAGCCGCGAGCAGTTCCCGGCGGCGCCGACGGGCCTCCTGCTCGGCCTGGGCCGCTGCGTCGACGGGGGCTGCCGGCTGCGTCGGCTGGGGTGGCTCGCCACCCGATACCTCGGCTTCATAGGCCTCGACGGCCGCCGGGTCGCTGCGCAGCGGCTCCCAACGTACCTGGGTCAGACCGAGGGAGCGGATCGTCGCGATCTGCTCCGGGGATGCGATGCGAAAACTGCTGAGGGCAAACGGATGGTCGATCCACCCGACATCGAGATGCACATGCATCCCGACGCGCAGGTGGCGGACGTCGATGTAATGCAGCGAGTGAGCGTCTTTCATCCGGGAGGGATGGCCTCAGAAAGTGACCAGCCTCTCACTTTTCGGCATTTGTCCGCAGTTCTTGAGCGCCGCCAACCTGTCAGTTCTGCCGGGCGACGCACCCGCCGCCCACGCTCAACCCGGCTGCACGGAGTCCTGCATCAAGCTGCGGATCTGGTCCAGCGCACTCGGATCCTCGATGGTCGTGAGATCGCCCGGGTCCCTGCCCTCGCAGACGGCCTGGATCGCCCGTCGCAACAGCTTGCCGGAGCGCGTCTTGGGCAGGACCGTGACGAATCTCACGCGCGCGGGCCGGGCGACGGCGCCCAGCTGCTCGTCCACCCGCTTCATGATCTCGCCCTCCAGCCGCAGTTGCAGCTCGGGCGTCGCGACGCTCGCCGCATCGCGTGCCACGGCGAACGCCATCGCGACCTGCCCCTTGAGGCTGTCGGCCACGCCCACGACGGCCACCTCGGCCACGAGGGGGTGGCTGGCAATGCTCTCCTCGATTTCGCGCGTGCCCAGGCGGTGGCCGGCGACGTTGATGACGTCGTCGGTGCGGCCGAGGATGAAGTAGTAGCCGTCATCGTCTCGCACGCCCCAGTCGAAAGTGCTGTAGGCCATGCGGCCGGGGAAGTTGCTCCAGTACGTCTTGACGAAGCGCTCGTCGTCGCCCCATACCGTCTGCATGCAACCCGGGGGAAGCGGCCCATCGATGGCAATCACGCCTTTTTGGTTCGGGCCGGTCAGTTCCTCCCCGGTGCTCTCGTGCAGCAGCTTGACGTCATAGCCGCACATCGGCACGCCCGGCGAGCCGTAACGGCCCTGGCGCGGCTCGACTCCGTTGGCGATCGTGAGGATGGGCCAGCCGGTTTCGGTCTGCCAGTAGTTGTCCACGACGGGCTTGCCCAGCCCGTCCGCGATCCACCGGGCGGTCGGCTCGTCCAAGGGCTCGCCGGCCAGGAACAGCGCCCGCAGCGAGGAGAGGTCGTACTTGGTCAGGAAGGCCGGATCGTGCTTCTTCAACACGCGGATCGCCGTCGGCGCGCTGAACATGGCGGTGACCTTGTACTTTTCCACCAGGCTCCACCAGATGCCGGCATCGGGACGGATCGGCAGCCCTTCGTAGAGGATGGTGGCCATGCCCGCGATGAGAGGGCCGTAGACGATGTAGCTGTGGCCGACCACCCACCCGATGTCGCTCGTGCAGAAGTAGGTCTCGCCTGCCTGGCCGCAGAAGATGTATTTCATGCTCGCCGCCAGCGCCACCGCGTAGCCGCCCGTGTCACGCTGCACACCCTTCGGGCGGCCGGTGGTCCCGCTGGTGTAGAGGATGTAGCTTGGGTGCGTGGCCTCGACCCACACGCACGGAACCTCGGCCTGCCCATGGGCCTGCCTCAACTCGGCATAGAGCACGTCCCGCCCCGGCACCAGCTCCATCGCCGCCAGCCCCCGGTCCACCAGCAGCACCTTCTCGGGCTTGTGCTGGCTCAGACGCACCGCCTCGTCGAGCAAGGGTTTGTACGGCACCACCTTCCCACCCCGGCTGCCGGCGTCCGCGCTCACCACGACCTTCGGGCGGGCATCGTCGATGCGGCTCGCCAGGCTGACGCTCGCGAAGCCCCCGAACACGACCGAATGAATGGCGCCGATGCGCGCGCAGGCGAGCATGGCGAACACCGCCTGCGGGACCATCGGCATGTAGATCAGCACGCGGTCCCCCTTGACGACGCCCAGGGCCTGGAGGATGGCCGCCATGGACTGCACCTCGCGGTGCAGGTCGGCGAAGGTATAGGTGCGCTCCTCACCGGTCTCGGTCGAGACATAGATCAGCGCCGGCTGGGCCGACCGCTCGGGGAGATGGCGGTCCACCGCGTTGTGGCACAGGTTGGTCGTGCCGTCGGCGAACCAGCGCGCGAACGGCGGGCGGCTGTAGTCGCAGATCACCTGCGGCGTCTGCTCCCAATCCACCAGCCGGGCCTGCTCGGCCCAGAATGCGTCGCGCTCGACGATGGAGCGGCGGTGAAAGTCCTCGTAGCGCATGGATGTCTCCTCTGGCCAGCGGCCCGCGCGGTTCGGTTCTAGGCAGTCTTGTGTCTTATAGAAGAGTTTGCGTCATTGAAGGCCGCGCAACTGACGTGGCGCTGACGCCCGGGCTGTTTCGTGCTGCCATGTTGACGCGCCGGGCCGGCGCCCGCATTCGGGCCAGCCCGAAGCCCCAGCGAAGGACGAAGAAAGCCGCGCGGGCCGTGCTGTCATCCGCGCGCGCACCTGACAAACCCTCTGCAAGCCCTTGATTTGCGGCACTTTTCGATTGACGCGCGCCGCCTGCTCGTCTATGGTGCGGCGCCATGCGTTTGCCCCGTCTGCCCCGCCTCCTCGCCGTCGCGTCTCTCGCAGCGGCAGCGTGCGCCCATGCGGCGCCCGACGGCGGCGACGCCATCACCCAGCTGCTGGCCGAGCGGGGCTTCCTGGCACAGCCCCAGGGGGCTTCGCCGGCCGGCCCCTCGCAGGACCGAGGCCTGATGGCCCAGGTGCGCGACACCGCGTCCGAGATGGTGCTGACGGCGATGAACTTCCTCGGCGTTCCGTACCGCCGTGGGGGCGACTCCGCCGAGGACGGCTTCGACTGCAGCGGCTTCACCCGCCACATCTTCGAGAGGAGCCTCGGACTGGTCCTGCCCAGGCGGGTGGACGACCAGGCCAGCGCACCGGGGCTCGTGCCCGTCTCGCGGGAGGATCTCAAGCCCGGGGACCTGGTGTTCTTCAACACGCTGCGGCGCACGTTCTCCCACGTCGGCATCTACATCGGGGACGGCAAGTTCATCCACTCTCCCCGCAGCGGCGCCCAGGTGCGCATCGAGGACATGCGCATTTCCTACTGGACCCAGCGCTTCACCGGCGCGCGCCGCGCCGGCGTCCTGCATCCGAACCCGACCCGCACCGCCTCCACACCGGCGGCCGAGCCTCGCGCCGCAGGCGCACTCCCGGCGGGCCACGACCTGCGGCAGCCCTGACGGCCTGTCCGCGGCGGGCCGAGGGTCGGCGCGACGAGCCGCCGGCCGTTCAACCCTGACCGCTCCCGGCAGTTTGACGCGAATCCGCCCCGCCTCGCGCCGGTGAAGGCACAATGTGTGCATGGCCGAGAAAGTCATTCCCCTGGCCGACCACCGATATGCCAGCCAAGTTCCGCGGGTGCCTGCGCAGGCAACGCCGCCGGTAGGCTTGTTGTCCGATCGGCTGGGCCGCCCGTTGCGCGACCTGCGCATCTCGGTCACCGACCGCTGCAACTTTCGTTGCAGCTATTGCATGCCGAAGGAAGTCTTCGACAAGCACTACGACTTCCTGCCCCACTCGGCGCTGCTGAGCTTCGAGGAGATCACCCGCCTGGCGCGGATCTTCGTGGCGCATGGGGTGCGCAAGATCCGCCTGACCGGCGGCGAACCGCTCCTGCGCAAGGACATCGAGCGCCTCGTCGCGATGTTGGCAGAACTGAGGACGCCCGACGGCGCCCCCCTGGACCTGACGCTCACGACGAACGGCTCCTTGCTGGCGCGCAAGGCGCAGGCCTTGAAGAACGCCGGCCTTCAGCGGGTGACCGTCAGCCTCGATGCACTGGACGATGCGGTCTTCCAGCGCATGAACGATGTCGGGTTTCCCGTGGCGGATGTGTTGCGGGGCATCGAGGCGGCCGAACGCGCGGGCCTCGGGCCTCTCAAAGTCAACATGGTCGTCAAACGCGGCACCAACGACCAGGAGATCGTGCCGATGGCCGCGCACTTCCGGGGGACGCCGGTCATCCTGCGGTTCATCGAGTACATGGACGTGGGCACGTCGAACGGCTGGCGCATGGACGAGGTGCTGCCTTCCGCCGAGGTCATCGCGCGGCTGTCGCAGCATTGGCCGCTGGAAGAAATCGAGCCGAACTACACCGGCGAGACGGCCGAGCGCTGGCGCTATGCGGATGGCGCGGGCGAGATCGGCGTCATCTCCAGCGTGACGCAGGCGTTCTGCCGAGACTGCAATCGGGCCCGCCTGTCCACCGAGGGCAAGCTCTTCCTGTGCCTGTTTGCCAGCCGGGGCCACGACCTTCGCGCCCTGCTGCGCGGCGGCTACAGCGACGAGCAGATCGCTGCGGCCATCGGCCTCGTCTGGGGCGAGCGCGAGGACCGCTACTCGGAGCTTCGGGCGGCCCGTCAGGCGAGCGACGCGGGCGAGCGGCGGGTCGAGATGCATTACATCGGGGGTTGACCCATGGGACGCGAACCGCCACACACCCCTGCGCCCCCTGCCCCGCCCCCCGTGTGGCGCCCCTGGCTGACCGGCGGACAGCGCCGGCGACTGGCCTGGGCCGCGGCCGCGAGCCTGCTGATGCCCTGGTTGCTGGGTGAACTGCTGAAGCTCTGGGCCTTGCCCGCCTGGGGGGACGCCGACGCCCGCACTGTGCAGATGGTCGACATCCTCGTGATCGGCACCACGGTCGTTCTGCTGTTGGCCACGGCCACGGTGGCGATCGGCTGCTGGATCGTGGATGTGATGAAAGGCCCCCGCCGACACGCCGACGCGTACTGGGTCGACCCGGCGGCAGACCCGATACAGCGCGGCAAGCAGCCGCCTTCCTCCTCGACATGAGTGTTCTGCCTCGCGAACAAGTCACCGGATTGATCCTCGCCGGCGGGCGAGGAAGCCGCATGGGCGGCGTCGACAAGGGCCTGCAGAATTTCCGCGGGCTGCCGCTGGCCATGCACGCCATGTTGCGTCTGGCGCCCCAGGTCGGCGAGGTCATGATCAACGCCAACCGCAACCTGGGAGCGTACGAATCGTTCGGCGCGCCGGTGTGGCCGGATGCGCTGCCCGACTTCGCCGGGCCGCTGGCCGGCTTTCTCGCCGGCCTGGAACGCTGCGAGACTCCCTACATGGTCACGGTGCCCTGTGACACTCCGCTCTTTCCGTCCGACCTGGTCGCTCGTCTGGGAGCGGGGCTGCTGGCGGCCGGCGCCGACATCGCCATGCCGCGCACGGGTGACCAGGTGCAGCCGGTCTTCTGCCTGATGCGCACGAGCGTGATGGAAAGCCTCGTGCGCTTCACCCAGGAGGGCGGCCGCAAGATCGACCGCTGGACGGCGCAGCTCGCCTGCGCCGAGGTTCCCTTCGAAGACGAATCGGCCTTCTTCAATGCCAACACTCTGGAAGAGCTCCAGCAACTCGAGCGGCAGCGCGCCTGAGGCGGCACCGGTGCTGGTGCGTCGCCTCGAGCCGCAGGACCTGCCGGCCTACAAGGCGCTGCGCGACGAGGCGCTGACCCGCCACCCCGAGGCCTTCACGTCGGATGCGGACACCGAGCGGGCGCGTTCGCCCGAGAGCTACCTCGGCCGGCTGGGACGCTCCGAGCCCTTGGGCGGCAGCTTCCTGCTCGGCGCCTGGGTCGGTGAGGATCTGGCCGGCTCGGTGGCCTGCGAGCGGGAGCTGCGGCCCAAGATCCGCCACCGCGCGCAGATCGTGGGCATGTATGTGCGCGAGCGCTACACGCGCCGCGGCATCGGTCGCATGCTGCTCGCCGCATGCATCGAGCAGGCGCGCCAGGCCGAGGGACTGGAAATCCTGACGCTGTCCGTCACGGCCTCCGACGAGAGGGCCTGTCGCATGTACGAGCAGGCCGGCTTCAGGACCTACGGTCTCATGCCTCGCGCGGTGCGTGTCGAAGGCCCCGGGGGGCGCGCTCGCTACTTCGACAAGGCCTTGATGATGATGGAGCTGTGAGGACGATGGCCAGCCTCGAGGAGATCGCATCCTGCATCAGCGGCTATGACCCGGACGCCCTGCCGGTCGCCAAGGCCCAGGAGTTCATCGCGCGGTTCGTGCCGCGGGTGGCAACGGTCGAACGCGTGGCCCTGCGCTCGGCGCTCGGCCGGGTGCTGGCCGAAGACATCGTCTCGCCGATCGACGTGCCTGCCCACGACAACTCGGCCATGGACGGGTACGCGCTGCGAGGGTCGGATTTGGCAGAGTCCGGCCCGACCCGCCTGCGCATCGCAGGCACTGGCCTCGCCGGGCAGCAGTTCGAGGGCGCGGCAGGTCCGGGCGAATGCGTACGCATCATGACCGGCGCGGTGATGCCCGAAGGCTTCGACACGGTCGTTCCGCAGGAGTTCGTCACGGTCGAAGGCCAGGAAGTGGTCGTGCCGCCCGGTGCCGTGCGCCCCGGTGACAACCGGCGGCTGCGAGGCGAGGACCTGGCCCGCGGACGCCCCGCCTTGTCGGCCGGCAAGCTGCTGCGCCCGGCGGACCTCGGGCTGCTGGCATCGCTCGGCCAGGCAGAGGTGCCGGTGTGGAGGCGGCTGCGGGTCGCGTTCTTTTCCACCGGCGACGAGCTTCGCTCGATCGGCGAGCCGCTCGAGCCGGGCTGCGTCTACGACAGCAACCGCTACACGCTGTACGGGATGCTGCAACGCCTGGGCGTCGAACTGCTCGACCTCGGTGTCGTCCGAGACGAGCCGCAGGCGCTGGAGCGTGCCTTTCGCACGGCCGCCGAGAGCGCCGATGCGATCATTACCTCGGGCGGGGTCTCGGTCGGCGAGGCCGATTTCACCAAGCAGATGATGGCCCGCCTGGGAGAGGTGACGTTCTGGCGGATCGCGATGCGCCCGGGCCGGCCGATGGCCTTCGGCCGTATCCGCAGCGGAGCGCACGAGGCCGTGTTGTTCGGCCTGCCCGGCAACCCGGTCGCGGTGATGGTCACCTTCTACGCCTTCGTCCGAGACGCCCTGCTCGCGATGAGCGGTGCCACCCCCGCCCCCTTGCCGCTGCTGCGCGCACGCAGTGCCATGGCCCTGCGCAAGAAGCCGGGCCGCACCGAGTACCAGCGAGGCGTCGTCTCGCGTCGCCCCGACGGCGACTGGGAGGTGCGCATCACGGGATCGCAGGGCTCGGGCATCCTGCGCTCGATGTCCGAAGCCAACGGGCTCGTCGTGCTGCACCACGAGCAGGGGGCGGTCACCACGGGCGACTGGGTGGACGTGCTCCCGTTCGAAGGGCTCGTGTGATGCAACGCCCGTGAGGCGGAAGTGGCCCGCCGCCCCGCTCTGAGCGGAACGCGGTCAGGCCCTTTCACTTGCCGTACTGCTCACCCTGCTCGGGTGCGTCGAGCGACACGGGCGTCGTGATGGGACCGGGTGTGCCCTTGCGCGCGAACAGGCTGTACATCGTCGGCACCACGAAGACCGTCAGCAGCGTGCCGAGCGTCATACCGCCCACGATCACCCAGCCGATCTGCTGGCGGCTCTCGGCACCTGCGCCTTCGGCGAGCGCGAGCGGCAGGGCCCCGAGCACCATCGCGCCTGTGGTCATCAAGATGGGCCGAAGGCGCAGCGCCGCTGCGTGCCGGACCGCCTCGAGCACGGCCTCGCCCTGCTGGCGACGTTGGTTGGCGAACTCCACGATCAGGATGCCGTGCTTCGTGATCAGGCCTACCAGCGTGATGAGGCCGATCTGCGAATAGACGTTCAAGGTGCCCCCGCTCAGCTTGAGGGCCAGCAAGGCGCCCACCATCGAAAGCGGCACCGACAGCATGATGATGAAGGGATCGACGAAGCTCTCGAACTGCGCCGACAGGACGAGGAAGATGAACAGCAGCGCCAAGACAAACACCAAGCCCAGCGCGCCACTGGAGGAGCGGAACTCACGCGACACGCCGTTGAGCTCGGTCGCGTAGCCCGAGGGAAGCAGCTCCCGCGCCTGGGCGTCGAGGAAGTCCAGCGCCTCGCCCAGCGAAAAGCCCGGCGCCAGGTTGGCCGTGATCGAAACCGAACGGCGCTGGTTGAAGTGGTTCAGCTCGCGAGGCGAGACGGCCTCCTTCACCCGCACCAGCGACGCGAGCGGGATCATCGCCTCGTTGCGGCCCCGCACGAACAGCCGCTCGATGTCGGCCGGTGTCGTGCGCCCGCTGGCGTCGGTCTGCACGATGACGTCGTACTGGTCGGCATCGCGCTTGTAGCGGGTCACGTTGCGTCCGCCGAGCATCGTCTCGATGGTGCGCGCAACCTGATCCACCGAGACGCCTGCGTCCGCGGCGCGCTCGCGGTCCACCTCGATGTAGATCTCGGGCTTGTTCATGCGCAAGTCGATGTCGGGTTGCACGAAGCGGCCATGCCGGTTCATCGCATCCACGAACTTCTGCGCGACCTGGGCGAGGTTCTGGTAGCTGTCGGAGGTGACGATGACGAAGTTGACCGAGCGCTCGCGGAAACCCTGCCCCAACGAGGGCGGCGTGATCGGAAACGCGTTCACGCCCGGTAGCGCCGACAGCTTGGGCTGCAACGCCTGAGCCAGCTCCATCGTGCTTCGCTCGCGCTCGCTCCAGTCCACTGTGCGCATGAACGAGATGCCCTGCGACACGGTCGGATTGCCCGCGACGACGAAGACGCGGTCGAACTCCTCGAAGCCGAGACCGACACGCTCGATCTCGCGCATGTACTTCTCGGTGTAGGCGAGCGTCGAGCCGTCCGGCGCGTTCACGTTGACGAGCACCACGCCGCGATCCTCCATCGGCGAGAGCTCGCTCTTCATGCCCTTGAACAGCAGCCAGCTGGCCACGCCGCACACCAGCATCACGATCACGATCAGCCAGCGGTGGTGCAGCGTCCATCCGAGCACGGACTCGTAGCCGGTGGCCAGCCGATCGAGCTGCCGCCCCATCCAGCGGTCGAACCCGCTGTGCTTCGAGCTGTGCCGCAGCAGCTTCGAGCACATCATGGGCGATAGCGTGAGCGCCACGAAGCCCGAGACGATCACCGCACCCGCGAGCGTCAGCGCGAACTCCACGAACAGCCGGCCGGTGCGGCCCGGTGTGAACGCGAGCGGCGCATAGACGGCGGCCAGCGTGAGCGTCATCGCCACCACGGCGAACCCGATCTCGCGCGCCCCTTTGATGGCTGCGGCAAAGGGCATCATGCCCTCCTCGACGTGCCGGTAGATGTTCTCCAGCACGACGATCGCATCGTCGACCACGAGGCCGATGGCGAGCACCAGCGCAAGCAGGGTCAGCGTGTTCATCGTAAAGCCCGCCAGGGCCATCAGCGCGAACGCGCCGATGAGACTGACCGGAATGGTGACCAGCGGGATGACCGAGGCGCGCAACGTACGCAGGAACACGAACACCACCAGCGCCACCAGCACGACCGCTTCCAGGATCGTCGAGTACACAGCCTTGATGGAGCGGTCGATGAACACCGAGTTGTCGTTCGCCAGCTGGATCTGCACGTCGTCGGGCAGCTCCTCGCGCAGCCGCGGCAGGATCTGCTGCACCCCGGCCGAGACCTCCAGCGGGTTCGCCGTAGCCTGCCGGATCACCCCCAGCGAAACGGAGGCGCGCCCGTTGAGCCGCGTGCTCGACCGCTCGCTCGCCGGGGCCTGCTCGATGCGGGCGACGTCGCGCAACCTCACGGTGTAGCCGTTGACCTGCCGCAACGCGACCGCGCCGAACTGCTCGGGCGTATTGAGATCGGTCTGGGCGGTCACGCTGAACTCGCGCTGCGGGCCTTCGATGCGGCCGGCCGGCACTTCCAGGTTCTGCCGTCGCAGCGCGTCCTCGACGTCCTGGACGGTGACGCCATAGGCCGCCAGCTTGTCGGCGTCGAGCCAGACGCGCATCGCAAAGACGCGCTCGCCCCGGATCAGCACATCGGCCACGCCCGGCACCGTCTGCAGGCGCGGCTTCACGACGCGGTTGGCGAGATCGGTGACCTGCAGCGGCGTGAGCCTCTCGGTCGTGAAAGCGAGCCAGATCGTCGGCGAGGCGTCCGCCTCGACCTTCGAGATCACCGGCTCGTCGACCGAATCGGGCAGGCGCCCGCGCACGCGCGAGACGCGGTCGCGGACATCGGCCGCCGCGTCGTCGGGGCTCTTCTCGAGCTTGAAGCGCACCGTGATCTGGCTTTGCTCCTGCCGCGAGATCGAGGTGATCACATCCACGCCGTCGATGCCCGCGATCGAGTCCTCCAGCGGCTTGGTGACCTGAGACTCGATCACTTCCGAGGAGGCACCGACCAGACGGGTCGAGACAGTGACCGTCGGCTCGTCGATGCGCGGGTACTCGCGCACCTGCAGGCGGGTGAACGACACCAAGCCGATCAGCACCAGCAGGAGGGAGAGCACCGTCGCGAAGACGGGCCGTCGGATCGAGACTTCAGGCAGTTGCATGGAAGATCCTGAAAGCCCTGTGGAAAAGGAGCGCGCGCATCAGTTGCGCGCCGCGACCTTCGTCCCGGACGTCGCCGGTGCCGCCGTACCCCGCTGCGCGTCGCGGGTCCCGCCCGCAGCGGATGGCGCCGAGGCCGCGGAGGACCCGCGCTCACCGATCTGCACCGGGCGCAAGGGAGTACCGTCACGCTGGATGCGTTGGTGGCCGGCCACCACCACCATGTCGCCCCTGTCCAGGCCCTGGAGGATCTCGACCTGACCGGCACGGCGCAGACCGATGCTCACCTCGCGGCGCTGCGACGTCCAGGAGGCCCCTTCCGCCCCTTCGGCCTTCACGGCCTTGATCACATATTGCTTGCCCCCTTGCGGCACGAGCGCCTCCTCCGGCACCACCAACGCGTCTGTCTTCGAGGAAAGCAGCGTGTCCACACGGGCGAACATCCCGGGGCGCAAAGCCCCCTCGCGGTTGTTCAGCACCGCGCGGATCAGCACCGAGCGGCCCTGCGCATCCACCTGGGGCGACAAGGCTTCGATCCGCGCCTCGAATCGACGCCCGGGCAACGCGTCCAGGCTCACCTGCGAGCGCTGGCCGACCTGCAGCTGCGGCAAGTAGCGCTCGGGCAGGCGGAAGTCGACGTACAGGCTGCTCACGTCCTCGAGATTGACGAGATCGGTGCCAGGCCCGACGTAGTCGCCCACATTGACCTCGCGGATGCCCGCCACACCGTCGAAGGGGGCGACGATGCGCAAGCGCTCCTGGGTGGCACGGGCGACCGCCAGTTGCGCCTCGGCCACCTGGAGGGTCGCCGCCGTCTGGTCCACCGCCGCCTGGCTCACGAAGTTCTGCGCCAGCAGCTCGCGGTTGCGCTCGTGATTGGCGCGCGCGATGCTGAGCTGCGCCTGGGCCTGCCGCACCTGCGCGGCGGCCAGCGTATCGTCCAGTTGGACGAGCACCTGCCCCTTGCGCACCGGTTGTCCATCGCGGAAACCGAGGGCGATGACGCGCCCGGACACCTCGGGGCGCAGCATGACGCCCTGCCGCGAGCGCAGCGAGCCGACCGCTTGGGCCGCCTCCGACAGGATGGCGGTCTGCACGGGTGCCATTTCGACCGCCACCGGCCCGCGTGCGCCCGCGCCGCCGGCCGGTGCCCCCGCTCCGGCGGGACGGGGGGCGGAAGTCGGCCCATGGGCCGTCGCATCCGACCGGCCCTCGCTCGCCGGCCGGATGGGCTCGCGCTGATACCAATAGGCGCCGGCGCTCAGCACAGCGATGCCGACGGCAGCAACGAGGGCGTGGTACTTCTTCATCTGGGTCTCATCCGGGCACGCCCGACTGTAGCGTCTGTGGGCCTGCCGCGTTCACAGTTCTTCACAGATCCGCTGCGACGGAAGGGCGGAGCGCCGGATGTCCCGACGGCTATCTCACGGAGGCGGCACCCTGGTTCGCCAGCTCGTCGGCGCGCTCGTTGCCGGGATCGCCGTTGTGCCCCCGCACCCAGTGCCATTCCACGCGGTGCAGCGCCGCCAGCGCTTCCAGGCGCTGCCACAGCTCGGCGTTCTTCACCGGCTTGCGATCGGCCGTCTTCCAGCCGCGCTGCTTCCAGCCGTGGATCCACTCGGTGATGCCCTTGCGCACGTACTCGCTGTCGGTGTAGATGGCGACATCGCAACTGCGCTTCAGGCTCGCCAACGCCTCGATCACCGCGGTGAGTTCCATGCGGTTATTGGTGGTGGACCGCTCCCCGCCGAAAAGTTCCTTCTCGTGCGCGCCGGAACGCAGCACCACGCCCCAGCCGCCGGGGCCGGGGTTGCCTTTGCAGGCGCCATCCGTGTAAATCACCACTTTCGGGCGCGGAATCTGGGTCGTCATGGAGTCGAGATCTCTTGGGGTGTCGATTCGGCTTCTTCGCCGTGCGCTTTCGGACGGCGGCCCGCGTCGGCCCGGCGCGACTCCGACGTCGAGGCGGCAGGAGGCGTCACGTTACGGGCTGGGTCGCGCGGCGTGCCCGAGAGCGACGCGGCCTCCAACGCCGGCGAGTGCCGGCGCGGCACGACCGCCGCCCGTGCCCGCTGCGCCTGCTGTTGCTGCTTCCAGGCCGGCCCGATCAGCCGCATGCCGCGCACGCGCTTGACCGCCTGCAGCATGTACACGCCGCCCAGCACCGGCCACCACCGGTGACCGACCCGGTCCAGCCACTCGCAGCGTGCGAGCCACAGATCAGACCGCACGGCCGGGCGATAGCAGCCGAAGCGGCCCGCCTCGATGTCGAAGCTCAACAGCCGCAACCAGTCCCTGAGCCGCCAGTAGCCGATCAGCTCCCCGCCTTGAGGAAAGGCATCGGTCGGGTGGGACCGCCGCCGCGCCAGGCCGCTGCACCGCTTTTGCAGCGGCCACAGCCCCACCGGGTTGAGGCCGAGCACGATGATGCGGCCCTCCGGCACCAGCACCCGCTCGACCTCGCGCAAAGTGTGATGCGGATCGCGCGAGAGCTCGAGCGTATGCGGCAGCACCACCAGGTCCAGGCTGGACGACTCGAACGGCAGCGCATCGTAGTCGCACACCAGGGCATGCGGCACCGGCCGCGAGCCCTCCGCAGCAGATCCTCCTTCCGCGGCGCCAGCGAGCCCCCCCGGCTGGACCTCCGGGTCGGGCAGGCGATCGGACACCACCCAACGGTGGGGCATGCGGTTGTTGGCCAGCGCTTGCAGCTGCGGCAGCCCCAGCTGCACGGCGTGAAATCCGAACACATCGCCCACGGCCTGGTCGAGCTGTTGTTGCTCCCACCCCAAGAGATACCTGCCCGTGGGGGTGAGCAACCACTCATCCAAACCTATAATTCGCCCGTCTTGCGTCATGGAACTCGTCGCTCTACCCGCCTTTGCCGACAACTACATCTGGATGCTCCATGACGGCCGGCAAGCCCTCGTGGTGGATCCGGGAGACGCTACGCCCGTCGAGCACGCATTGCAGTCGCAGGGCCTGGAGCTGACCGGCATTCTAGTGACCCACCATCACGGCGATCACGTCGGCGGCCTCGAGGCGCTGCGCCGCCGGCTCCACGGGCCGGTCTGGGCCCCCGCGGGCGAGGCGATTCCCGGCGACTGCATCGGCGTGCGCGAAGGCGACCAGTTGCACTGGGCCGGCGTGAGGTTCGACGTCCTGGACGTACCGGGCCACACGGCAGGGCACATCGCCTACTTCGCGCGGGGCCATCGACCGGCCCCGCTTCTGTTTTGTGGCGACACGCTTTTTTCGGCCGGTTGCGGCCGGCTCTTCGAGGGCACGGCCGAGCAGATGCACGCCTCCCTGGCCAAACTCGCCGCACTGCCCGACGACACGCTCGTGTGCTGTGCCCACGAATACACCCTCTCCAACCTTCGATTCGCGCAAGCGGTGGAGCCCGCGAACGCCGACGTGACGGCGCACCTCGCGCACTGCCAGGCGCTGCGCGAACGCGGCGAACCGACCTTGCCGAGTACCCTCGCGCTCGAAAAGCGGATCAATCCGTTCCTGCGCGTGGACCAGCCCGGCGTGAGGCGTAGCGTGCCTCCCGAGGTGGGCACCGATCCCGTCAGCGTGTTCGCCGTCCTACGACGATGGAAGAACGAATTTCGATGAATCCTCTTGATCCCACGCCACCCAGCGCCCCCCGGGGCGGCCTCTCCACTTCGCCGAAACGCGGAGGAACACTCGCGCGCACCGGTGCAAGGCTGTGGGCGGCCCTGCGAGGCAGCATCGCGGTGGCGCCTCTGGCACTGCTGGGCTTGGCTGGCTGCTCGACCACGCCGCCTTCCGCCGAGGACCAGGCGCCGATCGCCCTGGCCGCCTCTGCGCCCGCGGCCCCCGTGGCGGCCGGTCAGCCGCCCACCGGGCGCCCGCGGGAGGCGGCTGGCAAGGTGCTGCAGACGGCCCTGCCCCCGGGAGGCACCGACGCAGCGGTGATCGTGCCCGACCCCGAAGCGTCTGCGGCCGCCAACAAGCAGGCGATGGAAATGCCCTCGCCGATCGAATTGAAGGACGCGGACCTCTGGGACCGCATCCGCCGTGGCTTCGCCATGCCCGATCTGGACAACGATCTCGTGCGCAATCGCGAGCAATGGTATGCGTCGCGGCCCGACTACGTGCAGCGCATGACGCAGCGGGCGAGCCGCTACCTGTTCTACATCGTCGAGGAGGTCGAGCGTCGTGGCTTGCCGACCGAACTCGCCCTGCTGCCGTTCATCGAAAGCGCGTTCAATCCGCAGGCCGTCTCCGTCGCCAAGGCCTCCGGCATGTGGCAGTTCATCCCCTCCACCGGCAAGCACTTCGAACTCACGCAGAACATCTTCCGCGACGAGCGGCGCGACGTGATGGCCTCGACGCGCGCCGCGCTGGACTACCTCACCAAGCTGTACGGCATGTTCGGCGACTGGCACCTCGCTCTGGCCGCCTACAACTGGGGTGAAGGCAGTGTGCAGCGCGCCATCGCGCGCAATCAGAAGGCGGGCCTGCCCACCGACTACGAGAACCTGCGCATGCCGGTGGAGACGCGCTACTACGTCCCCAAGCTGCAAGCGATCAAGAACATCGTGGCACGCCCCGAGAGCTTCGGCCTGGCGCTGCAGTCCATCGAGAACCACCCCTACTTCCTCACGGTCGAGATCCAGCGCGACATCGACGTGCAACTCGCCGCCCGGCTGGCCGGCGTGCCGATGGAGGAGTTCCGCGCCCTCAACCCGCAGATGAACAAGCCGGTGATCCTCGCGGCCGGCACCCCGCAGATCCTGCTGCCCTATGACAACGCACGCCTGTTCATCCGCAATCTGGCCGATCACCGGGGACCGCTCGCCTCCTGGACCGCCTGGGTGGTGCCCCGCACGATGCGCCCCAGCGAGGCCGCGAAGGCCGCGGGCCTGGACGAGGAGGAACTGCGGGAGGTCAACAAGATCCCCAAGGGCATGTTGATCAAGGCCGGCTCCACGTTGCTCGTGCCGCGCGATGGGGTCAGGCATGCGAAGGACGTCTCCAGCGAGATCGCCGACAACGCGATCATCGCGCTGGCGCCCGACGTGCCTCCCGGACGCCGCACCGTCGTGAAGGCCGGCAAGCGCGACACGCTGGCCAGTCTGGCCAAGCGCTACGGCCTTCCGGTGGCACAGGTCGCCCAATGGAACCGCCTGACCCCGAGCGCGAGCCTGGCGCGCGGTCAGCGGGTGGTGCTGTACCTGCCGGCCAAGAGCGCCTCCCGAGCGACGGCGAAGTCGACCGTCTCGAACGACACCCGCCGCATCGCAGCCACGAAGGAAACCCGACGTGCGGTTGGCAAGAGCACGACCCGCACCGCGGGCGCCGGCAAGAAGGCCAGCACCGTTCGTGAAGCCAAGGCCGACAAGCGGGGTGACTCGAAGAACGCGAGCCGCACGGCGCAGGCGAAGGGCCGGGTCGTGGCCAAGAACTGAGCCCCTCGACCCCGGGCGAGTCACGCCGATGGCGCGTGACTCAAGCCTTCAGCCAGCGGGCCTTGGCCTTGAGGGCGAACTCATTGGTGTGGCCGCGCTCGACGGCCGCGTCCAGCCCTGCCCCGCTCGATTCCGCCAGGGCGCCAGCCACGGTGGAGGTCGTGCGTCCCGCGTCGGACGACAGGACGCCGTCCACCGAATAGCACTCGCGCACCTTGTAGAAGGACGCCAGGTAGAGCGCCCGGTCCTCCGTGAACTGGGGGTCGGGGACGGCGGCGATCAGATCCTGTGGCTGCGCCGTCTGCAACCAGCGAAGCGCGCGCACCATCGCGTGCGCAACCGCCTGGCACACCTCACGATGACGCTCGACATAGCCGCTGGCGGCGTAGAGGCAGGTGCCCGGCAGCGGACCGCCGAACAGATCGCGAGCCCCCTTCACCGTGCGCGGGTCGGCGATGAGGCGCAGTTCGCCCCGCTGCTCCAGTTGGGTCACGCCGGGGTCGATGTGGCTCAACGCGTCCACCCGGCCCGTGCGCACGGCCAGCACGGCTTCACGCAGGCCCGGCAGCGTCACCCAAGTCACCTCATGGGGTTGCACGCCGGCCCGCGCGAGCACCACGCGCGCCAACAGCTCGGACGACGTCCCCGGCGCCGAGACCCCGATGCGGCGGCCTTTGAGATCCGCAACGCTCTTGACCCCGGGCAGCGCCCGCGTGCACACGCCGAAGGCGGCGATCGGCGAACGACCATCCACGACCACCGATTGGACTGAATCGCCCAGGAGCTGGCGCAGCACGACCTGCAGGAACGAACCCGAGGCGAACTCCGCCCTCCCCGCATGCAGCGCCGCGAGCGCCACGGCGGGAGTGGGGGCCTCCATGAGCGCCACATCCAGGCCCTCCGCCTCGAGATAGCCCAATTGCCGCGCCACCGTCACCGGCAGATGGCACAGCGACTGGTCCGGGCCGACCAGCAGGCGCACCCGGATGCGTTCGGGCCTGCCTTGGGTCAAGGTCGGACACGCGAGCATCGCCCCGAGAGCGCCTCCCACGCGCAGCAAGCCCCGCCGCGAAACGGCGGCGCGCCCTGACAACGTGCGGTGAGGAACGGGGAGAATGCGCATGGACCCAGCTTACGCAGGCCCCGCCTCCCCTCCAATCGGGGGAGCACCCGGCAGGGAAAGCACCCGGCAGGGAAAGCACCGGGCCCGGGAAGTCCGTGCCGTCCGCGCCGATACCGGCGATTACCGATCAGCGCCGGTCCACGAGCGCATGGGCGATCGTTCCGAGGTCCACGTACTCGAGTTCGCTGCCAATCGGCACCCCGCGAGCCAGGCGGGTCACCGTCAAACCCCGCGCCTTCAAAGCCTCGGCGAGGACGTGAGCGGTGGCCTCGCCTTCGGCGGTGAAGTTCGTCGCGATGATGACTTCGCTCACTTCGCCGTCCGTGGCACGTGCGTAGAGTCGCTCCAACCCGATGTCGCGCGGTCCGATGCCGTCGAGCGGGCTCAAGCGCCCCATGAGGACGAAGTAGAGCCCACGGTAGCTGCCCGTGCGCTCGACGGCTGCCTGATCGGCGGGCGTCTCGACCACGCACAGTTGCGTGCGATCGCGTTCGGGATCCAAGCAGGTGGCACACACCTCCTGCTCGGTGAAGGTATTGCAGCGCCTGCAATGCCGCACTGCCGCCACCGCTCGTTCCAAAGCCTGCGCGAGCACGTGCGCCCCTTCGCGGTCGTGCTGCAGCAAGTGAAAGGCGATGCGCGCGGCCGACTTCGGTCCCACGCCGGGCAGGCGGCGCAGGGCCTCCACGAGCGCATCGAATGCGGACATCGCCGGCCTTGCCTCGACGAGGATGCGGGACTCAGAACGGGAACTTCATGCCCGGCGGAAGCGGCAGGCCGGCCGTGAGCTTGCTCATCTTCTCCTGGCTCAACTCCTCCGCCCGCCGCACGGCATCGTTGAAAGCGGCTGCCACCAGATCCTCCAGCATGTCCTTGTCGTCGGCCAGGAGGCTGGGGTCGATGGCGACGCGCTTGACGTCGTGCTTGCAGGTCATCAATACCTTGACCAGGCCCGCACCCGACTGGCCCTCCACCTCCATCTGCGCCAGTTCTTCCTGCGCGCGCCGCAGGTTCTCCTGCATCTGCTGGGCCTGCTTCATCAGCCCGGCCAGTTGACCTTTCATCATGACGGTTCCTTTCGTGGATTCAAGTGCGGCGGAGCGAGGCCGCCGCCCGTTCGGATTCATCTCACAGCGGTTTGACCGAGCCGGGCACGATGCGCGCCGTGGCGAACTGCTGCAGAAGGCTCACCACCAGCGGATCGTTGCGCAGCGCCTCCTCGGCCGCGCGCTGGCGCGCCTCGCGCTGTGCCGCCTCGCGCCGGGCGGGGGTGTCGGAGGTCGGGGCCACCTCCACCTGAAGCCGGACCGCGTGGCCCAGCAGCTGCGTCAGCGCGGCCTCCAGCTTCGCGCGTGTGCCCTCGGCAGCGAGCGTGCCGCGTTCCACCCGCAGGTGGAAGTGGGTCTGCGCGTCATCCACCTCGACCAGCTCAGACTGCATCGCCAGTTCGCGCACCAGGGCGGCGACGAGTTCGCGCTCGCACAACTGCCGCACGCAGGCATGCCATCGATCGCCGTGCACCGAGGGAGCCACCGCGCCGGTCGCAGTCGGGCCCTTCGACACGTGCGAATCGGTGGCGCTCCTCGGTTCGGCCTCCTGCGAAGGCGCAGCGTCTGCCACAGGGGCGACGGCGATATGCCGAGCGACGGCGGAGGAATGCGCCTGTGGCGCAACCTGGGGGAGCGGCTGCGCGGGCTCGTGCTCGTCGGCCACCGGCGCGTCGAGCCAGGGCGGGAGATCGTCTTCGATCCGGGCCGTCGCAGGTGCGCGCTCGCGGGCCGAGGGGGGGACGGCGCCTGCGGCGCTCGGTGGCCGCGGGCACACATCGCCCGCAGAGCGCTGGGACCCGGACTGCAGGGCCGGCGCGACCGGCCGCGTGACAGCCGCTCCCGGGGACGTATCGGCGCCGAGGGGTGAAGAAGACGGCTCCAGCACCGGCGTCGGGGCGGCCCGCGCCGGCACGGCGGGCTCACCCGCGCCCCGGCGCTGCGCCTGGGCCGCTGCCGCACGAGGCGGCGCCACCGGCACCCTGGTGGTGGCCGCCGGGGGCCGCTGCAACGCCTGGGAACGCACCGGACCGGAGTCCGCAGGACGAAAGGCCAACATGCGCAGCAGCGCCATCGTCAGCCCGCTGTATTCGTCCGGCGCCAAGCCGAGTTCGTTGCGGCCGTGCAAGGCCATGCTGTAGAGCAGCTGCGTCTCCTCCGCCGGCAAGGCGGCGGCCAACCGGGTGACGCTGGAGGCCTCCGGGTCGTCGGGCGAAACACACTCCGGCACGACCTGTGCGACGGCGATCTCCTGCAGGACCGTGGCCATTTCCTCCAGGGCGCCCGCCGCCGAGAGCCCGCGCGCGCGCAGTTCCTCGGCCGTCGCCACGACGGTGCGCCCGTCACGCGCGGCAAGCGCCTCGAGCAACCGGTAGACGTGCGAGCGGTCGACGGCGCCCAGCATCTGGCGCACGCTGGCCTCCTCCAGCCGGCCCGAGCCGAAGGCGATCGCCTGGTCGGTGAGCGACAGCGCATCGCGCATCGAGCCGCGCGCTGCACGCGCCAGCAAGCGCACGGCCGCGGGGTCGGCCTCGATGGCCTCCGCCTGCAGCACACGCATCAGGTGCTCGCACACCGTCTCGGGCGCCATGGGCCGCAGGTTGAACTGCAGGCAGCGCGACAACACCGTGACCGGCACCTTCTGGGGGTCGGTGGTCGCGAGCACGAACTTGAGGTACTCCGGAGGCTCCTCCAGCGTCTTCAACATCGCGTTGAACGCGGTGTTGGACAGCATGTGGACCTCGTCGATCATGTAGACCTTGAAGCGGCCGACGACCGGCTTGTAGATCGCCTGATCCAGCAGCTGGGAGATCTCCTCGACCCCCCGGTTGGAGGCGGCGTCGAGCTCGACGTAGTCGACGAAGCGGCCGGCGTCGATCTCGCGGCACGCCTCGCACTGGCCGCAAGGCGTCGGGGTGATGCCGCCCTGCCCGTCCGGGCCGACGCAATTGAGGGACTTGGCGAGGATGCGCGAGACGGTCGTCTTGCCCACGCCACGCGTGCCCGTGAAGAGATAAGCATGGTGCAGCCGCTGCTGCGTGAGCGCATTGGCGAGCGCCTGCACCACATGCTCTTGCCCCACCATCTGCTCGAAGGTGCGAGGCCGGTACTTGCGGGCAAGAACGAGGTAGCTCATCGCCCGGATTCTACGGGGGCCACCGCCCCTCGGGCATGCCCCGGAACCTCGAATGCCCGCAGTGCCAGCCCGTGCTTGCCGTCTCGCCTACAATGCGTCGTGACGGGCCTCCCCGCATGGGAGCGCGGCCAACCGGGTCAGGTCGGGAACGAAGCAGCCCCAACCGTTGCGACCAGTGCCGGGGTTAAGGCTCGTCACCCTTTCCCACGCCCCCTCTCAGGCACGCAGGGGTGGCGAGGCGGCCACCCACGAGACGGTGGGCACGAACGCCTTCTGCGCCTCGTCGCGCAGGCTGCGAAGCAAAGACAACTCGCGGTCCGACAGCCTGAATCCATCGACTTGTGCCTTGTCCGCATAGAGGAGGCCGACGGGCTTGTCGCCCACGCGCAGCGGCAGCAGCATGAACGAAGAAGCCTGCACCTGCTCGTGGTACCACGCAGGCAGACGAGCCGCCAGCGTCGCCGCATGCGCGTCACGGATGAGGGAGTCCACCCCCCGGCGACACAATGCCGCGAACGCATTGCTCTCGTCTTCGAGCACGAACTCGAAATGCCGGCGCAGAGCCTGCTCCCGCGGGCCCCACGCGTGTTGCGTGACGAAGCGCGACGTGCCTGGCAAACGCACGAGCACCGCCACATGCTGGCACTGCAGCCCGTCGTACACGGCCTGCCCCGCGGCATGCAGGGCGGGGTCGATCCCCTCGGTGCCGATGGCCGCTCGCACGCGCAAGATGGCCTTCGACAACGGATGCACCGGCTGGGCCGGCGCGCTCCCGGGTCGCGCCGCCGAAGCCGAGGGGCGGGCCTGCGGCTTGCGCGGCGCCGGGGCTTTCAAGTCCACCGTCTCCCACACCTCCTGGCTCGTCATGCCCAGGGCCCGCGCATACTGCTCGATGGCGTGGGTGGAGGCGGTGGCCCCACTGCGCAGCACCCCGCGCTGCGTGTCGGCCAGTTCGTTGCCCAGCGCGCCGAGCAGGCGGAACCAGTCACCTTTGCGCTCCGGACGGCGTACGACCCCCTCGACCGACGGCCGGCGCATGCAGCGCACCAGCGATTCGGGCAACCCCCAGCTGCGGGCCACGCCCACGCCGAGATCCTCGAAAGCCACGCCCAGCACCGACAGCACTGCGGCGTCTTCCGTGCCCCCCTGGCTGAGCGCGAGCTGTCGGATCTCGGCCGCCTGTTCGGGCATGTAGAACTGCACGAGCGTGCGGCCCAGGTTCTGCATCACCGCCGCGACGAAGCATTCCTCCTCGTCGGCCTGCGTGGGACACAGCCGCGCCGCGAACCGCCCTGCCTGCCGGCAGCGCTCGTACTCCTCTCGCAGAGCCTGCGCACGGCGCTCGTCCGGCATGTCCTCCAGCGTGGGCAGCGTACCGGCCAGATCGCGGATGGCGACGAAGCCCATCAGCGCGACGCAGCGCGAGACGGTCGTGATCGATCCTCCGCCCACCGAGCTGAAGTAGGCCGCGTTCATCATGCGCAGCAGCTTCTGCGTGAGGGCCACGTCGTCGAGGACGGCGCGCGCCACCTCGTCGAGGTTGACGCGCTCGGCCGCCGCCAGACGCCGCACGCGCCGCACCACCTCGGTTTGCACCGGCAGGTCCGGATGGTGCGAGATCCGGTCCATCAGTTGCTGCACGGTGCGCGCGGCGCGGCTGTCGCCGCTGCCGTCGAGCAACGCGGGCGTCAGCCAGTCCTGGAGCTGCGCGCGCAGCTCCCCCGCCGAAGCGGGCCGCTGCGAGGGGTCCTGGGCGAGGGCCCGGGCGAGCACGCGGCGCAGCAGGGCCTCGTCGTGCTCGATGTTGGGCAGCCGCGCCGGCAACTCGATCGAGGATTCCAACAATTGCGCAATGGCGCGCTGTGGATTCGCGTCCTGGATCGCCGGCCGGCCGACGAGCAGTTCATAGAGCAGGAGCCCGGCGCCGAACACATCGCTACGCACGTCGGGCAGCTGACCGCGAGCCACTTCCGGCGCGAGGTAGAGGCCGCTCGCGGTGGCCAGTGAGCGGGTGTCGGGCGCCTGGGGCGGAATGGCGAAATCGGCGAGGCGGGGACGGCCGGCCATGTCCAACAGCACCGCCTGGGGCCGCAGCTGGCCGTGCACCACACCGTGGGCGTGCGCATGCGCGAGCCCGTCGAGCACGCCGATGACCAACAGCACCGCCTGCCGCGCGGGCATCGCGTCGTGCTCGGCAATCCATTGCGCCAGCGTGATACCGCGCAACGCCTCCCACACCAGCACCGGCTGCCGCTGCTCGAAACGAGCCTCGATCAAGGGCAGGAGGTTGGGATGCGACAAGGCCGTGACGGGCGCCGCGGCGCGGCGCCACAAGGGCTCGTCCATGCCCGCGAGCGGCAGGCGCTCCAGCACCTCGAGCACCACCTCGCGTGAGGCCGCAGTGTCGTGGGCGAGCCACCAGGCGCTGTCTGCATCCCGGCTCAGCAGTCGCTGCAGCCGGAACGGCCCGAAAGCCGGCCCCCCGGCCGGGGCGTTGTCAACCAATGGCTCCACGATGATCCTTGACGGGACAACCCCTGAGTTGCGTCATGCCCCGATTGTTTCCGATTGAAGCACAAACGCCCTCCGGAGATCGCCCGAGCAAGGCCCGCTTGGCCCTGCATTTCGTCGCAGTTGCCCGGGTTCGTCAGGCCGCCTGCTTGAAGGCCATCACCGCCTGGTTTCGCAAGGTGCGCAGCAGCGCGAGTTCACCCTCGCCGAGCCGAATCTCGCCCGCCTGCGACTTGTCGGCGTAGATGAGGCCCAGCGGCGCCTGTTTCAACTGCAGGGGCAGCAACAAGAAGGTCGGCGCGTCCACGTGGGTGCAGTACCAGGCCGGCAACCGCTGACGCAGCTGCCCCTGGCTCACGTCGCTGATGAGCGTGTCCACGCCCTTGATCGCGACCGCCGCGAAAAGGTCGTCCGGTGCCGCCACTTCGATGCGAAACCGCGGTGCCAGCTCTGCTGCGCCCTCCCCCAGCCCGAAGCGGCCGGTGAGCACGCCGCTGCGCACGTCGCGCAGGCAGAACACCACCCGGCGGAAACCAAGCGCGCGGTACATCGTCTCCAGGATCATCCGCAGCACCTGATCGAGGCGGAAGTTCTCGACCATGGTGTTCGTGATGTCCTGAATCCCGGCCGCGAGCACCTGGGCGGGGTCTTCGGCCGGTGTCGGCTGGCTGCGCACGAGCGCCTCCAGCTGCAAGGGCGACAACGAATCCGCGTCCTCCTGCACCGTGGCAGGCCCCGAGGGCAGCAGGCGGGCGGCCGGTGTGCCGGCCTGCGGCTGCAGCTTCAAAGCCGGCGCGAGCAAGGCCATCTCCTCGCGGGCCGCCTGCACGGCATGGCTCAACGCTCGCGCGTCGATGCCGAGGGCCGGCGCGTAGCGGTGGGCCAGGGCTTGCAGGCGCTCCGGCGCCTCCTTCGGAGGCGTGTGCAACAAGAGGTCCGTCGCCTCGTTGGCAAGAGACGCGACGCAGCGGATCGCATGCCCCGGGTCGTGAGTCGAACGCGACGGCGGTTCGTCCGCCAGCTTGCGCATCGCCCGCTGGAGCGCCTCGGGCAGTCCCCAGGCGCGCGCGACGCCCACCCCGAGTTCCTCATAGCTCAAGCCCAGCACGGCCGCCGCCTCGCGCTCGAGGGCACCGGGCGCCGACGCCGCCTGGACCCGCTGGCGGATCTGACGTGCCTCTTCGGGAAAGTAGAACTCGGCCAGGAGCCGGCCCAGGTTCTGGAACACGGCGGCGATGAACGACTCCTCCGCGTCGCGGGCAGCCCGGCTCAGCTGCGCCGCCACCGTCCCCGCCATGAGGGCGCGCAGAAACTCCTCTTTCAGCACCCCCGCCTGCGCCCGATCCTGCATGTGCTCGAGCAACACGAGCGAGAGCGCCAGGTTGCGGATCCCCGCAAAGCCGATGAGCGCCACCGCGCGCGAGACGGTGCTGATCGCGCCTGCGCCGTGCCCCCTGAAACTCGCCGAGTTCACGAGCCGCAGCAGCTTGTTCGTCAGCGCCACGTCCTTGAGGATTTCCTCGGCCAGTCGTTGCAGGCTCTCGTGCTCCGAGCTCGCGATGCGCTGGATGCGGGCGACCGCATCCGACAAGGCCGGGAAGTCGCCTTTGTGACGCATGCGACGCAACAGGAACTCCAGCGTCGCGTGCCCGCCCTGGGCTTCGGCAGCCACGGCCGGACGCCGCCACGCCCGCAGAGCCTCGCCCAGTTCGCGCGCGCTGGCATACCGGACGGCCGGATCGCGCGCGGTCGCCCGGTGGACGATCGCGCGCAGTCCATCATCCACCGGATAAGGCAGTTCCGCCGGCAGACGCACGTCCTCGTGGACATGCCGGTAGATCGCCCGGTACGGGTCCGGGTCCGCCACCGCGGGGCGGCCGCACAGCATCTCGTAAAGCACCAGGCCCGCGGCATACACGTCGACCTGCGGCGTGGGCGGCCGACCCTGCGTCACCTCGGGCGCGAGGTAGGCGGGCGTGCCCACCAAGGCCTTGTCCGCAAAGCCATGGCGCTGACTGATCGCAATGCCGAAGTCCATCACGCGTGCGCGCCCTTCCCGGTCGAGCAAGACGTTGGAGGGCTTGAGGTCGCGGTGCACCACACCCGCCTGGTGTGCGTGCGCGAGGGCGTCCAGCACACAGATGATGAGATCGACCGCCTCCCCCGGCACCCAGGCACCTTGCTCACGCAAGGCATGCCACAGCGTGCGCCCCTCCACGAACTCGAACACCAGATAGGGGTGCTGCTCGTGCACGTCCGCCTCGAAGAGCGGCACGATGCCCGGGTGCGACAGCCGGCTGACCGCCCGCGCCTCGCGCAACCACTCTTCGACCGCTTCGCCACCGGAGGCCAGGGCACGGTGGAGCTTGAGTGCGACGGCGCGGTCGAGCCGGGGATCCCAGGCGCGCCAGACCACGCTTTGCGCGCCTTGGCCCACCAGGTCCTGCAACTGGAATCGACCGACTTGGCGCGACGAGGCAATGGACGACAAGGACACGGAATCGAAGGGCACAGAAAGACGACAGTGGCATTGAACCGTGCCGCAAGGCGGCCCGATCCGCGAAGATCACGGGGCTTTTCCCCGCTTTTGGGCTGGTGGCTCACCGCGCGTTCTGCGCAGCGTTCGCCGCGTGGGCCGGCCTGCCAAGGGCGCAGTGCCTGTGGGGCCGCCGCCGCACCGCGGCCATCCGCCACGGCCCTTTGTGCCAGAATTGCCTTCGCGGTGACGAAGCACTCGTAGACGATTTTCGCCCGCTTCAAGGACAGACAATGAGCAGCGAGCTGATCAAACACATTTCCGACGCTTCCTTCGAAGCCGACGTGCTGCAATCCGACAAGCCGGTGCTGGTCGACTTCTGGGCCGAATGGTGCGGCCCGTGCAAGATGATCGCGCCGATCCTCGACGAGGTGGCCAAGGATTACGACGGGCGTCTTCGCATCGCCAAGATGAACGTCGACGAGAACCGCGGCGTGCCGGCCAAGTTCGGTATTCGCGGCATCCCGACCTTGATGCTGTTCAAGGGGGGCCAGCTCGCGGCGACCAAGGTGGGTGCGCTGTCCAAAGCGCAGTTGACCGCCTTCCTCGACAGTCATCTATAATTTCCTGAACGCGTCGGGGCGAGCGGCCACAAGCGCCCGCCCCGATCGCCCAAGCAGCCCCTACGCCTGATCGTCCGGCGCGTAGTTTCGGCCCCCAACTCCAACGGTTTCTTCCTGCTGCGTTTCGTCGCAGCCCTGCCTGCACAGCGCACCAGTGCTGCGCCGGCCTCGCCGAAGTCCCCGCCCGGTGTTTCACACGACCCGAGCGACACACGAGGGTGTACACCCATGCATCTTTCCGAACTGAAGGTCCTTCACGTCTCCGAGCTCATCAAGATGGCCGAGTCGCTGGAGATCGAGAACACCAGCCGCATGCGCAAGCAGGAGCTGATGTTCGCGATCATGAAGCGGCGCGCCAAGCAAGGCGAGCAGATCTTCGGCGACGGCGTGCTGGAGGTGCTGCCTGACGGCTTCGGCTTCCTGCGCTCGCCCGAGACCAGCTACCTCGCGAGCACCGACGACATCTACCTGTCGCCCAGCCAGATCCGCCGCTTCAACCTCCACACCGGCGACGCCATCGAAGGCGAAGTGCGGGTGCCCAAGGACGGCGAGCGGTACTTCGCGCTCGTCAAGGTCGACCGGGTCAACGGCCTGACTCCGGAGGAGAACAAGCACAAGATCATGTTCGAGAACTTGACGCCGCTCTTTCCGAAAGAGCAGTTCAAGCTCGAACGCGAGATCCGGTCGGAGGAGAACATCACCGGCCGCATCATCGACCTGATCGCCCCCATCGGCAAAGGCCAGCGCGCGCTGCTCGTCGCCCCGCCCAAGAGCGGCAAGACGGTGATGATGCAGCACCTGGCCCACGCGATCATCGCCAACCACCCGGAGGTCTACCTCATCGTGCTGCTCGTCGACGAGCGCCCCGAGGAAGTGACCGAGATGCAGCGCACCGTGCGCGGCGAGGTGATCAGCTCCACCTTCGACGAGCCGGCCGCGCGCCACGTGCAGGTGGCCGAGATGGTGATCGAGCGCGCCAAGCGCCTGGTCGAGCTGAAGAAGGACGTGGTGATCCTGCTCGACTCCATCACCCGGCTGGCCCGTGCCTACAACAACGTGCTGCCCTCCTCCGGCAAGGTGCTGACGGGCGGTGTGGACGCCAACGCCCTGCAGCGGCCCAAGCGCTTCTTCGGTGCGGCCCGCAACATCGAGGAAGGCGGCTCGCTCACCATCATCGGCACCGCCCTGATCGACACGGGCAGCCGCATGGACGAGGTGATCTATGAGGAATTCAAGGGCACCGGCAACTGCGAGATCCACCTGGACCGCCGCATGGCCGAAAAGCGGGTGTACCCCTCGATCCTGCTGAACAAGTCGGGCACCCGCCGCGAAGAACTGCTGCTCAAGCCCGAGATCCTGCAGAAGACCTGGATCCTGCGCAAGCTGCTCTACCCCATGGACGAGATCGAGGCGATGGAGTTCATCCTCGACAAGATGAAGTCTACGAAGAACAACCAGGAGTTCTTCGAGATGATGCGCCGCGGCGGCTGATGCCCCGGCAGCGGCCCGCCGCGGCACCCCGGCGGCTGGGCGATCCTGGCTCGCACGGCGGCCTCTGCCGTGCGAGGCGTCCTGCGCAGCTCAGGCCGGCGCAGGTGTTGGGTTATACTTTTGGGTTTACCAGATCCGGAAAGTGCGCCGAGCGGGTCGGCGTGGCTCCCGGCCGCGCGAGCGAGAGGTTCGACATGAAAGAAGGCATCCACCCCGAGTACCGCGAAGTCTGCTTCGTGGACCTGTCCAACGGCTTCAAGTTCGTCACGCGTTCCTGCGCCCAGACGAAGGAAACCATCAAGATGGAAGACGGCCGCGAGCTGCCGCTCTTCAAGCTAGAGACGACCAGCGAGTCGCATCCCTTCTACACCGGTACGCAAAAGAGCGTCGACTCGCTGGGCGGCCGCGTCGAGAAGTTCCGCAACAAGTTCGCGCGGGTGGGTCTCAAGAAGTAAGCCACCGGTGCGCAAGCAAGAGGCAGCCTGGGCGACCGGCTGCCTTTTTTCTTGGTGCAACCGATCCGTCGTCGCCCCGTGAACCTGCCGAAACCCGCCGTCGTCACACAACGCGCCGCGCGCCGCATGCCGCGGGTGGCGCTGCTCCTGCTGTGCTCCGCCTACGTCTTGCCGGGCGTCTTCGGTCGCGACCCCTGGCGCCAGGCCGACCTCATCGCCTTCGGCTACATGCACAGCATTGCGAGTGGCCGCACCGACTGGTGGCATCCCCTGGTCGGGGGTGTGCCGCCCGAGGGGGGCCTCTTCCCCTACTGGTTGGGGGCGTTCTTCATCCAGGCTCTCGGAGCTTGGCTCGACCCGGCGTTCGCGGCTCGCCTGCCGTTCGCACTCCTGCTCGTGGCCGTGCTCGCGCTGACCTGGTATGCCACGTACCACCTTGCGCGCACCGAAGCGGCCCAGCCCGTGGCCTTCGCCTTCGGCGGCGAGGCGCAGCCGGTGGACTACGCACGCGCCATGGCCGACGGAGCCTTGCTGGCCCTGGTGGCGACGCTGGGCCTGCTGCAACTCGGGCACGAGACCACGCCCGAACTGCTGCAACTCACGGGGGCCGCGTTGTTCGTCTACGCCCTGGCCGCAGCGCACCTGCGCGAGGCCAAGGCCCGGGTGGCGATGCTGCTGGCGCTGCCCCTCATGGCCGGCAGCGGAGCCCCCTCGACTGCCCTCGCGCTGGGCGTGGGAGGCACGGCGGTGTGCCTGTGGTCTTCCCAGCCGCAAGCGCGACGCTTCGCGGGCTGGGTGGTGATTGCCGCCGCGGTCGCCGCCCTCGTCGGAGTGGTCACCGGCACCTGGGCCTGGCGCGTCTCCTCACCTTCGCCGGGCCAAGTGGTCCGGCTGTTCATCTGGTTCCTGTGGCCGGCGTGGCCTTTGGCGGCCTGGACGGTGTGGCGCTGGCGCGCGCACCTCGTGCGGCCGCACTTGGCGGTGCCCCTCGTGGTCTGGGGCATCGCGGCCTTCACGTCCGTGGCCATGAACGGTTCCGACCGGGCCCTGATGCTGGGACTGCCCGCGCTGGCCGTGCTGGCGGCGTTCTCGCTGCCCACCCTGCGCCGAGGCGTTGCATCGGCCATCGACTGGTTCTCCGTCTTCTTCTTCAGCATCGCGGGGCTCGCCGTCTGGGTGATCTACCTGTCCATGCAGGTCGGCATACCGTCCAAGCCGCTGGCGAACATCCAGCGTCTGGCGCCCGGTTTCGAGCCCGTCTTCTCCTGGTGGGCCCTGCTGCCGGCCGTCCTCGCCACCGGGGCGTGGGTATGGCTGGTGCGCTGGCGTGCGACGCGTCACCGTGTCGTGCTGTGGCGCAGCCTCGTCTTGCCGGCCAGCGGCGTGGCATGGTGCTGGCTGCTGTTGCTCACGCTGTGTCTGCCCGTGCTCGACTACGCTCGCAGCGAGCGCCCCATCGTGGAACGGCTCGCCCCGCACCTGTCTCGCGACGGCTGTGTGGCGGCTGAGGGCCTGTCCAAGGGGCAGGTGGCCGCGCTGGAGGCGCTGGGAGGCTACACCGTGCGGTGGTGGCACCGTCCGGGCGCCGGAGCGTGCGACCAGTTGCTCGTCGCGGGGGGCAACCGCCCGGTGCCGCCCCCCGCCGGCTGGAAACTGGTCGCGCGGGAAAGGCGTCCCACCGACCGCACCGAGTTCACCTACGTGTATCGCCGGGAGCGCTGACCTTCGGCACCCTCTCAGCTCGCCGAGAGCGGCACGCTGCTGGAGGCCACCGGTTCGACCCGCTGGACCCTGAGAGCCGGGAAGATGATGCGGAACTCCGAGCCCTTGCCCGGCTCGCTGTGGATGTCGAGTTCGCCGCCATGGCGTTGGACCACGTGCTTGACGATCGACAGGCCCAGGCCGGTGCCTCCCGTCTCCCGGGACCGGCTGCCATCGACGCGGTAGAAGCGTTCGGTCAGCCTCGGCAAGTGCTCTTTCGCGATGCCGATGCCAGTGTCCTTGACCGAAAACTCGCCGCTGCCGTCCGGCCGCACCGTCCAGCGCACGTCGATGCAACCGCCCTCCTGCGTGTAGCGGACGGCGTTCGTCACCAGGTTGCCGAGCGCACTGAGCAACTCGGCCTCGGCACCTGCGATCATCGCTTCGCCTTCCGTGCGGAAGCGCAGTTCGTGGCGGCCTTGGGAAAGCGTGAGGGCGTCGCCTTCCACCGTCCGCATGAGGCGCGAGACCGGCACCCAGCGGTCCGAGGGTGGCCTGGGGCTGCCTTCGAGCTGGGCGAGCGTGAGCAAGTCGCTCACCAGTGTCTGCATGCGCTGCGTCTGCTGCGACATGAGGGCGAGGACCCGCTTGCGCTCCACCTCGGTGAGAGGCAGATTCGCCAAGGTCTCGATGAAGCCGGCGAGCACGGTGAGCGGCGTGCGGATCTCGTGCGAGACGTTGGCGACGAAATCACGCCGCATCGTCTCGGCCCGCTCGCGCTCGGTGATGTCCTGAGAGAGCACGAGCTTCATTCCTTCGCCGTACGGGCGCACCAGCACCGACAGGGTGCCTCGCCCCCCCGAGGACGGGAAGGTCACCGGCTGGTCGTAGGCCTCCGATTGCAGATGGTGCACGAAGGCCGGAGCGCGTACGAGATTGGTCACATGCTGGCGCAGGTCGCGCTGCGGGTCCAGGCCGAAATGTTCGGTCGCCATCCGATTGCACCACTCGATCTGTCCGGCCCGATCGAGCAGCATCACCCCGTTCGGCGAGGCTTCGATGGCCGACAGGAACTGCGCCAGACGCTCCTTCTCCTGCGCCACGACCGCATCGCGCTGCCTCAGGTTGCGCTCGACGCGGTAGGCCAGTTCGCCCCACACGCCTGCGTCGCGGGGGGAGGCTCGGCCCTCCGGGTCGCGCAGCCAGGCCAGCAGCCTCAAAGCGCGCAGCCCGTCGACGGTCATGGCGAGCAAGACGACCGTCATCGTGCCGAGCGCGGCCCCCAGGAAGGGCCAGCCGACGACCGCCCCCGCGACATAGCCGAGGGCCGAACCCGCCAGCATCAGCGCAAGGCCCGCGAGCAATCGCGGCAACAACCAGCTCATTTGGAGGTGGACGTTCAGGCAGCCGCGGGAACCTGCTGCGTCAACCGATAGCCGGCACCGCGCACCGTCTCGATCATCGACGAGCAGCCGACCGGAGCCAGTGCTTCACGCAAGCGCTTGACATGGACGTCCACGGTGCGCTCCTCGATGAAGACGTGGTCGCCCCAGACGCGGTCGAGCAGCTGTGCCCGACTGTGCACGCGCTCCGGGTGGGCCATGAAGAAGTGCAGCAGCCGGAACTCCGTGGGCCCCACCTTCACCTCCTGCTCACCCCGGCTCACGCGGCGGGTGGCCGGATCGAGCCGCAGCGGCCCCACCTGGACCACCGAATCCAATGCCTCCGGCGCCTTGCGCCTGAGGACGGCACGGATGCGCGCCATCAGCTCGTTCGTCGAGAACGGCTTGGTAAGGTAGTCATCCGCCCCGGCATCCAGCCCGGCGATCTTGTCCGGCTCGTCCGCACGCGCGGTGAGCATGATGATCGGCAAGTCCCGGGTGCGCACCTCGGCGCGCCACCGCTTCGCCAAGGCGAGGCCCGACTGGCCCGGGAGCATCCAGTCGAGGATCACCAGATCGGGCAGCACCTTGTCCACCTCGGCGAGGGCGCGCGCGGAATCGGGTGCCACCGTGACCTCGTACCCGGCATGACGCAGGTTGAGCGAGATCAGCTCGGCGATTGCGGCTTCGTCCTCGACCACCAGCACTCGGCTCATGCCGTCTCCTCTCGCCCGAACTCAGCTGACCACCGACTCGACACTCTCCATCGGAATGTGCCGCACGTCGGTGCCCTTGACGATGTAGATGATCTGTTCGGCCAAGTTCTTGGCATGGTCGCCGACCCGCTCGATGGCCTTGGCGACGAACACGAGGTCGATGCTGGCCGAGATGGTGCGCGGGTCCTCCATCATGTACGTGATGAGCTTGCGCATGAGGCCGTCGAACTCCTGGTCGATCTGGTTGTCCTGTTTGAGCACCTCCAGGGCCCGATTGACGTCCAGCCGAGCGAAGGCGTCCAGGGACTTGCGCAGCTGCTCGGTCGCGAGTTGCGCCTCGAAGCCGACATCCGACACCGGCAGGCGCAACCGGCTCGGCACCCCGGTGTTGATGAGCCGTTGAACGGTCCGGGCGATACGCGCGGCCTCGTCGCCGACGCGCTCGAGATTGCCGATGGTCTTCGAAATGGCGATCAGCAGGCGAAGGTCGCGCGCGGTGGGCTGGCGCCGGGCAATGATGGTCGACAGATCGCGGTCGATCTCGACCTCCATCTGATTGACGCGCTCTTCCTGCGTGATCACCTGCGTGGCCGTCTCGCCGCTGAAGTTCGCCAGCGCATAGATCGCTTGCGCCACCTGCGACTCCACCAGGCCCCCCATCTCGAGCACGCGGGTGGAGATGCCGGACAGCTCGGCATCGAACTGGGTGGACAAGTGCTTGTCGCTCATAAGGCCTCCTTCCTACGCGGTGAGCCGGTCAGCCGAACCGACCGGTGATGTAATCCTCGGTTTCCCTCCTCTTGGGCTTCATGAAGAGGTCCGAGGTGGCGCCGAATTCGATCAGATCGCCGAGATACATGTAGGCGGTGTAATCGGACACGCGGGCGGCCTGCTGCATGTTGTGGGTGACAATCACCACCGTGTAGTCGGCCTTCAGCTCGTGGATCAGCTCCTCGATCTTGCCCGTCGAGATAGGGTCCAGCGCGGAGCACGGTTCGTCAAGCAGCAACACCTCCGGCTTGATGGCGATGCCTCGGGCGATGCACAGCCGCTGTTGCTGGCCGCCCGACAGACCTGCCCCGCTCTGGTTCAGCTTGTCCTTGACCTCGGTCCACAGCGCCGCCTTCTTGAGCGCCCACTCCACACGCTCGTCCATCTCGGCTCGCGGCAGGTTCTCGAAGAGCCGCACGCCGAAAGCGATGTTGTCGTAGATGGACATCGGGAACGGCGTCGGCTTCTGGAACACCATCCCCACCTTCGCGCGGATCAGCGAGACGTCCAGACGGGAGCGCAGGATGTTCTCGCCGTCGAGCAGGATCTCGCCCTCGGCGCGCTGCTCGGGGTAGAGCTCGAACATCCGGTTGAAGGTGCGCAAGAGCGTGGACTTGCCGCAGCCGGACGGCCCGATGAAGGCCGTCACCTTCTTCTCCGGGATGTCGAGGTTGATGTTCTTCAGCGCGTGGAAGCTGCCGTAGTAGAAGTTCAGGTTGCGCACCGAGAGCTTGGCCTTCTCGGTCACGGGAAGTTCGACTTTGGCGTCCATCGGTGCCTCAATCCTTGTTTCGGAACAGCGTGCGTGCCAGGATGTTGAGCGCCAGCACGCCAATCGTGATCAGGAACACGCCCGCCCACGCGAGCTTCTGCCAGTTCTCATACGGGCTCATGGCGAACTTGAAGATCGTCACCGGCAGGCTCGCCATCGGCTCGGCCAGGTTGGACGTCCAGAATTGGTTGGACAAGGCCGTGAAAAGCAGCGGCGCGGTCTCGCCCGCGATGCGAGCCAGGGCTAGCAGCACGCCGGTGATCACGCCAGCGCGCGCGGCCTTCAGGGTGATGAAGCTGATCACCTTCCACTTCGGTGTGCCCAGTGCGTAGGCCGCCTCGCGCAGCGCGTTGGGAATGAGCGCGAGCATGTTCTCGGTGGTGCGGACGACCACCGGAATGACGATGAGCGACAGTGCGAGGATGCCGGCCCAGCCGGAGAACGTCTTCATCCGCGACACGACCACCGCATAGATGAACAGGCCGATCACGATGGATGGGGCCGACAGCAGGATGTCGTTGATGAAGCGCGTGACAGCGCCCAGCCAGCTGCGCTGACCGTACTCGGCCAGGTACACGCCGGCCAGGATGCCGATCGGGGTGCCGAGCAAGGTGGCCAGGCCCACCATCGTGAGCGAGCCGAAGATCGCGTTGGCCAAACCGCCGGTTTCCGCCTGCGGCGGCGGGGTCATTTCGGTGAAGAGCGACCAGCTCATCCCACCCACGCCGAGGCGCACGGTCTCGAACAAGATCCACAGCAGCCAGAACACGCCGAACCCCATCGCGGCAAGCGACAGCGTGAGCGCGACGGCGTTGGTGCGCTTGCGCTTGCGATGCATCGCCAAGCGGCGGTCATCCATCACGAGACTCATCGAACGCTCCTCCATGGGCCGCGTGCGCACAGAGCACGGGCGGGCCCACCGGCCGACCGCACGCCTCCCCAGGTGCCGCCCCAGGCCCTCATGCCCGCGCTCCTTCGGCCTTCTTCAGCTTCATCAGCAGCAGCTTCGAAAGCGCCAGCACGACGAACGTGATGAAAAAGAGGATGAGACCCAGGTAGATCAGCGACGCCTGGTGCAGGCCGGCTGCGGCCTCGGCGAACTCGTTGGCCAGGGCCGAAGTGATGCTGTTGGCCGGCTCGAACAACGACAGCGAATTGAGCTGGTTGAAGTTGCCGATCACGAACGTGACCGCCATCGTCTCGCCCAGCGCCCGCCCGAGTCCGAGCATGATGCCGCCGACCACCCCCGTCTTGGTGTAGGGCAGGACCACCTTCCACACCACCTCCCAGGTGGTGGCGCCCAGTCCGTACGCCGACTCCTTGAGCATGGGCGGCGTCACCTCGAAGACATCGCGCATCACCGAGGCGATGAACGGAATGATCATGATCGCGAGGATGATCCCCGCCGAGAGGATGCCGATGCCCACCGGCGGCCCGGACACGAGCGCCCCCAGATAGGGCACGTCGGAGAACGCCGCCTGCAGCGGTTGCTGTACATAGGTGGCGAGGATGGGGCCGAACACCAGCAAGCCCCACATGCCGTAGACGATCGACGGCACGGCTGCGAGCAGCTCGATCGCCGTGCCGAGCGGGCGTCGCAGCCAGCCGGGCGACAGCTCGGTCAGGAACAGCGCGATGCCGAAGCTCACCGGCACCGCGATCACCAGCGCGATCAGTGAGGTGGCGAGCGTGCCGTAGATCATCACCAGGCCGCCGTAGCGATCCTGCACTGGGTCCCACTCGCTGCGCCAGAGAAAGGCCAGGCCATACTCCTCGATCGCGGGCGCCGCGCCCATCGCCAACGAGGCGATGATGCCGGCCAGCAGCAGCAAGGTCACCAGCGCGGCCGCATGCGCGAGAAAGGAGAAGATCCGATCTCCCCACGGCGAGGCGCGGCGCACGACGGGAGGCTCCCCCCACGGGTCCGTACGTTGCATGTCTTCGGTCGGATAACGGGATGCGGGGAGTGTAACGGCCACCTCTGCCCTCCTCTCGAGTCGCAGGCACGGGGCGACGACGTCGCCCCGTGCTCTCAGCCTTGGCTGTTCCGGTCGGGCGTGATCACTTGTACGCGACCGGCTTGCCCGACGCGTCCTTGATCTCACCCCACTGCTTGCGCACCAGCGCCTTGACCGAGTCGGGCAGCGGCACGTAGTCCAGTTCCGACGCCATCTTGTCGCCGTTGCCGTAAGCCCAGTCGAAGAACTTGAGCGCCGCGGCGGCCTGTTGGGGCTTGTCCTGTGCCTTGTGCATCAGGATGAAGGTCGCGCCGGTGATCGGCCAAGAGTCCTTGCCCGGCTGGTCCGTCAACACCTGGTAGAACGACCGGTTCCAGTCGGCCCCGGCGGCGGCGGCCTTGAAGTTCACTTCGTCCGGCCCGACGAACTGGCCGTCCTTGTTGCGCAGCATCACATGGGCCAGCTTGTTCTGCTTGGCATAGGCGTACTCGACGTAGCCGATGGAGTTCGGCAGTCGCTGCACGAAGGCGGAGACGCCCTCGTTGCCTTTGCCGCCCGCCCCGGTGGGCCAGTTCACCGCCGTGCCTTCGCCGACCTTGGCCTTCCAATCGGCATTGACCTTGGAGAGGTAGTTGGTGAAGATGAAGCTCGTGCCCGATCCGTCCGCCCGCCGCACGACCGCGATCGTCGCGTCGGGCAGCGGCACGCCGGGGTTCAGCGAGGCGAGCGCCGGGTCGTTCCACTTGGTGATCTTGCCGAGGTAGATGTCGCCCAGCACCTGACCGGTCATTTTGATCTGGCCCGGCTGGATGCCCTTGATGTTGACGACCGGCACCACGCCGCCGATCACCGTCGGGAACTGGATCAGACCGTCCTTGGCCAGCTCCTCGTCCTTGAGCGGCGCGTCCGAGGCGCCGAAGTCCACCGTCTTGGCCTTGATCTGGCGGATTCCGGCCCCCGAGCCGACCGATTGGTAGTTGATGCGGACTCCGGTGGCCTTGTTGTAGGCGTCTGCCCACTTGGCGTACACGGGCGCCGGGAAGGAGGCGCCCGCGCCGGTCACGTCCTGGGCGTGCGCGACGCCCGCGACACCGGCCATCGCGAGTGCGACGAGGCCGGAACGGATCAGCGTGTGAGTCATGAATACACCTTCGAAGTGGGTCAAGAAGCGGGACTCGCATCCCGACGAAGCGGACTGTAGGCCGGGTTTGTGACAGGTGGATGACAGGCCCGTCACGGCGGAGCGGCGCCGCCGCGGCCGACGCGCCGACGTCATGAATCTTTCACCGCGCTGTCACACGGGCCGCCTAACCTGCCGCCCGCTGCAGCACGCAGCGCTTGACGACCCAAGGAGTCCTCCATGAAGAAAACCCGCTGGTGGTTGATGTGCGGTGCGGTGTGCCTCGCCGCACTCGCCGGCTGCGCCACCTCCCCCACGCCGGCGCCGATCGCTCGGGCCGCCGTCGTCTCGACGGACCTGTCCACCCTCGATCAGCTCATGCGGGACGCCGGGCTGGCCGAGACGCTCTCCGCTCAGGGCCCCTACACCCTGTTTGCGCCCTCGGACGCGGCGTTCAAGGCCCTGCCGCCCGCCACCCTGGAGGCGCTGCGCAAGGACCGCGCCCAGCTGCGCGCCGTGCTGTCCTATCACGTGGTGGCCGGCAAACTGACAGCGGCCGACATCGGCAACGGCAAGTTGAAGAGCCTGCAGGGCGGCGAAATCGCCACCTCCAAGGCGGGCGACTTCGTCACGGTCGAAGACGCACTCGTCACGCGGGCCAACCTGCCGGCCAGCAACGGCGTGGTCCACGTGATCGACCGCGTCTTGCTGCCGCCGAAGAAGTGAATCCCCCGAACCTCCGAGCACGCGGCAGGGGCGACACCGGCGCGCCGTTGCGCCCTTGCGCCCTTGCGCATGACTGAGCCGATGACACCCCTTCGCCCCGATCGCCGCACTTGGCTGAGACACACGGCCGCCTCGCTGGCCTCGGCGGGTGCCTGGGCTTGCAGCCCGGCTGCCGCCGCGCCGCGCCGGCACCCAGAGGCCCGCGTGGTGCAACTGCTCGACATGTCGGCGGCTCAGCAGGAGTCCTCCCGCAACTATGCCACCGGCCTGCGCCTGGCCTGGGCCGAGGCCAGCCGCAGCGCGGCCGCCCTGCCCAGCCTCGTGACCTTGGAGACGGACGGAACCCCCGCCTCCACCCGACCGGCGCTCGATGCCGTGGCGACCGACCCCTCGGTCTGCGCGGTGGTCGGCACCGCGGGCGAACGTCTGGCCGCCCAGTGCGTGCAGGACCTCGGCCGCCGCGCGCCCGAACTCGCCCATCTGGGCCCGTGGCTGGCAGACACCGCCTTCGACGACCTCCCCCAGCTCGCGTGCCTGTTCGCGGGGCGCGATGCACAGATCCGCCACGCGCTGCGCAGCCTCGAAGGCATGGGCATCCAGGAACTCGCGCTGGTCTATCCCGATGCCGAGATGCACCGCACCCTGGGCGCCGGGTTGCAGAGCCTGGCTCGGGAACTGGGCCTGCGCGCCGTGGCGCTCGTGCCCCCCGCAAGCAGTGACGTCGCGGCCCTTGCCCGCGACCTGCCCGCAACCGCCCCGCCGGTGATGCTTTTCCTGGGTGCCACGCTCGAGCTGGCGCGCTTCGCCCTGGCCCTGCCGCCGGGGCGACGCCAGCGCTACCTGATCGCCTTGGCCGACGTGGACCTGCCCACCTTGCAGCAGCTGTGGACCCGCCCCCCGCTGCCGGTGATCCTCACGCAGGTCGTGCCGGTCCACCAGGGTCAGATCGCGGCCGTGCGGCGCTTCCGGCACCTGCTCAAAGAGCTGTACGACGAGCCGCCCTCGCCGGTCAGCCTGGCCGGCTACCTGGCCGGCCGCTACGCGCTGGAAGTCCTTCGCAGAGCCGGCGAACCGACGCGCACCGCGGTCGCGCAGGAGGTGCGTCGGCGCTCCACGGTCGAGCTCGACGGATTTCGCTTGGAGTTCCCGTCGGGCCGTGCGCGAGGCAGCCGCTACGTGACGCAGACACTGCTCAGCGTGGATGGCCGGCTGATCGCTTGACCGGGCGCTCGCCGCGGGCAGGCGTCCAGCCGCCGCCCTCAGGACGCGGCGACTGCGTCCGCGAGCTTCTGCGCGCAGGCACGTGCCAGCTGCGCGTCGTCGGCCTCCACCATCACCCGCAGCAAGGGTTCCGTGCCCGAGGGTCGGATCAGCACCCGCCCCCGCTGCCCCAGGCGGGCCTGGACCTCCTCCTGCGCCGCCGCCAAAGCGGGGTTGGAGCGCCAGTCCTGCCCCGCGCGCAGCCGCACGTTGATGAGCGTCTGCGGGAACAGGGCCACGCCCTCGAGCAGGTCGGCCAGCGTGCGACCGCTGCGCATCACCGCTTGCAGCACCTGCAAGGCGCTGACGATGCCGTCGCCGGTCGTGTGCTTGTCCAGCGCCAACAGGTGACCGGAGCCCTCGCCGCCCAGCAGCCAGCCGCGCGATTGGAGTTCCTCCAGCACATAGCGGTCGCCGACTTTGGCACGCACGAACGGCACGCCCCGCGCGGCCAGGGCGAGCTCCACGGCCATGTTGGTCATCAGCGTGCCGACGGCGCCCGCCACCGGCTGGCCGTGCGCCAAGCGATCGGCCACCATCACGTAGAGCAGTTCGTCCCCGTTGTAGAGGCGCCCCTCGGCGTCGACCAGTTGGAGCCGGTCGGCGTCGCCATCCAGCGCGATGCCGTAGTCGGCACCGTGCTCCCGCACCGCCGCCTGCAAGGCCGACGGCGACGTGGCCCCCAGCCCGGCGTTGATGTTGAAGCCATCCGGCGCGCAACCGATCGAGACGACCTCGGCCCCGAGCTCATGGAAGACGCTGGGCGCCACCTGATACGCGGCCCCGTGTGCGGCGTCCACCACCACCTTCAGGCCCTTGAGCGACAGGTCGTTGCCGAAGGTGCTCTTGCAGAACTCGATGTACCGGCCCTGCGCGTCGTCCAGGCGCCGGGCCCGGCCCAGCCCGGACGAATCGACCCACTGGGCCGGCTCGTCGAGAGCGGCCTCGACCGCCTGCTCCCAGTCGTCCGGCAGCTTCTCGCCGGTGGCCGAGAAGAACTTGATGCCGTTGTCGGGATACGGGTTGTGCGAGGCGCTGATGACGACGCCGAGGTCGAGCCGCAGCGCGCGGGTGAGGTAAGCCACGCCGGGCGTGGGCAGCGGGCCGCTGAGCAGGACGTCCACCCCGGCCGAGGCAAAGCCAGCCTCCAGGGCCGATTCCAGCATGTAGCCGGAGATGCGCGTGTCCTTGCCGATCAGCACGACCGGCCGCTTGACCTGCTGCTTGAGCACGCGCCCCACGGCATGGCCCAGGCGCAGCACGAAATCCGGCGTGATGGGCGGCTGCCCGACCGTTCCTCGGATGCCGTCGGTCCCAAAATACCTTCTGCTCATCGTCTCGTCTACCAGGCAGGATGATGTGTCAATGGGCGTGATTGTGCCCGTCCGCCACCGCCGGCAGGCCGGCCGCCTGCCACACCTTCAGGGCATCGACAGTGGCCGCCACATCGTGTACACGCAGCACGCGCGCGCCCAGCAGCGCGGCCGCCAGCGCCGCCGCCAAGCTGCCCGGCCCGCGCTCGCTCACCGGTTTGCCCGTCACCGCCCCGATCGACGACTTGCGCGACCACCCCACCAGCAATGGCAAGCCCAGCGCGAGCAGCCGCGGCTGCTCGCGCAGCAGTTGGAAGTTCTGCTCCACCGTCTTGCCGAAGCCGACACCGGGGTCGAGCACCATGCGCTCGCGTGCCACGCCCCGCCAGGACAGGGCCTGCACCCGGCCCGCGAGGAAGTCCGCCACCTCCGCCACCACGTCGTCATACTGCGTCTGGCTCTGCATCGAGGTCGGGTCCCCCCGCATGTGCATCAGGCAGATCCCGCAGGACGGGTGCTCGCCCACCACATCCAGCGCGCCTGGGGCACGCAGCGCCTGCACGTCGTTCACGATGTCGGCGCCCAGGGCGAGCACCTGCCGCATCACCTCGGGCTTGTAGGTGTCGACCGAGAGGGGCACACCCCATTTCACCGCCTCGCGCACCACCGGCAGCACCCGCCGCAATTCCTCCTCGAGCGGGACGGGTGGAGCTCCCGGGCGCGTGGACTCGCCACCGATGTCGAGGATGTCCGCACCCTGCCGCAAGAGTTGCTCGGCATGACGCAGGGCCGAGCGCTCGTCCGCATGAGCGCCTCCATCCGAGAACGAATCAGGCGTGGCGTTCACGATCCCCATCACGCGGGGGCGTGACAGATCGATGCGGAACCGGGTGGTCTGCCAGTAGCTCATGAATGCAATGCTGCAAGGGGTACAACGCAAAACGGGGCCGAAGCCCCGTTGCAGGAGAAGAACCGGCCTCGATGGTCAGGCGGCCGCGGGCGCGCCGTCGGCATTGACCGGCGGGGTGCTGCCGCCGCCCGGCTTGCTGCTCGAAGGCGTCCAATCCTTCGGCGGCCGCGGGGGGCGGCCGGCCATAATGTCGTCGATCTGCTCGGCGTCGATGGTCTCCCACTCGAGCAGGGCCTGCGCCATCGCGTGCATCTTGTCCTTGTTGTCCTCGATCAGCTTGCGTGCGATCGCGTACTGCTGGTCGATGATCTTGCGGATCTCCTTGTCGACCTTCTGCATCGTCTCTTCGGAGACGTTGACCTGCTTGGTGATGGAGCGGCCGAGGAACACCTCACCCTCGTTCTCGGCATACACCATGGGGCCCAGCTCGTCGGTCATGCCGTAACGCGTGACCATGTCGCGCGCGATCTGGGTCGCCCGCTCGAAGTCGTTCGAGGCGCCGGTGGTCATCTGGTTCATGAAGACCTCCTCCGCGATCCGGCCGCCGAACAGCACCGAGATGGTGTTGAGCATGCGTTCCTTGTCCATGCTGTAGCGGTCACCCTCGGGCAACTGCATGGTCACGCCGAGCGCCCGGCCGCGCGGGATGATCGTCACCTTGTGCACCGGGTCGGTCTTGGGCAGCAACTTGGCCACCAACGCATGGCCGGCCTCGTGGTAGGCCGTGTTGCGCCGCTCCTCCTCGGGCATGACCATGGACTTGCGCTCGGGACCCATCAGGATCTTGTCCTTGGCCTTCTCGAAGTCGACCATCTCCACCACCCGCGCATTGCGGCGGGCGGCGAAGAGCGCGGCCTCGTTCACCAGGTTTGCCAGGTCCGCCCCCGAGAAGCCCGGTGTGCCGCGGGCCAGGATGTCCGGCCGCACGTCCGTGCCGATGGGCACCTTGCGCATGTGCACGTTCAGGATCTGCTCCCGACCACGCACGTCCGGCAGCGTCACGTACACCTGCCGGTCGAAACGGCCGGGACGCAGCAGCGCCGGGTCGAGGATGTCCGGACGGTTGGTCGCCGCGATCACGATGACCCCGAGATTGGTCTCGAAGCCGTCCATCTCGACCAGCATCTGGTTGAGGGTCTGCTCGCGCTCGTCGTTGCCGCCGCCCAGGCCGGCCCCGCGGTGGCGGCCGACCGCGTCGATCTCGTCGATGAAGATGATGCAAGGCGCGTTCTTCTTCGCCTGCTCGAACATGTCGCGCACCCGGGCCGCGCCGACGCCGACGAACATCTCGACGAAGTCGGAGCCCGAGATCGAGAAGAACGGCACCTTGGCCTCACCGGCGATTGCCTTGGCCAGCAGCGTCTTGCCGGTGCCCGGAGGGCCGACCATCAGCACGCCGCGCGGAATGCGCCCGCCCAGCTTCTGGAACTTCTGCGGATCCTTGAGGAAGTCGACCAGCTCGCGCACCTCTTCCTTGGCTTCGTCGCAACCGGCGACGTCGGCGAAGGTGATCGAGTTGTTCGTCTCGTCCAGCATGCGTGCGCGGCTCTTGCCGAAGCTGAAGGCTCCGCCTTTGCCGCCACCTTGCATCTGCCTCATGAAGTAGATCCAGACCCCGATCAGCAGCAGCATGGGACCCCAGCTGATGAGGATGCTCATCAGCAGCGACGGCTCCTCGCGCGGCTTGACGTCGAACTTGACGCCGTTGTTGATGAGGTCGCCGACCAGGCCGCGGTCGAGGTAGGTCGCGGTCGTGCGCAGGCGCCTGTCATCGTTGGTGATCGCCACGATTTCGGTGCCGCCGCCGCCCTCCTGGAGGGTGACGCTCTTGATGCGCTTGTTGCGCACTTCCTCCAGGAAGTCCGAATACGCGATCTGGCCCGCCGCGGTGGCGCCGCGATCGAACTGCTTGAAGACGGTGAACAGCACCAAGGCGATCACCAGCCACACGGCCACCTTAGAGAACCATTGATTGTTCACCGCGGCTCCTTTTCCTGACTCTCTCGAGAAGCATTCCCAAATACCCGGGATTTGGGGCCTGATTCTAGTTCAGCCAAGCCCCCCGCCCCTTTGCGGTTTCCCATGGTTGTGACAGGTGATTGCTATCAGGGCACGGCGCGAAGGACCGGCCCTGGTCACCCAGCATTTTTCAGACCCCGTCCGGCGAGAAAGGTTTCGGCGGATCGGTCCCGCGAGGCCTTGGGCTTGATCGCCTTGACGACCCGGAAATTCCGCTTGAACAGTTCCACCAGCTGGCTGTAGCCGCTGCCGTGGAATACCTTGCACACGAGTGCACCGTCGGGTTTGAGGTGGGTGGTGGCGAATTCCATCGCCAGTTCGACCAGATGGGCGATGCGAGCGGCGTCGGAGACCTCGATGCCGGACAGGTTGGGCGCCATGTCGGAGATCACGACATCCACTGCCCGGCCGCCGACCGCCTCGTCCAACTGCCTGAGTATGCCCTCCTCACGGAAGTCGCCCTGGATGAAGGTCACACCCTCGATCGGCTCGAAGTCCAGCAGGTCCAGCGCGATGATCGCGCCGTGGAGTTCGCCCGGCGCAGCCCCACCCGCGCCCGCGTCCTTGGGCGCAAACTTCCGCCGCACATACTGGCTCCATGCGCCCGGCGCGGCGCCCAGGTCCACCACCAGCTGACCCGGCTTGAGCAGCCCCAGTTCCTCGTCGATTTCCTTCAGCTTGTAAGCGGCGCGGGAGCGATAGCCCTCCTTCTGGGCCAGCTTGACATACGGGTCGGTCATGTGGTCGTGAAGCCACGCCTTGTTGACCTTCTTGCTCTTGGTCTTGATCTTCATCTGGGAACACCGGTGAGGCGAGGGTGTGACGGCGATTCTTGGCGGGAGATCACGCCGGCATCTGCCGGGGCGGGGATAATACGCCGATGCCCGCCCTACAACTGACTCCTGCACAACGCAAGGAAAAGCGCGCCGAGGCGCATCACCTGGACCCGGTGGTGCTGATCGGCGCCGACGGCCTGACCCCCGCCGTGCTCAGGGAGGCCGACTCCGCCCTGAAAGCCCACGGCCTGATCAAGATCCGCGTGTTCTCCGACGACCGCCAGGAACGGGAAGCCCTGTTCGCCCGCCTGGCCGACGAACTCGACGCCGCGCCGGTCCAGCATATCGGCAAGCTGCTGGTGCTGTGGCGCCCGGTTCCCCCGAAGGAGAAGGCTGCCGAGGACGACCGCAAACCCGGCCCCCGGGTGGTCAAGATCATCAAGTACTCGAAACGCGGCGGTCAGCGGCCGGAGGTGAAGAAAGTCACGGTGCTCGGCAACCAGCGGGTCACGGCCGGCGGCAGCATCAAGCGCGCCAAACCGCGCATGACCAGCGCCAAAAAGAAACTCCTGTCGGAGTGACGCCAGGACGGCAGACGAGACTTCGCCTGTGTACGCCGGCCGCCATCAGGCGGCGGCGCCGGTTTGGGCCGATGGGCCCGCCTCGGGTGCCGCGCTGCGCCAGGCGAGGGCCAGCCACAGCACGCCCTTGAGCAGGAAGAACGCGCTCGAGACGGCGTGCAACTGGCCGAAACCGAACCGCCCCTGACCCAGCCGCGCCTCGGCCATCATGGGCTGCAGGGCGAAGTAGCCCGCCACCGTGCAGAACAGCGCGCCCAGGACCAGCGCCATCTCCGGCGAGAACAAGGACCCCCGCCCTTGGGCCGCGCGTCGCGCCGCGATGCGGCGCTCGACGAGCAAAAGCACCACGGCGGCCACGAGGCTGGCATGCGCTTCGATCTGGAACAGCCGGCCGGCGACGAGGCCCGCCTGCGCACGTTCCAGCAGCGCGAACAGCGACGGCGCGGCCACCACCCCGATCGTGACGACCATCCCGGCGGCCAGGCCGCTCAGCCAGGCCCGAAGACGGAGCCAGAAGCGGTCCGATGCCATCGCCTCAGACGTAGCGGACTTCGACGATCTCGTAGCGCTTCACGCCCCCGGGCGCCTGCACCTCGGCCACGTCGCCGGCCTCCTTGCCGATCAGCGCACGCGCGATGGGCGAGCTGATCGAGATCAGGCCGTGCTTCAGGTCGGCCTCGTCGTCACCGACGATCTGGTACGTGACCGCCTCGCCGGTCTCCTCTTCCTCCAGATCCACCGTCGCGCCGAACACAACCCGGCCACCGGCGTCCAGACTGGCCGGATCTATCACCTGGGCGGCCGCGAGCTTGCCTTCGATCTCCTGGATACGCCCTTCGATGAAGCCCTGCTTGTCCTTGGCGGCGTCGTATTCGGCGTTCTCCGACAGGTCGCCCTGCGCCCGCGCCTCGGCGATCGCATTGATCACCGCGGGCCGTTCGACCGTCTTGAGGCGGTGCAGTTCTTCCTTCAGCTTCTCCGCGCCACGCTTGGTGAGGGGAATCGTCGGCATGTCCTTCTCTTCTCTTTCGGCAGCAAAAAGTCGGCCGCCGCCACACTCCCTTGCAGGAGGGCGGCGGCGGCCGCGGGTTCAACAGTGCGGACTAGTTTAGCGCCTTGTGCAGTTCCTGCAGCGAATAGACCACGAGATCCTGCTGGTGCTTCATCGCCTCCACGGCAGCCTCGCACCCCGCCATCGTCGTGTAGTACGTCACGCGGTTGGCCAGCGCGGCGGTGCGGATGTAGCGCGAATCCGCGATCGCCGTGCGGGTTTCATCCACGGTCGTGAAGACCAGTTGGATCTCGCCAGCCTTGATCATGTCGGCGATGTGGGGCCGGCCGTCCTTGACCTTGTTGACCGTGCGCACCGGGATGCCGGCCTGGCTGATGGCCTGGGCGGTTCCGCGCGTGGCGACGAGCTGGAAGCCCAGTTCATGCAATTGGCGCGCCACCTCGATCGCCCGGGGCTTGTCGCTGTTCTTCACCGTGATGCAGACCGTACCCTTGGCCGGCAGCCGCGAGCCCGCGGCCAGCTGGCTCTTGAGCATGGCCTCGCCGAAGGTCCGGCCCACGCCCATGACCTCGCCGGTCGAGCGCATCTCCGGTCCCAGGATCGGGTCGACCCCCGGGAACTTGTTGAAGGGGAAGACGGCTTCCTTGACGCTGAAGTATGGCGGGATCACCTCGCCCTTGACGCCCTGCTCGGCCAACCTGCGCCCTGCCATGCAGCGCGCCGCGATCTTCGCCAGCGGCTGGCCCGTCGCCTTGGAGACGTAGGGCACCGTGCGCGAGGCGCGCGGGTTGACCTCCAACACGTAGACCGTGGCGCGGTCGCCCTCGCCCTGGATCGCGAACTGCACGTTCATCAGGCCCACGACCTTCAGCGCCCTGGCCATCAGCGCGGTCTGCCGGCGCAGCTCGTCCTGCAGCTGTGGCGACAGCGTGTACGGCGGCAGCGAGCAGGCCGAGTCGCCGGAGTGCACCCCGGCCTGCTCGATGTGCTCCATGATGCCGCCGATCAGCACGTCCTGGCCGTCGCAGATGCAGTCGACGTCGACCTCGATGGCATCGTCGAGGAAGCGGTCCAGCAGCACCGGTGACTTCTCGCTGACCTTGACCGCCTCGCGCATGTAGCGCTCGAGGTCCTTGTCGCCGTGCACGATCTCCATCGCGCGGCCGCCGAGCACATAGCTCGGGCGCACCACCAACGGGTAGCCGATCTCCTGCGCCATCTGCAGCGCCTGCTCCTCGGTCCGAGCGGTGCGGTTGGGCGGCTGCTTCAGACCCAGGTCGTGCAGCAGCTTCTGGAAACGCTCGCGGTCCTCGGCGATGTCGATGCTGTCAGGCGATGTGCCGATGATCGGCACGCCGTTGGCCTCCAGGTCCAGCGCCAGCTTCAGCGGGGTCTGGCCACCGTACTGGACGATGACGCCCACCGGCTTTTCCTTCGCGACGATCTCGAGCACGTCCTCCAGCGTGACCGGCTCGAAGTACAGGCGGTCGGACGTATCGTAGTCCGTGGAGACGGTCTCGGGGTTGCAGTTGACCATGATCGTCTCGTAGCCGTCTTCGCGCATCGCGAGGGCGGCATGGACGCAGCAGTAGTCGAACTCGATGCCCTGGCCGATGCGGTTCGGCCCACCGCCCAGCACCATGATCTTCTTGCGGTCGCTCGGGTCCGCCTCGCACTCCTCGTCGTACGTGGAGTACATGTACGCCGTCTGCGTCGCGAACTCGGCCGCACAGGTGTCGACGCGCTTGTAGACGGGGCGGATGCCCATCGCGTGGCGTGCGGCGCGCACGGCGTGCTGGTCGGTGCCCAGCAGCTTGGCCAGGCGCTTGTCGGAGAAGCCCTTGCGCTTGAGGAAGCGCAGTTCCCCGGCCGACAGGCTCTGCAGCGTGCGGCTGGCGACCTGCTGCTCGATCTTCACGAGTTCCTCGATCTGCGCGAGGAACCACGGGTCGATCGCCGTCTCCTCGTACACCTCCTGCAGGCTCATGCCGATGCGGAAGGCGTCACCGACGAAGAGGATGCGCTCGGGACCAGGCTCTCCGATCTCCTGGACGATCTCCTCGCGGTCGTTGCTGCGCTCGGTCAGGCCATCGATGCCAGTCTCCAGGCCGCGCAGCGCCTTCTGGAAACTCTCCTGGAAGGTGCGTCCCATCGCCATCACCTCGCCCACCGACTTCATCTGGGTGGTGAGGTGCGGATCGGCCTCGCGGAACTTCTCGAACGCGAAGCGCGGGATCTTGGTGACGACGTAGTCGATCGACGGCTCGAAGCTCGCCGGGGTCGCGCCGCCCGTGATCTCGTTGCGCAACTCGTCGAGCGTGTAGCCCACCGCCAGCTTGGCCGCAACCTTAGCGATCGGAAAGCCGGTGGCCTTGGAAGCCAGCGCCGACGAGCGCGAAACGCGCGGGTTCATCTCGATCACGATCATGCGGCCGTTCTCGGGGTTGATCGAGAACTGCACGTTCGAGCCGCCCGTGTCCACGCCGATCTCGCGCAGGATCGCGACCGATGCATTGCGCATCAGCTGGTATTCCTTGTCGGTCAGCGTCTGCGCCGGAGCGACCGTGATCGAATCGCCCGTGTGGATGCCCATCGGATCGAGGTTCTCGATGGAGCAGACGATGATGCAGTTGTCCGCCTTGTCGCGGACGACCTCCATCTCGAACTCCTTCCACCCGATCAGCGATTCCTCGATCAGCAGCTCGTTGGTCGGCGACAGGTCGAGGCCGCGCTTGCAGATCTCCTCGAACTCCTCCGGGTTGTAGGCGATGCCGCCGCCCGTGCCACCGAGGGTGAAGCTCGGGCGGATCACCACCGGGAACCCGTTGGTGCCGAGCTCCGCGGCGATGCGCTTTTGCACGCCCCAGGCCTCTTCCATCGAGTGCGCGATACCCGACTTGGCCGAGTCCAGACCGATCTTGGTCATCGCCTCCTTGAACTTGAGGCGGTCCTCGGCCTTCTCGATCGCCTTCTCGTTGGCGCCGATCATCTCGACGCCGTACTTGGCCAGCACGCCGTTGCGGTGCAGGTCCAGCGCGCAGTTGAGCGCCGTCTGGCCGCCCATGGTCGGCAGGATCGCGTCGGGACGCTCCTTGGCGATGATGCGCTCGACCACCTGCCAGGTGATGGGCTCGATGTAGGTCACATCGGCCATCTCCGGGTCGGTCATGATGGTGGCGGGGTTGCTGTTGACCAGGATGACCTTGTAGCCCTCCTGGCGCAGCGCCTTGCACGCCTGCGCGCCGGAATAGTCGAACTCGCAGGCCTGCCCGATGATGATCGGGCCCGCCCCGATGATGAGAATGCTCTTGATGTCTGTGCGCTTAGGCATTTGTGTGTTTCTCCATCAGCGCAACGAAACGGTCGAACAGGTAGCCGATGTCATGCGGTCCGGGCGAGGCTTCCGGATGCCCTTGGAAGCAGAACGCCGGTCTGTCGGTGCGCGCCAGACCCTGCAGCGTGCCGTCGAAGAGGCTTACATGGGTCGGGCGCAGGTTGGCCGGCAGCGTCTTTTCGTCCACCGCGAAGCCATGGTTCTGGCTGGTGATGCTGACGCGGCCGGTGTCGAGGTCCTTGACCGGATGGTTGGCGCCGTGGTGTCCGAACTTCATCTTGAAGGTCTTGGCGCCCGAGGCCAGCGCCATGATCTGGTGGCCCAGGCAGATGCCGAAGGTCGGAATTCCGGTCTCGATCAATTCGCGCGAGGCCTCGATCGCATAGTCGCATGCGGCCGGATCACCGGGGCCGTTGGCCAGGAAGACGCCATCCGGATCGAGCTCGAGTACTTCGGCCACAGGGGTTTGCGCCGGCAGCACGGTGATGCGGCAACCGCGCTCGGCCAGCATGCGCAGGATGTTGCGCTTGACGCCGTAGTCATAGGCGACGACGTGGAAGCGCGGGGCCGTCTGCCGCCCGTAGCCGGTGCCCAGACGCCATTCGGTCTCGGTCCACTCGTAGGGCGCGCGCGTGCTGACGACCTTGGCAAGGTCCAGGCCGGCCATGTCCGGGGCGGCCCTGGCCTTGCCCACTGCGTCGGCCACGTGCGCGTCCGTGATGGCCTGGCCCCCGGGCAAGGCCAGGATGCAGCCGTTTTGCGCTCCGCCGTTGCGCAGGATGCGGGTCAGGCGCCGCGTGTCGACGTCCGCGATCGCGACGACGCCCTCGTCCCGCAGGTACTGCGTCAGCGTGCGGGTCTTGCGGAAGTTCGACTCGAGAACCGGCAGGTCCTTGATGATGAGGCCGGCGGCATGGACTTTGGACGCCTCGACATCCTCTTCGTTGACACCCACGTTGCCGATGTGCGGATACGTCAGCGTGACGATCTGCTGGGCATAGCTGGGGTCGGTGAGGATTTCCTGGTAGCCGGTGAGCGACGTATTGAAGACGACTTCACCGACCGTGTGACCGGCAGCGCCGATCGAGGTGCCACGAAAGACCGTGCCGTCTGCGAGTGCGAGGAGCGCTTGGGGCAGTTGCGGCAGCACGGGAATCTCCGGGGAAGGATGTCCGCGCCCAGCTCTGCTCGCAAAGCATTCGGGTGTGCAAAGGCCAGGGAGTTGCGCTAGGCGGGTGGTTGCGGGTAAACCTGAAAATTATAGCCTGAGACGCCTGCGACCGACAGGCTGGTGGCGAGAACGAGAACACGTCTGAATCGCAGAATGCACTCGAGCGCCAACGGGCGGGCTTTGGTCCGGTGCGCCTTGGCGAAACCCCTGCGGCCGACGAGAATGCGAGGGAGAACAACAGGAGTCCACGATGAAGGGCGACCCCAAGGTCATCGAGTACCTCAACGCACAACTCAAGAACGAGCTGACTGCCATCAATCAGTACTTCCTGCACTACCGGATGCTGAAGCACTGGGGCTTCGACAAGCTCGCCAAAAAGGAATACGAGGAGTCGATCGGCGAGATGAAGCATGCCGACCGCCTGATGGACCGCATCCTGATGCTCGACGGCCTGCCCAACCTGCAGGACCTGGGCAAGCTGCTCGTTGGGGAGGACGTGGTCGAGGCGCTCAAGTGTGACCTGCAGCTCGAACAGGCGGCGCAGGCGACCATCAAGGAAGGCATCGCCTATTGCGAGTCGGTGCGCGACTATGTCTCGCGTGACCTGCTGCAAGACATCCTCGACGACACCGAGGAGCACATCGACTTCCTGGAGACCCAGCTGGGCCTGGTCGACCAGGTGGGCCTTCAGAACTACCTGCAGTCGCAGATGGGCGAAGTGTCCTGACGCGTTCGGGATGGCGCCCCGGGCTCGGGCCCGGCGGCGCGTTTCACCGGCCGCCCCACCGGGGCATCAGCCGCCCCACCCGTTCGGCATAGGCCTCGTACTCCCGACCGAACGTCTCCCGCATCAGCCGCTCCTCCCTGCCCACCCGCAGGAAGTACAGGAGCGCGAAACCCGGCACCGAGCAAGCGCCCGCGACCCAGTTCTGGATGAGCAGGGGCTGCGCCAGCGCGAACAGCCAGATCGACGCGTACATCGGGTGACGCGCCCAGCGGTACACGCCTTCGGTCACCAACCGGTGCTCGGCGTGCACTTCCAGCGAAGGGGACCAGTTCCGCCCCAGGTCCGCGTGCGAACGATGGAAGACCCACAGGGACAGCGCCATCATCAGCGTTCCTGCCACGGGCGCCGCCGCAGGCAGTGCATAGTTCCACCGGGCGAACCAAGGCAGGGCCACGTGGAGCAGCGGCAGCGCCATCAAGGTCATGAAGACGACGAACATCAGCCACTGCTCCCGGCGGTCCACGTGGCTGCGCACCGGGCGATTGCGACGGCCGGCCTCCACATGCGGCCAGCGGATGAGGGTCTGCAGCAACGAGGCCGCGGCCCACACCAGCTCGGGCCAGCGCACCGCCCCGCCCCTTTGCCAGACATGGGCGGCGATCACGATGGCAAACAGGACGACAGGCACCCACGCCCGCAGCCGCGAACCGTAGACACCCGCAGTGGCATTGGGACGGCCGGGGGCGGCAGCCAGGTGCAGCCGCTTCACCACGGCCTCGGCTGGCGGACGAACCGCAGAGCTTCCGGGACGATGGGCGATGCGGGCATGTGGGTCTCCTTGTCGTCGTTGTTGTCCGGTCAGTATCGAGCCCGCCTCGCCGCCACCGCATTCCCCAAAAAGAGGGAAGCCGCCGCCGGCGGGGCCGGGCCCCTCCATCAGCGGCCTCTTCTGGCCCCAAGAACCCCTGATACGAGCTGGGGCTTCAATTGCGACTCATTCTCATTTAGACTCTCACCATCGCGTCGATAGAGAGCCCCGCGGGGCGAGCCGAGAGGAACCTGCATGATCGTGTGTGTCTGCAATCGCGTCTCCGACAGAGAGATCGAGCGCCTCGCCCGGGCAGGGTACAGCTTCGAGGAAATCCAGATGGAGTCGGGCGCCGCCACCTGCTGCGGCCGATGCGAGTCTTGCGCACGGCAGGTGCACGAAGCCGCGCGGCATCAGGTCCGGGAAGTCCACGTGGTGTCACTCGTCCTGGAGGCTGCCTGACATGGAAACCCTGCTCTTGACCCTGAGCCTGGCCGTCGTCGTGGCCGGTGCCTGGTGGGCGCTGAGCCGTCCTTGATCACGCACCGAAGACCAAGAGAAAGCCTCATGGAACACACCGCTGTCCTGCCGCGCCGCGCGGCCCTGGCCCGGGATCCGATGGCCGACCAAGTGGCGACCGCGACGCACTCCGATTCCCCGCCGGACGAACACACGCCCACCCTGCCCAGCAGCGTGTTGTTGCGCGGTCGCAAAACGGTACAGATCGAGCACAACGGGTCGCTCTACCAGCTGCGGGCGACCAAGTACGGCAAGCTCATCCTGACCAAATAGTTCATCGTGGGGCGACCGCCGCCTGGAAAAGGCGACCGGTCGTAGTTTCTGCACAGCCACGTCCTGCGGGACGCCAGCCACGCGCTTTTTCCCCGCATCTTCGCCGTGCCCGCCCCCGCGTCGCGTCGCACCTCGCTGCCCGGCGGTGGCATGGGCCCGACGGCTGGCGCGTACGGCGAAGCCGCCGGCAGGGGCTCTTCGCCCCGGACCGACGACCCACGCAGCGCCACGCCCTGGCCCCCGTTGGAACGAAACCTCAGCCGTGCAGCGCGGCGATGCCCGCCTTGGCGATCTGGGCGTCCTCGACCGATTTCACGCCGCTGACCCCGACGGCCCCGATGCACTGGCCGTCGACGATGATGGGCACGCCCCCCTCCAGCAGCCCCTCGATCTCCGGCGCGCTCAGGAACGACACGCGCCCCTGGTTGATCACGTCCTCGTAGACCTTGCTCTCGCGGCGACCCAGGGCCGCCGTCTTGGCCTTGGCCGGCGCGATGTGCGCGGACACCGGAGCCGCGCCGTCCAGTCGTTGCAGCCACAGGAGGTGCCCGCCGTCGTCCACGATCGCGATGCTCACGGCCCATCCGTTCGCCTGCGCCTCGGCCTCCGCGGCCTGCGCGATCCGCTTGACGTCCTGCAACTCCAACTGCATCTTTTGCTTCATTTGACTTCCTTTCTATGCGAGGCGGCCGCGCCTGGCGCACCGCCGGGCGACATGGTGCCACGGCCGGCGGGGCCGCGCCGCTGTCGTCAACCTGGCACGGATCGTGCGAGCCGCGCCTGCCCCCTGGATAACCCTGCCCGGGGCCCCATGTCCGTTGGGCACGTGCTCCGGGGAACTAGAATCGCCGCGTCGTGGTCGAACGACCACTTTGTCTGTGAGGAGAGTCTGATGAACGAAAGCTTGCGCGCGTACACCGCCGGTTCTTCCGTCCTGGTGGAGCAGCGCAACCGGGTGTTGCGCAACACCTACTGGCTGCTCGCCCTGTCGCTCGTGCCGACCGTCCTGGGTGCCTGGATCGGCGTGGCGTCCGGTTTCAGCTTCTTCGCCGGGAGCCCCTTCATCGGCTTTGTCGTGTTCATGGGGGTGGCCTTCGGCTTCTTCTTCGCGATCGACAAGTTCAAGAACTCGGGCATCGGCGTGGCGCTGCTGCTCGGCTTCACGTTCTTCATGGGCCTGATGCTGTCACGACTGATCGGCGCGGTGCTCGGCAACTTCACGAACGGCGCCCAGCTGATCATGATGGCCTTCGGGGGCACCGCCCTGGTCTTCTTCGGCATGGCCACGCTCGCGACCACGATCAAGCGTGACCTGTCGGGCATGGGCAAGTTCCTGATGGTGGGCGCCATCATGCTGATCGTCGCCATCGTCGCGAACATCTGGCTGCAGATGCCTGCGCTCACGCTGACCATTTCGGCGCTGGCCGTCGTCATCTTCTCGGCCTTCATGCTCTACGACATCAAGCGCGTCATCGACGGCGGCGAGACGAACTACGTCACTGCCACCCTGGCGATCTACCTGGACGTCTACAACGTGTTCCAGTCGCTGCTGACCCTGCTGGGCGTCTTCGGCGGCGAGCGCGAATAACCGTCCCATCCTTTCCCCCCAGACCCCGCGTGGCCCCCGCCCGCGGGGTTTTTCGTTTCCGGGGGCACGGCACCGTCCCCCGCCACGTGGGCAGCGCACCAAGACGGCGTCCACCTTCCTTCCATCGCCCGCGTTCTTCCCCGGCCTCGCAGCGCGGCCCTTCCTGCCGCGCGTCCTCGTGGAGTGTCCAGCGCACGACGAATGCCGACGATCGGGGCCCAAGAGCACCCGCCGCGAACGGCCGACTGGCGCGACCAAGAAGTAGGCCCTCCGCGGAGGGCCTACTCTAGAACCAGGAGCGGCGCCTGCCGCACCGCCCTCCTCGCGGCATGTGCCGCACGGTCACTCGGTCGTCGCTGCTTCCTTCGGCCGGTCGCTGCGCTTGTTGGGCTGGATGTCCAGCACGACCTGCTCCTTGTCGTCCAGGTCCACCGAGAGGCGGCCTCCGTCGACCAGACGGCCGAAGAGCAGCTCATCGGCCAGCGCCCGCCGGATGGTGTCCTGGATGAGGCGCTGCATCGGCCGCGCGCCCATGAGCGGATCGAAGCCCTTCTTCGCCAGGTACTTGCGCAGGGCGTCCGTGAACGTGACCTCGACGCGCTTTTCGGCCAGCTGGCTCTCGAGTTGCAGCAGGAACTTGTCGACCACCCGGAGGATGACCTCCTCGTCCAGCGCGCGGAAGTTGACGATGGCATCGAGCCGGTTGCGGAACTCGGGCGTGAACAGCCGCTTGATGTCGGCCATCTCGTCACCTTGCTCGCGCTTGCTCGTGAAGCCGATCGTCGACTTCTGCATGGTCTCGGCACCCGCGTTCGTGGTCATGATGATGATCACGTTGCGGAAGTCGGCCTTGCGGCCGTTGTTGTCTGTCAGCGTGCCGTGGTCCATCACCTGCAGCAGCACGTTGAAGACGTCCGGATGCGCCTTCTCGATCTCGTCGAGCAGCAGCACCGCGTGCGGCTTCTTGGTGACCGCCTCGGTCAGCAGGCCGCCCTGGTCGAAGCCCACGTAGCCCGGGGGCGCGCCGATCAGGCGGCTGACCGCATGGCGCTCCATGTACTCGGACATGTCGAAGCGGATCAGTTCGATCCCCAGGATGTAGGCCAGCTGTTTGGCGACCTCGGTCTTGCCGACGCCGGTGGGCCCGGAGAACAGGAACGAGCCGATCGGCTTGTCCGGCTTGCCCAGGCCTGAGCGGGCCATCTTGATCGCCGCGGCCAGCGCGTCGATCGCCTCGTCCTGGCCGAACACCACGCTCTTGAGGTCGCGGTCGAGGTTCTTGAGCTTGGAGCGGTCGTCGTTGCTGACGCTCGCCGGCGGGATGCGCGCGATCTTCGCGACGATCTCCTCGACCTCGGCGCGGGTGATGGTCTTCTTCTGCTTGCTCTTGGGCAGGATGCGCTGCGCCGCGCCCGCCTCGTCGATCACGTCGATCGCCTTGTCGGGCAGGTGGCGGTCATTGATGTACTTGGCCGACAGCTCGGCAGCCGCCTGCAGCGCGTTGAGCGCGTACTTGACGTTGTGGTGGTCCTCGAAGCGCGACTTCAGGCCCTTGAGGATCTCCACGGTCTGCTCGACCGACGGCTCGACCACGTCGATCTTCTGGAAGCGCCGCGACAGCGCCGCGTCCTTCTCGAAGATGCCGCGGTACTCGTTGAAGGTGGTCGCGCCGATGCACTTGAGCGTGCCCGAGCTCAGCGCCGGCTTGAGCAGGTTGCTCGCATCGAGCGTGCCGCCCGAGGCCGCCCCCGCCCCGATCAGCGTGTGGATCTCGTCGATGAACAGGATCGCGTTGGGCTGGTCCTTCAGCGCCTTGAGCACGCCCTTGAGGCGCTGCTCGAAGTCGCCGCGGTACTTGGTGCCGGCCAGCAGCGCGCCCATGTCCAGCGCGTAGACCACGGAATCGGACAGCACCTCGGGCACGTCGCCTTCGGTGATGCGCCAGGCCAGCCCCTCGGCGATCGCGGTCTTGCCCACGCCCGCCTCGCCGACCAGCAGCGGGTTGTTCTTGCGCCGGCGGCACAGCACCTGGATCACGCGCTCGACTTCCTGCTCGCGGCCGATCAGCGGGTCGATCTTGCCCTCGCGCGCCAGCTGGTTGAGGTTCTGGGTGAACTGCTCCAGCGGCGACCCCTTGCCCTCGCCCTCTTCCTTCTCGACCTCCTGGCCGCTGCCCTCGGCGGGCTTGGCCGGCTCGGGCGGATCGGACTTGCGGATGCCGTGGGCGATGTAGTTGACCACGTCCAGGCGGGTCACGCCCTGCTGGTGCAGGTAATAGACCGCATGCGAATCCTTCTCGCCGAAGATCGCCACCAGCACGTTCGCGCCGGTCACTTCCTTCTTGCCGCTGCCGGTGGACTGCACGTGCATGATCGCGCGCTGGATCACGCGCTGGAAGCCCAGCGTCGGCTGCGTGTCGACCTCGTCGGTGCCGCCGACGGTCGGCGTGTTTTCCTTGATGAACTGCGTCAGGCTCTTGCGCAGGTCATCGATGCTGGCCGAGCACGCCCGCAGCACCTCGGCCGCCGACGGGTTGTCGAGCAGTGCCAGCAGCAGGTGCTCCACCGTGATGAACTCGTGGCGCTGCTGGCGCGCCTCGACGAACGCCATGTGCAGGCTGACTTCAAGTTCCTGGGCAATCATGCGGCCTCCATAATGCACTGCAAAGGATGCCCCGCGCGGCGCGCGGCGGCAAGCACCAATTCGACTTTCGTGGCGGCTATGTCCTTGGTGTAGACGCCACAGACGCCGCGGCCTTCGTGGTGGATCTTCAGCATGATGTGGGTCGCCGTCTCCAGGTCCCGGTGGAAGTACTGCTGAAGCACCATCACCACGAACTCCATCGGGGTGTAGTCGTCGTTCAGCATGACCACCTGGTACAGACGGGGCGGCTCCACCTTCGATGACTGTCTTTCGACAACGACAGTTCCTTCCCCGCCGTCCGGCAGCGCGGGCTGGGCGGGCGTTGCTGGGAGCTTGGGCGTGTCGCTGGGCATGAAACGATTCTATCGAGTTGGGCTGGACAGGGAGCGGGTTCGCGCCATTTGCTCTGCACTCGTCAAGGTCAACCTGAGAATATGCACAGGAACCGTCACCAACGCTCACGAACCCGGGCTTGATCCGTTCTTGACACCGTGGAACCTGCCGCAGAGAATTTTTCGCGAATCAGGAGTATTTACCCGGGCAGGAAGCAATGGGTACGCATGCAGGAACGGTCAAATGGTTCAATGACGCCAAGGGCTTCGGGTTCATTGAGCCGGACGAAGGCGGCGAAGACGTCTTCGCCCACTTTTCGGCCATCCTGATGGATGGTTTCCGGACGCTGAAGCAGGGCTCGAAGGTCACCTTCGACCTGGTCCAGGGTCCGAAAGGCAAGCTGGCGCAAAACATCCAGTTGCTCGAACCCCGGGTCGTGCCGGCTGCCGTCCGGCCGCCGGCCGGCACCAGCCAGTCCGCTTCCCTGGCCGACTGAGCTCTTTTTCGCAAGGGCCTGGCACCAGGCACGTCCTGTTTCGCTCGTCCGGGCCACCCGCAGGCGCCCAAGCCTCAGATCGGGCTTGGGCTGCCGCATTTCAAGGGTGCATGAAGGATCGCGTGTTTTTGTGCACTCGCCAGAAATAACGGAGCCCACTTGCGCGGGTTTATTGCCCACGCACCTGGGAAAGCATGCGCTTTCAGGCACCACCGCGAAAGCCGGATATATTCATATACATCCATTCGCATGAAGGCAGCCTCCTTGCGTCCATACGGCGAATGCGATGAAAAACCTTCACTTCGGCAGGGTCTCGCAAGGCTGCGCCGCATGGGCCCTGCGGCGGCCCCTGCCTATTGAAGACCCGGAACGCGACGGACGCATTCCCCCCGGATGCGGGGATGGGGCACCGCGCCCTCCGGCGCTTCCCGACGGTCCCCTTCACGTGGCAAGCGGTTCACCCGCGGGCTGCGTCCACGGCCGCTGTTGCGGCGCGGCACCGGCCCCGGCGGGCGTCGCGCGTGCGTGCGCCGCGGCCGGCGGGCGCGCGCCCGGCAGGACAATGCGCCCCTCGCGCAGGGCACGGATCAGCATGTAAGGCGTCGCGCTGATGTGCGCTTCGAGCGCCAAGGCGGCGCGCGCCTCCTGGCCGCTGATCGCCAGCTGGTAGATCTCGGTGTGCTCGGCATGGACGTCACGCCCGCTGTCGGGCAGGCCGATCGCATAGCTGCGGTAGCGCTCGCTGTGGCGCGCCAGCAGGCGCAGCACTCGCTGCGTCCAGGGCGAGGCGTGGCCGGACAGCAGCGCTTCATGGAAGCGCAGGTTGAGCGCCTCCCACTGGCGGCGGCGCTCGGGCCGCACCGGCTGCTCCTCCGCCGACAGGGCCTCGTAGGCCGCCGTCACGCGCGCGCGCCAGGCGTCGTCGCCGCAGCGGATCGACTGGCGCAGGGCGTCGGTCTCGATGTGCACCCGCAGGCGCGTGATGTCTTCCAGGTCCTCGATCGCGATCGGCGCCACGCGAAAGCCCCGCTGCCCCTCGGCCACCACCAGCGCGTCGCTGACCAGCCGGGTCAGGGCCTCGCGCAGCGTGCCGGCACCGACCTGGTACTGCTGCCGCAGGTGCTCGATGCGCAGGCGGCTGTCCGGCGCCAGCCGGCCCTCGATGATGTCGTCGCGCAGCGTGGTGTAGGTCTGTTCGATCAGGGTGCGCGTGGCCGCGCCGTCGGCCGGGTCGACGGGGAGGGTGCTGGGCGGCTGGAAGGAACGCTTGGCCATGCTCGGGCCCTGCCGCTCAGGTGGCGCGGCGCGCGTCGTCCTGGATGCGCGAGAGGCGGTAGCTCAGCTGGGGACGGGTGATCCCCAGCGCCCGAGCCGCCGCCGACAGGTTGCCGCCGGCGCGCTGGACCGCCTCGCGGATCAGCGCGTCCTCCATCGCATCCAGCGTCAGGCCGCTGCGCTGCAGCATGTCGTAGAAGTCGGCCTGCTGGGCGCAGGCGGCGTTGCTCTCCAGGCCGCCGGAAGCATTGACCGTCAGCATGTCGGCGGAAGTCAGCTGGGGGAACAGCATCGGGGCATCGACCATGCCGCCCGAGGACGCAAGGATCACGCCACGCTCGACCAGGTTCTCGAGCTCGCGCACGTTGCCCGGCCAGGGATGGGCGCGCATCGCGGCCAGCGCCAGGTCGGTGAAGCCCTCGACGCGCTTGCCGTGCCGCGCGGCGTACTTCTGCAGCAGGTGCATGGCCAGCAGCTCGATGTCCTCGGCCCGTTCGCGCAGCGGCGGGATGCGGATCGGGTAGACGTTCAGCCGGTACAGCAGGTCGCGCCGGAAGCGCCCCTCCTCCACCGCCTTCTCCAGGTCGACGTTGGTGGCGGCGACCACCCGCACATCGACCTTGCGGGCCTGGGTCGACCCCAGCCGCTCCACCTCGCCCTGCTGGAGCACGCGCAGCAGCTTGGCCTGCGCCGGCAGCGGCAGCTCGCCCAGTTCGTCCAGCAGCAGGGTGCCGCCGTGGGCGCGCTCGAAGCGGCCGATGCGCGTCGCGTTGGCACCGGTATAGGCGCCCTTTTCCGCACCGAACAACTCGCTTTCGATCAGCTCGGCCGGCAGCGCCGCGCAGTTGACCGCGACGAAGGGCTTGTCCGCACGGGGCCCCATCGCATGCAGCGCGCGCGCGAAGCGCTCCTTGCCGACGCCGGTTTCGCCGGTCAGCAGCACCGTGACCTCGGTCGGGGCGGCCTTGCGCAGCAGCTCGACGGTCTGCCGGAACGCCGGGGAATGCCCGATCAGCGGCCCCTGGTCGTCGGCCGGCTGCAGCTGCGTGCGCAGCGCCTCGACCTGCGAGCGCAGCTCGTCGATGCGCACCAGCATCGAATCCGGGTCGTAGTCGCGCGCCAGCTGCTCGCCGTCGGGCCATTCGTGCGCGAAACGGCCTTCGATCAGGCAACAGTCATGGCCGCTGGCCGAGCACTGGACCTCCTTGAACAGCGCCGGGCGGCCGAAGAAGCCGCTCGTGTAGCCCGAGGCATAGCCCAGCAGCATCCAGCACACGGGCTCGTCCGACGGCCCGCAGCTGCGCTGGTGCATCTCGGCCTCCCAGCTGTGGTCCCAGCGGAACACGCCGCGGAAGTGACCTTGCGCCTCGTCGACCTCGAGCACCTGCGGCGTGACTCGCACCGCGCCTTCGAGCATGTGCAGCTGGGGCCCGACGGCAAAGGCGTCGAACAGCGACGCGTCGGGGCGCACCTTGCGCGCCAGCATCGCGTCGCGCGTGCCTGCTGTGTAACCCGCGCGCATGAGCAGGCGCCGGGTGTGCTCCGGCCCCAGGCTGGACATCAGCTCGCGCCGCAACGCCTGCAGGCTCGCCGCGTGGAGCAGCAGCATGCGCTGGTCCGCCAGCCAGATGCGCCCGTCCACCGTGGAGAAATGGACCAGGCGACGCAGGTCGGCGTCGGACGGCAGCGGTGGCAGGAGGGTGGACATGGTGGACAAAGTATCGATAAACCGCTGAACACCGTCCATAGGGTTCACCCGCCCCACCCATTTCATCATTTCAGCAATCGGGCGCGCCGGCACCTCACCAAATGATCATGCTGCCCTGCAGCAATCGGGTCACTGCTGGTCACAAGCACCCCATCGCGTGGCCGAGACGTCGCCGCAGTCGCGGCCGATCGGGGCCGAATGCTCCGGATTAACCCTTAATTTATCGATATTTTTGGGCGGTTCCCGCCGGATTGGCATGCGTCCTGCGATGGAGGCGGCCAACACAGCACAGGCCCCTGCCATGACGCGAACCGCCCCGCCCCCTGCCGCCGAGCCTGCCATGCCGGCGTGCGACCTGACCCAGAAGTTCGTGCGCGTCCTCGGCCGCAAGGACGACCTCGTCGAGTTCAGCTTCTCGGTCGGCTGGCCGGAACTGTCGGTCGAACTGCTGCTGCCGACGCCGGCCTTCGAAGCCTTCTGCGCGGAGCACCGCGTGCGCTACCTGCCCGACGACTGACATCCGCCACCGCTCCCACGCCACACCACCAAGGAGACAAGCCCCCATGAACATCGACCTGCAGGCGCGCGAGATCCAGCGCTTGCGCCACACCTTCGCCCGCGTGGCAGCCTACACGGGCGACAAGCCGGCTTCGCGCTACCTCGAAGCCACACTCGGCGCGCAGCCGAGCGCCAACTTCCACTACCGCCCCACCTGGGAGCCGGAATTCGAGCTTTTCGACACCCGGCGCACCGCGGTGAAGATGAAGGACTGGGACAGCCTGCGGGACCCGCGCCAGTTCTACTACGCGACCTGGACCATGGCGCGCGCACGCCAGCAGGACGCGATGGAGGCGAACTACCAGTTCGTCGAATCGCGCGGCCTGCTCGACAAGATGCCCGATGCCGTGCGCTCCCACGCCTGTGACGTGCTGATGCCGCTGCGCCACGTGGCCTGGGGCGGCAACATGAACAACTGCACCATCTGCGCGCGCGGCTACGGCACCGCCTTCACCGCGCCGGCCATGCTGCATGCGATGGACCAGCTGGGCGCGGCGCAGTACCTCACGCGGCTGGGGCTCGCGATGGACGAGCCCGGCGTGCTCGACGCCGGTCGCAACGCCTGGCTGCACGACGCCCACTGGCAGGTGCTGCGCCGCTACGTGGAAGACACTCTGGTGCTGCAGGACCCGTTCGAGCTGTTCATCGCGCAGAACCTCGCCCTCGACGGCCTGCTGTATCCGCTGATGCTGGGCCACTTCGTCGACGAGCACCTGGCCCTGCAGGGCGGCACGGCCGTCGCGATGCTCACCGCCTTCATCCCCGAATGGCACGACGAGAGCGCGCGCTGGATCGACGCGGTCGTCAAGGTCGCCGCGGCCGAATCCGAAGGCAACCGCCGCCTGCTCACCGACTGGTACGTCACCTACGCCTGGAAGGCGCGCGCCGCACTGACGCCGGTCGCCGAGCTGGCCTTGGGCGAGGTGGGGGCCACGGCGATGCAGGAGGTGCGCGAGGCACTGGACGCCCGCGCACGCAAGGCCGGCCTGGACGTCTGACCGACAAGCCAATCCCGAGGAGACATCCCATGACGACCGCAGCCACCTCCAAGGTGTTCATCGCGTTCCAGGACAACGAGGAAGCCCGTCCGGTGATCGAGGCCATCCAGGCCGACAACCCCGAGGCCGTGACCGTCCATTCGCCCGGGCTCGTGAAGATCGACGCCCCGGGGCGCCTGGTCATCCGCCGCGCCACGGTCGAGGAACACACCGGCCGCCCGTTCGACCTGCAGCAGATCCACGTGAACCTCGTCACCCTGTCCGGCCACATCGACGAGGACGACGACGAGTTCACGCTGCGCTGGAACCACTGAACGGCCTCACCCCATCCACAGGAGACAAGCATGGACACCCGAGTCACCCGCAAGAAGCTCAGCCTCAAGGAACGCTACGCCGCGATGACGCGTGGCCTCGGCTGGGAGACCACGTACCAGCCGATGGAGAAAGTCTTCCCGTACGACCGCTACGAGGGCATCAAGATCCACGACTGGGACAAGTGGGAGGACCCCTTCCGCCTGACCATGGACGCCTACTGGAAGTACCAAGGCGAGAAGGAACGCAAGCTCTACGCCGTCATCGACGCCTTCGCGCAGAACAACGGCTTTCTCGGCATCAGCGACGCGCGCTACGTCAACGCGCTCAAGCTGTTCATCCAGGGCGTCACGCCGCTGGAGTACTACGCGCATCGCGGCTTCGCGCAGGTGGGCCGGCACTTCACCGGCGTGGGCGCGCGCGTGGCGGCGCAGATGCAGTCCATCGACGAGCTGCGCCACTACCAGACCGAGACGCATGCCATCAGCACCTACAACAAGTACTTCAACGGCATGCACAACGCCGCGCACTGGTACGACCGTGTGTGGTACCTGTCCGTGCCCAAGTCGTTCTTCGAGGACGCGCTGACCGCCGGCCCGTTCGAGTTCCTCACCGCGGTGAGCTTCTCGTTCGAGTACGTGCTGACCAACCTGCTGTTCGTGCCGTTCATGTCCGGTGCTGCGCACAACGGCGACATGTCCACCGTCACCTTCGGCTTCTCGGCCCAGAGCGACGAATCGCGCCACATGACGCTGGGCATCGAGTGCATCAAGTTCATGCTCGAGCAGGACCCGGACAACGTGCCCATCGTGCAGCGCTGGATCGACAAGTGGTTCTGGCGCGGCTACCGCGTGCTGACGCTGGTGGCGATGATGCAGGACTACATGCTGCCCAAGCGCGTGATGAGCTGGAAGGAAGGCTGGGAGATGTACGCCGAGCAGAACGGCGGAGCCCTGTTCCGCGACCTCGCCCGCTACGGCATCCGGGAGCCGGCCGGCTGGAAGGAAGCCTGCGAGGGCAAGGACCACATCAGTCACCAGGCCTGGAACGCCTTCTACAACTACACCGCCGCCGCGCCCTTGCACACCTGGGTACCCAGCGACGAGGAAATGGACTGGCTGTCGGAGAAGTACCCCGAGTCCTTCGACCGCCTGTACCGCCCGCGCCTGGAGTACTACCGGGAGCGCCAGCAGCAGGGCAAGCGCTTCTACAACAAGACGCTGCCGATGCTGTGCACGACCTGCCAGATCCCGATGTTCTTCACCGAGCCCGGCGACCCGACCAGGATCTGCTACCGCGAGAGCAACTACTTCGGCAACAAGTACCACTTCTGCAGTGACGGCTGCAAGCGGATCTTCGACCACGAACCGGAGAAGTACGTGCAGTCCTGGCTGCCGGTGCACCAGATCTACCAGGGCAACTGCTTCAAGCCCGACGTCGACCCGAGCCAGCCCGGCTTCGATCCGCTGGGCGCGGTGCTCGACTGGTACGGCCTGAACTTCGGCCGCGACAACCTCGACTTCGAGGGCTCGGAAGACCAGAAAAACTTCGCCGCCTGGCGCGGCGAGGCCAAGGACGACACCACCGAGAAAGGAGCATCGGCATGAGCGTCACCGCGATCGGCACCTACGATTTCCCCGCCCGGGACGTGCGCGAGAACTTCCCGGCGCCGTTGCTGTACATCGGCTGGGAAGACCACATGATGTTCTGCGCGCCCTTCTGCCTGCCGCTGCCGGCGGAGATGCCGTTCGGCGCGATGGTGGAGAACGTGCTGCCCGGCGCGTTCGGCGACCACCCGGACTTCGAGCGCATCGACTGGAGCCAGGTGCAGTGGTTCAAGTCCGGCCAGCCCTGGCAGCCCGACTTCGGCAAGACGCTGGCCGAGAACGGCCTGGGGCACAAGGACGCGATCCGCTTCCGCACGCCCGGCCTGACCGGCATCCGGGGATCGAGCTCCTGAGCGTGCGGCCATGAGCTACCAACTGACCATCGAGCCCCTCGGCGTGACGATCGACGTCGAGGAAGGCCAGACCTTGCTCGACGCGGCGCTGCGCCAGGGCATCTACCTGCCGCACGCCTGCGGGCACGGGCTGTGCGGCAGCTGCAAGGTGCAGGTCTGCGATGGCGAGATCGACCACGGCGCGGCCAACCCGTTCGCGCTGATGGACTTCGAGCGCGACGACGGCAAGACCCTGGCCTGCTGCGCGACGCTGTGCTCGGACGCGACCATCGAGGCCGACATCGACGAGGATCCCGACGCCGAGGTCATCCCGGTGCGCGACTTCGCGGCCGACATCGAGCGCATCGAGCCGCTCACGCCGACCATCAAGGCCATCCACCTGAAGCTGGACAAGCCGATCCGCTTCCAGCCCGGGCAGTACGTGCAGCTGGAAATCCCGGGCCTCGGCCAAAGCCGTGCGTTCTCGATCGCCAACCCGCCGGCCGCGGACGGCCAGGCCGACCGCATCGAGCTCAACGTGCGCCTGGTGCCCGGCGGCGCCGGCACCACCTGGCTGCACGAGCAGGCCCGCGAGGGCACGCGGCTGCGCCTGTCCGGCCCGTACGGCCGCTTCTTCGTGCGCCGCTCGGCACGCATGCCGATGATCTTCCTGGCCGGCGGCTCGGGCCTGTCCAGCCCGCGCTCGATGATCCTGAGCCTGCTGGCCGAGGGTTGCACCGAGCCGATCACGCTGGTCTACGGCCAGCGCAGCCGCGAGGAGCTGTACTACGACGCCGAGTTCCGGGCGCTCGCTCAGCAGCACCCGAACTTCACCTACGTGCCGGCCCTGTCGGACGAGCCCGAGGGCTCCGGCTGGGACGGCGCGCGTGGCTACGTGCACGAGGCAGCCAAGGCCCACTTCGGCGGCCAGTTCGCCGGCCACAAGGCCTACCTGTGCGGACCACCGCCGATGATCGAGGCCTGCATCGCGACGCTGATGCAGGGACGCCTGTTCGAGCGCGACATCTACACCGAGAAGTTCATCTCGGCAGCGGACGCGCAGGGGCCGCGCAGTCCGCTGTTCAAGCAGGTCTAGGACGGAGGAGAAGAGCATGCTGTTCGACACCCGGACCCGCGTGGACGTGCACGTCGTCCAGACCGGCGAGTCCTACCCCTGCGCGACCGACGAGAGCCTGCTGCGCGGCATGCTGCGGCTCGGCCGCCGCGGCATCCCCGCCGGCTGCGTCAACGGCGGCTGCGGCGTCTGCAAGGTGCAGATCGTCGAGGGCGAGGTGCGGGCGCTCGGCCCGGTCAGCCGCGCCCACGTCAGCGTCGAGGAGGAGGCCCGGGGCTACACCCTGGCCTGCCGCGCCGCCCCCGTCACCGCCGTGCGCCTGGAAGTGTGCGCACGGCTGGCCAAACCGTTTACCCGAGCTGCGGCCCCGGCAGCCTCGGCCGTTCCCCACCGACCCACAGCAACCACGAAGGAGACATGACATGGGCGTTCTGCGTATTGGCCACGCCAGCCTGCGAGTGATGGACATCGATGCCGCCGTGACGCACTACGAGAAGGTGCTGGGCATGCGCACGGTGATGAAGGACCGTGCCGGCAACGTGTACCTCAAGTGCTGGGACGAGTGGGACAAGTTCTCGCTGATCCTCACACCCTCCGACCAGGCCGGCCTGAACCACGTGGCCTACAAGGTCAAGGACGACGCCGACCTGGACGAGATCCAGCAGCGCGTCGAGGCCTGGGGCATCAAGACCCAGATGCTGCCCGAGGGCACGCTGCCGTCGGTGGGCCGCATGCTGCAGTTCCACCTGCCCAGCGGCCACGACATGCGGCTGTACGCGTTCAAGGAGTACGTGGGCACCGACGTCGGCACCGACAACCCCGACCCCTGGCCGGACGGCATCCGCGGCGCGGGCGCGCACTGGCTGGACCACCTGCTGCTGATGTGCGAGCTCAATCCCGAGGCCGGCATCAACACGGTCGAGCAGAACACGCGCTTCATGAAGGAGTGCCTCGGCTTCTTCCTGACCGAGCAGGTGCTGGTGGGCCCGGAGAAGAACGTCCAGGCCGCCACCTGGATGGCGTGCACCACCACGCCGCACGACATCGCCTTCGTCGGCGGCCCGCGCAGCGGCCTGCACCACATCGCGTTCTTCCTCGACTCGTGGCACGACGTGCTGAAGGCCGCCGACGTGATGGCCAAGAACAAGGTGCGCATCGACGTCGCGCCGACCCGCCACGGCATCACGCGTGGCGAGACCATCTACTTCTTCGACCCGAGCGGCAACCGCAACGAGACCTTCGCAGGCCTGGGCTACCTCGCGCAGCCGGACCGTCCGGTGACCACCTGGAGCGAAGACCGCCTCGGCAGCGGCATCTTCTACCACACCGGCGACCTGGTGCCCTCGTTCACCGAGGTCTACACCTGAACGGAAGGACCGCACCATGCAGGCACCGCACCAGGCCCCGGATGACGCGCTGAGCGCCGCGCAGCGCGTCATCGACGCCCCTGCCGCACTGCGCGCCATCCAGGCCGCCGTGCGCCATGCCGACGCGCTGGGCGTGCGCGTCAACGTCTCGGTGGTCGATGCGGCCGGCGTGCCGGTCGCCTTCGCCCGCCAGGCCGGCGCGCCGCTGCACTCGGTGGAGATCGCCGTCGACAAGGCCTACACGGCGGCGAGCTTCGGCCTGCCGACCAGCGCCTGGCACGCCGAGCTGCAGCACCACTCGGAGGCCGTGCGCCAGGGGCTGGTGCTGCGGCCGCGCTTCGTCGCGTTCGGCGGCGGGCTGCCCATCGTGGAGCACGGCGTGCGCATCGGCGGCATCGGCGTCTCCGGCGGCAGCGAAGCGCAGGACGAAGAAATCGCCCGCGCCGGCCTGCAGGCCCTCGGGCTGCAGGCCTGAGATCCCAACCCATGGACCCACCATGAAACAGTTCCTGAACTTCATCAACGGCGAGTTCGTCGCCACCGGCAAGACCTTCGAGAACCGCAACCCGGCCACCAACCAGGTGATCGGGCTGGTGCACGAGGCCGGCCAGGCCGAGGTCGACGCCGCCGTGGCCGCCGCCCGCGCGGCGCTCAAGGGCGAATGGGGCCGCATGAGCGTGGTGCGCCGTGCCGAGCTGCTGCACGCCGTGGCCGACGAGATCAACCGCCGCTTCGACGACTTCCTCGAGGCCGAGATCGCCGACACCGGCAAGCCGCGCTCGCTGGCCAGCCACGTGGACATCCCGCGCGGCGCTGCCAACTTCAAGATCTTTGCCGACATCGTCAAGAACGTCCCGACCGAGAGCTTCCAGATGGCCACGCCCGACGGCGGCACGGCCCTGAGCTACGCGCTGCGCACGCCGCTGGGCGTGGTCGGCGTGATCTGCCCCTGGAACCTGCCGCTGCTGCTGATGACCTGGAAGGTCGGCCCGGCGCTGGCCTGCGGCAACACCGTGATCGTCAAGCCCTCCGAGGAAACGCCGGCCACCGCGACGCTGCTGGGCGAGGTGATGAACGCGGTCGGCGTGCCCAAGGGCGTGTACCAGGTGCTGCACGGCTTCGGCCCCGGCTCCGCCGGCGAGTTCATCACCCGGCACCCCGGCATCAACGGCATCACCTTCACCGGCGAGACCCGCACCGGCGAGGCCATCATGGCCGCCGCGGCCAAGGGGGTGCGCCCGGTCAGCTTCGAGCTGGGCGGCAAGAACGCGGGCATCGTGTTCGCCGACGCCGACTTCGAGAAGGCCGTGGCCGGCATCACCCGCAGCGCGTTCGAGAACTGCGGCCAGGTCTGCCTGGGCACCGAGCGCGTGTACGTGCAGCGGCCGATCTTCGAGAAGTTCGTCGCCGCGCTGAAGGAGAAGGCCGAGGGCCTGAAGATCGGCGGCCCGGACACCCCGGGGGTGGGCATCGGCCCGCTGATCTCCGCCGAGCACAAGAAGAAGGTGCTGGGCTACTACGAGCGCGCCCGCGCCGAGGGCGCGACCATCGTGACCGGCGGCGGCGAGCCGCAGCTGGGCGGCGAGCTGGCGCACGGCCACTTCGTGCAGCCGACCATCTGGACCGGCCTGCCCGAGACCTCCGCCGTGATCCGCGAGGAGATCTTCGGCCCGTGCTGCCACATCGCCCCCTTCGACACCGAGGAGGAAGCGATCGCGCTGGCCAACGACACGGACTACGGCCTCGCCACCACCGTGTGGACGAGCAACCTGGAGACCGCGCACCGCGTGGCCGCGCGGATCGACGTCGGCCTGTGCTGGATCAACTCCTGGTTCCTGCGCGACCTGCGCACCGCCTTCGGCGGCGCCAAGGCCAGCGGCATCGGCCGCGAGGGCGGCGTGCATTCGCTCGAGTTCTACACCGAGCTGCGCAACGTGATGGTGAAGCTGTGACGAACCCTGCCAACCCCGAGATCGGCCGCCGCGTGCGCACCGGCGGCTTCGACACCAACGTGCACGACCTGGGCGCCTCGCGCCCGGGCCAGCCGCCGGTGCTGTTCATCCACGGCTCCGGGCCCGGCGTCAGCGCCTGGGCGAACTGGCGCCTCGCGATCCCCGTGCTGGCGAAGGAACGGCGCGTGCTCGCGCCCGACATGGTCGGATTCGGCTACACCGAGCGGCCCGCCGGCATCGCGTACACGATGGACACCTGGGTGCAGCAGGCGCTGGACCTGCTGGACGCGCTGGACCTCCCCCAGGCCGACGTGGTGGGCAACAGCTTCGGCGGCGGGCTGTCGCTGGCGCTAGCGATCCGCGCCCCGCACCGGGTGCGCCGCCTGGTGCTGATGGGCTCGGTGGGCGTGTCCTTCCCCATCACGCCGGGCCTGGACGCGGTGTGGGGCTACCAGCCCTCGGTGGAGAACATGAAGCGCATCATGGACGTGTTCGCGTACAACCGCGACCTGCTGACCGACGAGCTGGCCGAGATGCGCTATCGCGCCAGCATCCGCCCGGGCGTGCAGGAGTCCTATGCCGCGATGTTCCCCGCGCCGCGCCAGCGCTGGGTCGACGCGATGGCCAGCCGCGAGTCGGACATCCGCGCCCTGCCCCACGAGACGCTGATCCTGCACGGCCGCGAGGACCAGGTCATCCCCCTGCAGACCTCGCTGACGCTGTCGAGCTGGATCCCGCGCAGCCAGCTGCACGTGTTCGGCCACTGCGGCCACTGGACCCAGATCGAGCACGCGGCGCGCTTCACGCAGCTGGTGTCGAACTTCCTCACCGAGGCCGACGCGGCCTGAGGCCCCACCCGAGACGACCATGGACGCTTCCACCCTCCAACGCTACGGCGACGAGCTGTACCAGGCCCTGGTCCACCGCGAACCGGTGGCCCCGCTGACCGAGCGAGAACCCGGCATCACCATCGACGACGCCTACCAGATCCAGCTGCGCATGATCCAGCACCGGCTCGACGCCGGCGAGCGGGTCGTGGGCAAGAAGATCGGCGTGACCAGCAAGGTCGTGATGGACATGCTGGGCGTGAACCAGCCGGACTTCGGCCACCTGCTGTCGGGCATGGCGTACGACGAAGGCCAGCCGATCTCCGTCGGCAGCCTGATCGCCCCGCGCGCCGAGGCCGAGGTGGCCTTCATCCTGGCGCGCAACCTCGAAGGCCCGGGCGTGACCGCGGCCGACGTGCTGCGCGCCACCGACTGCGTGATGCCCTGCTTCGAGATCGTCGACTCGCGCATCCGCGACTGGAAGATCCGCATCCAGGACACCGTGGCCGACAACGCCTCCTGCGGCGTGTTCACGCTGGGCGGCGTGCGACGCAGCCCGCGCGACCTGGACCTGGCGCTGGCCGGCATGGTGCTGGAGAAGAACGGCGAGGTCATCAGCACCTCCACCGGCGCCTCGGTGCAGGGCTCGCCGGTCAACGCGGTGGCGTGGCTGGCCAACACCCTGGGCCGGCTCGGCATCGCCCTCAAGGCCGGCGACGTGATCCTCTCCGGCTCGCAATCGCCGCTGGTGCCGGTGGTCGCCGGCGACAGCCTGCATTGCAGCGTCGGCGGCCTGGGCAGCGCCTCGGTGCGCTTCGTCGCCTGATTTCCAAGGACACCCCTCACATGGCACTCGACCAACACACCATCGCCCGGCTTGCCGAGCACCTGGAAACCGCAGAGCTGCAGGCGCGCGACGTCACCAAGATCACCGACGACCACCCCGAAATGGACTGGGCCGACGCCTACGCCATCCAGGAGGCGATCCGCGCCCGCAAGGAAGCCCGCGGCCACCGCACCGTGGGCCTCAAGTGCGGCCTGACCTCCTACGCCAAGATGAAGCAGATGGGCGTGGACTCGCCCGTGTTCGGCTTCGTCAGCGACTACATGGCCTGCCCCGAAGGCAGCACCATCCCGATGGCCGGCCTGATCCATCCCAAGGTGGAAGCCGAGATCTGCATCGTCACCAAGGCCCCGTTGACCGGTCCGGGCTGCCACGTCGGCGCGGTGCTGGCCGCGATCGACTTCGTGATCCCCGGCGTCGAGATCATCGACAGCCGCTACCGCGACTTCAAGTTCGACCTCAAGAGCGTGATCGCGGACAACACCTCGGCCTCGCGCTTCGTCACCGGCGGCCGCGCCCGCCGCCCCGATGACCTGGACCTGCGCACGCTGGGCGTGGTGCTGGAGAAGAACGGCGAGATCGTCGCGATGGCCGCCGGCGCCGCGGTGATGGGCCACCCGGCCGCCGCCGTCGCGGCCCTGGCCAACCACCTGGGCGCGCGCGGCCAGAGCATCCCGGCCGGCACCTTCATCATGACCGGCGGCGTGACCGAGGCGATCGCGGTGCAGGCCGGCGACCAAGTGAACGTGCGCTTCCAGGACCTGGGTTCGGTGAGCATGCGCTTCGCCTGAACCGTCACCTGCACCCGACCGGCGCCATGTCCAGCCCCGCCCCCACCCCGCCGCGTGCCGTGACCGTGCTGATCACGCGGCGCGTGCCGCCTTCGCAGGCCGCCGCGTTCGAGGCAGCCATGGCCGGCATGCTGGAGGCCGCCGCCCGCTTTCCCGGCCACCTCGGCGGCCAGGTGGTGCGCCCCGGCGACCCCGGCAGCGGCGACGAACCCATGCTCTACCACGTGGTGTTCGCCTTCGACGACGAGGCCCACCTCGCGGCCTGGGAGTCCTCCCCCGAGCGCGCGCACTGGCTGGCCCAGGTGCAGGCGCACACGGTGGGCGAGCAGCGCGACCGCGTCAGCGGCGTCGAGTACTGGTTCCAGCCGCCCGGCGGCGCCCCGCAGGCGCCGCCACGCTGGCGCGTGGCCGTGGTCACGTGGCTGGGCATCTTCCCGACCGTGCTGTTCCTGTTCCTGACCGTGGCGCCGTGGCTGGAGCACTGGCCGCTGGTGCCGCGCGTCTTCGTCATCACCGTGCTGGTGGTGGTGATCATGACCTGGCTGGTCGCGCCGCGCCTGACCCGCTGGCTCGCGCACTGGCTGCATGCGGGCCGCTGAGCCCGCGCCACTGAGGAGTTGTTCCCATGACCGAGAAGATCAGATGCGCCGTCATCGGCCCCGGCAACATCGGCACCGACCTGCTCGCCAAGCTGCAGCGCAGCCCGGTGCTGGAGCCGGTGTGGATGGTCGGCATCGACCCGGCTTCCGACGGCCTGAAGCGCGCCCGCGAGCTGGGCCTCAAGACCACGGCCGACGGCGTCGACGGCCTGGTGCCCCACCTGCGCGACGACCGCGTGCAGATCGTCTTCGACGCCACCAGCGCCTACGTGCACGCCGAGAACTCGCGCAAAGTCAACGCGCTGGGCGCGCTGATGATCGACCTCACGCCCGCGGCGATCGGCCCGTACTGCGTGCCGCCCGTGAACCTGCGCGAGCACCTGGGCAAGCGCGAGATGAACGTCAACATGGTCACCTGCGGCGGCCAGGCCACGATCCCCATCGTCGCGGCGGTCAGCCGCGTGCAGCCGGTGGCCTACGGCGAGATCGTCGCCACGGTCTCCAGCCGCTCGGTGGGGCCGGGCACGCGCAAGAACATCGACGAGTTCACCCGCACCACCGCCGGCGCGGTCGAGCAGGTCGGCGGCGCGAAGCAGGGCAAGGCCATCATCATCATCAACCCGGCCGAGCCACCGCTGATCATGCGCGACACGGTGCACTGCCTGACCGAGGACGAGCCGGACCAGGAAGCCATCACGCGCTCGATCCACGAGATGATCCGCGAGGTGCAGCGCTACGTGCCGGGCTACCGGCTGGTCAACGGCCCGGTCTTCGACGGCAAGCGCGTCAGCGTCTTCCTCGAGGTCGAGGGCCTGGGCGACTACCTGCCGAAGTACGCCGGCAACCTGGACATCATGACCGCGGCCGCCGCCCGCACCGCCGAGATGTTCGCCGAGGAGATCCTCAAGGGCGAACTGGTGCTCGAACCCGTGGCCGCCTGACGAGGAGCATCCCATGACACTGACGAACCGGAGCATCACCCTCCACGACATGACGCTGCGCGACGGGATGCACCCCAAGCGCCACCAGATGACGCTGGAGCAGATGAAGTCCATCGCCCAGGGCCTGGACGAGGCCGGCATCCCGCTGATCGAGGTCACGCACGGCGACGGCCTGGGCGGCGCCTCGGTCAACTACGGCTTCCCCCGGCACCGCGACGAGGAGTACCTCGGCGCGGTGATCCCGCTGATGAAGCGCGCCAGGGTCAGCGCCCTGCTGCTGCCCGGCATCGGCACCGTGGACCACCTCAAGATGGCGCACGAGCTGGGCGTGTCCACGATCCGCGTGGCGACCCACTGCACCGAGGCCGACGTCTCCGAGCAGCACATCACGCTGGCGCGCAAGATGGACATGGACACGGTCGGCTTCCTGATGATGGCCCACATGGCCAACCCCGAGAAGCTGGTCGAGCAGGCGAAGCTGATGGAAAGCTACGGCGCCAACTGCGTCTACGTGACCGACTCGGCCGGCCACCTGCTGCCCGACACCGTCAAGGCCCGGGTCGGCGCGGTGCGCGAGGCGCTCAGGCCCGAGACCGAGGTGGGCTTCCACGGCCACCACAACCTGGCCATGGGCGTGGCCAACTCGATCGCCGCGATCGAGGTCGGCGCCAGCCGCATCGACGCGGCGGCCGCAGGCCTGGGCGCGGGCGCGGGCAACACGCCGATGGAAGTGCTGGTCGCGGTGTGCTCGCTGATGGGCATCGAGACCGGCGTGGACGTGTTCAAGATCCAGGACGTGGCCGAGGACCTGGTCGTGCCCATCATGGACTTTCCGATCCGCATCGACCGCGACGCGCTGACGCTGGGCTATGCCGGCGTCTACGGGTCCTTCCTGCTGTTCGCCAAGCGCGCCGAGCAGAAGTACGGCGTGTCCGCGCGCGACATCCTGGTCGAGATGGGCCGCCGCGGCATGGTCGGCGGCCAGGAAGACATGATCGAGGACACCGCGCTGACGCTGGCGCGCCAGCGCGCCGAACGACGCCACGCCGCATGAAGCGCCGGCACCTGCTCACCGCCGCCGCGGCCTGGGCAGCCCTGCCGGCGGCATCGGCCCAGCCGGCCGGCGAGGACGCCACGCTGCGGGTGGCCCTGATCTCACCCACCACAGGGGCCCTGGCCGCCTTCGGGTTGACCAACACCTACGTGCACGAACTGCTGGCCCCGCGCCTGGCCGCGGGGCTGGAGAGCCCCGGGCGCGGCCGGCGCATCGTCCGGCTGGAGCTGCACGACGCCGCCTCGTCGCCGGCCCGCGCCGGCGAGCTGGCCGCCTCGCTCGTGGCCAGCGGCGTGCACATGGTGCTGGCCTCCGGCACGCCGGAGACCTGCAATCCGGTCTCGGACGTCTGCGAGGCCGCGGGCGTGCCCTGCGTCACCACGGTGGCCCCGTGGCAGGCCTGGTTCCACGGCCGCAAGGGCCATCCGGACAAGGGCTTCCAGTGGACCTACCACTTCTTCGTCGGCCTGGAGGACTTCACCGACATCTACTCCAGCCTGCTCGCCCGTGCCGGCCTGGGCACGGTGGTCGGCGGCCTCTGGCCGGACGACATTGACGGCGGGGCCTTCCTCGAAGTGATGCCGCGTGCCTTCGCGCAGCGCGGCCTGACGCTGATGGACCCCGGCCGCGTGCGCCTGGCCGCGCCGGACTACACCGGCATCGCCACCCGCCTGCGCGACGCCCGCGTGAACATGGTCACCGGCGTGCTGCCCCCCCCGGTGGCGCAGGCCTTCTTCGAGGCGGCGCGCCAGGTGGGCTACCAGCCGCGCATGGCCACGATCGCGAAGGCCTTCCCCTTCCCGGACACGGTGGACCGCAGGAGCCTGCCGGGGCTGGCGCTGTGCAACGAGGTCTGGTGGTCGCCGGCCTGGCCGTTCCGCTCCGGCCTCACCGGCGAGACTTCGGCCCAGATCGTGCGCGAATACGAGCAGCGCACCGGACGGCAATGGATCCAGACGCTGGGCTTCTCCCACGCGCTGGTGGACCTGGCAGCACAGGTGATCCAGCAGGCGGCCGAGCCGACCCGGCCCTCGCTGGGCCAGGCCCTGCGCCGCATCCAGGCCCGTACCGTGGTGGGCCCGCTCAGCTTCGCGGGGCGCATGCCCGCGCTCAACGTGTGCTCCACGCCGGCCGTGGGCGGCCAGTGGCTGAAGGACGAGCGGGGGCGCTGGGTGCTGCAGGTGGTGGACAACACCCGCTCGCCGTTCATCCCCGTCACCGCGAAGTTCGCCACCGTCCCGCTGTGACGCCCCTTTCACCTTTTCCGACAGAGGACAACCCCATGCCATTTGCACAGATCTACCTGATCGAAGGCCGCACCGAAGAACAGAAAAAGGCCGTCATCGAGAAGGTCACCCAGGCACTGGTCGAGGCCGTCGGCGCCCCGGTGGCGAACGTGCGTGTCTGGATCACCGAGGTGCCCAAGGAGAACTGGGGCATCGCCGGCGTCACGGCCAAGGAACTCGGCCGCTAGCCTGGCACGGGAGCGCCTGTCGCTCCCGCTTCACGCGTCTTTACACAGCCTTACCCGCCGTTTGCCGCCGCACGCAAGACGCAAAGGGTGGCGCTGCACACTGAAGCTGTCCCGTTCACCAAGGAGCAGCCTCATGCAAGCACGCACCCTGATCGCCCTGGCCACCCTGGCCCTCGGCCTGCAGGCCGGCCTGGCCCACGCCCAGCCGCGTGACCGCCACGCCCCTGCCCCCCGCGTCGAGCATCGCCATGGCCCCGTGCACGGCCATCCCGCTGCCCGCCCGGCCCACCCCCCGGTCGTCGTGGTCCAGCCCGTCCGCGTCGCGGCGCCGCGCCATCACTTCCACCGCGGTGCCCGGCTGCCCGTCGCCTACCGCCACCACGTGGTGCATGACTGGCGCGCCCACCGCCTGAGCGCCCCGCCACGTGGCCACCACTGGGTGCGCGTGGGCTCGGATTTCGTGCTGGTGGCCGCTGCGACCGGCATCATTGCCCACTTCGTGCTGGCTCACTGAGCCGGGCACACGCCGCAAGGCCCCAGCTCGGCGCCATGCGCCAGCCAAGAAAAAACCCCGCTTCTCGCGAAGCGGGGTTTCCATCTGGACCGGCCGGCCCGGCCGTGCCGGGCCGCGGCGGATCACATGTTGTCGATCATCACCTGGCCGAAGCCCGAGCAGCTGACCTGGGTCGCGCCGTCCATCAGGCGGGCGAAGTCGTAGGTCACCTTCTTGCTCTGGATGGCCTTTTCCATCGAGCTGATGATCAGGTCGGCGGCTTCCTTCCAGCCCATGTGGCGCAGCATCATCTCGGCCGACAGGATCTCGGAACCGGGGTTCACGTAGTCCTTGCCGGCGTACTTCGGCGCCGTGCCGTGGGTGGCCTCGAACATCGCGACCGAGTCGGACAGGTTGGCGCCCGGGGCGATGCCGATGCCGCCGACCTGCGCGGCCAGCGCGTCGGAGATGTAGTCGCCGTTCAGGTTCAGCGTCGCGATCACCGAGTACTCGGCCGGACGCAGCAGGATCTGCTGCAGGAACGCGTCAGCGATGGCGTCCTTGATGACGATGTCCTTGCCGGTCTTCGGGTTGGTGAACTTGCACCACGGGCCGCCGTCGATCAGCTCGGCGCCGAACTCGCGCTGCGCCAGGGCATAGCCCCAGTCGCGGAACGCGCCTTCGGTGAACTTCATGATGTTGCCCTTGTGCACCAGCGTCACCGACGGCTTGTCGTTGTCGATGGCGTACTGGATGGCCTTGCGCACCAGGCGCTCGGTGCCTTCCTTGGAGACCGGCTTGATGCCGATGCCCGAGGTTTCCGGGAAGCGGATCTTCTTGACGCCGAACTCGTCCTGCAGGAACTTGATCAGCTTCTTGGCCTTGTCGCTCTGGTAGTCGAACTCGATGCCGGCGTAGATGTCTTCCGAGTTCTCGCGGAAGATCACCATGTCGACCTTCTCGGGCTCCTTGACCGGCGAGGGCACGCCCTTGAAGTAGCGCACCGGGCGCAGGCAGACGTACAGGTCCAGCTCCTGGCGCAGCGCGACGTTCAGCGAGCGGATGCCGCCACCGACCGGGGTGGTCAGCGGGCCCTTGATCGAGACCACGTATTCGCGCACGGCATGCAGCGTCTCCTCGGGCAGCCACACGTCCGGGCCGTACACCTTGGTCGACTTCTCGCCGGCGTAGACCTCCATCCAGTGGATCTTGCGCTTGCCACCGTAGGACTTGGCCACCGCAGCGTCGACCACCTTGATCATCACGGGCGTGATGTCGAAGCCGGTGCCGTCCCCCTCGATGTACGGAATGATGGGATTGTCGGGAACGTTGAGCGAGAAGTCCGGGTTGACCGTGATCTTCTGGCCACCCTCGGGCACCTTGATGTGCTGGTACATGTGAGAAAGCTCCGCGGAACGTGGTTGGTATCGGGTTCTTGCGCGAACGAAAGATTCTAAGTCAGGGCGGCTTTCAGACGACTTTCACCACCCCTGCGGGAGACGGGGCTGGGCCGGCCCCTCGGGGGGTCAACCGTGAGGCGGCGCCCGCCTTTGCCCCACGTACCTGGAGGCGGTGGCGCGCCCAGGGGCGCCACCCGAGCCCGCTCAGCACACCCCGGCGGCCACCTTGGACCACACGCCATGGCCGAGGGCCCACGCGGACGAGGCGAGCAGGAAGCCCCCCGCCAGCCGCACGGCGAGGGTGCCCCCGCCCGCCCGGGCGCCGAAGCGCTGCCACAGCATGGGCCCGACCTGGAGGCCGAGCGCCGAACCGAAGGCGAAGGCCGCCATCACCAGGGCCCCCTGCCCGGCTCCTGGGGCGAGTGCCGCCACCATCAGGGCGGAGTACAGAAGCCCGCACGGCAGCAGCACCCACAGCAGCCCCGCCGCGAAGGGCACCTGCAGGCTGGACCAGCCGAGCGTGCGGTGGCGCATCTCCTGCCAGACGCGGTGAGCCAGACCTTCGAGCCAAGCCGGCTGACGACCGCGCCAGACCAGGGCGATCCCGAGCGCGAGCACGGCCACGTGAAACAGCGCCCAGAAGGGGCGCAGCCAGGCGCTGTGCTCGGCCCCCCACTGAAGGGCGCCAGCCGAGGTGGCCACCACGGCGCCCAGCGTGGCATAGCCGGCCAAACGGCCGAGCTGGAACGACAGCAGGCGCGGCCGGGTGCACCCCACCCCGGCGGTCGCAGCGCCGCACATGGCCACGCAGTGAGGACTGCCGGCGAGCCCCATCAACAACGCGGTGAAGACGAGTCCCGAGACCATCAGATGATCTTGGAGAAGCGCTGGCGGCTGCGGTCGGCCTGGAGGTAGCGGTCGAACACCATCGCGATGCCACGCACGAAATACCACCCCATGGGCGTGACGCACACGCCGTCGGGCTCGATCGTGACCAACCCCTCCTCGGCCAGCGCCGCCAGCCGTTCCAGTTCGGCGGCGAAGTAGCGGCGGAAGTCGATGAGATACGAGACCTCGATCGACTCGAACACCACGTGCCCCTGGCACATCAGCGCCATGATGACCGCACGGCGCACGAGGTCGTCCCTGTCGAGCGCGAGACCGCGCACCACCGGGAAACGCCCCTGCGCGAGTGCATCATAGTACTCGGGCAGCGTCTTGGCATTTTGGCTGTAGGTGGCGCCGATGCGGCCGATGGCCGACACCCCCAGCCCGATCAGATCGCAGTCGGGCTGCGTGCTGTAGCCCTGGAAGTTGCGATGCAGCCGGCCCTGGCGCTTGGCCACGGCCAGCGCGTCGTCATGCAAGGCGAAGTGGTCCATGCCGATGTACGCATAGCCCCGGCCTAGGAAGCTGGCGATGGCCCCCGACAGCATCGAGATCCGGTCCTCAGCGCTCGGCAGCTCGCTGGCATCGATGCGGCGCTGAGGCTTGAAGCGCTCGGGCAGATGCGCATAGGCGTACAGCGCGATGCGGTCGGGACGCAGCTCGCCGACCTGCTCGAGCGTGCGGGCGAACGACGCCGGGGTCTGTCGCGGCAGTCCGTAGATCAGATCCACGTTGAGTGACTCGAAGCTCAGCTGGCGGGCGGCTGCCATCAGCTCGGCGACGCTCTCGCGAGACTGGGCCCTGTGGACCGCCTTCTGAACCTGGGGGTCGAAGTCCTGCACACCGAAGCTCAGCCGGTTGAAGCCGAGCCGCGCGAGATGTGCAAGACGATCGGGAGTGACGGTGCGAGGATCGACCTCGATAGAGTACTCGCCGCCGGGAACGAGCCGGAAAGCCCGGCGCAGGCTGCCCATCACGCGCTCCAGTTCCGCATCGGATAGGAAGGTGGGCGTGCCGCCTCCGAAATGTAGCTGGGATACGGCCTGCGCGGAGCCGAGCACCTCGCGGTGCATCGCGATTTCGCGGTCGAGCGCGTCCAGGTACTCGCCGGCGCGCTCGTGGTGCTTCGTGATCACCTTGTTGCAGGCGCAGTAGTAGCACACCGACTCGCAGAACGGGATGTGGACGTAGATCGACAACGGAGCGTGCAGCCCCCCCACCCCGCTGGCGCGTTGCTCCAGTGCCTGACGGTAGTGCGACTCCGTGAAGGCCTCCACGAACCTGTCGGCCGTGGGATACGACGTATAGCGAGGGCCGGGCACATCGAAGCGGGCCAGCAACTCGCGATCGAGAGGAGGAAGGACGGTCTCCATGGTGGCTCCACTGTGCCAAGGCAGAACTCCGGGGCGCTTGATCTGTCTCAAGGTCACGGTCGCTGCGACGCGAAAGAATCCCACCCGTACTTGAGGATGATCATGCTGCTCCACCGTGCCCGCTCCCGCTCCACTGTGATCCGGTCCGCGAGGCAGGAGTCCGTATGGGACGCGGGGTCACCTCGGGAAAGCCACGGCCATCCGATAATGGGTTCCACCGGAACTGCGAAGAAGATGATCAAACTCAACGAACTGAAGGTGGCCTGCTCCAGCTGCAATTTGCGGGAGCTGTGCTTGCCGGTGGGCCTGTCGCGCCCAGAGCTGGAAAAGCTCGACACGCTGGTTGCCACCCGCAGGGCGGTCAAGCGCGGTGAGGCGTTGTTCCACGCGGGCGATCCGTTCCAGTCCCTCTACGCCGTGCGCACCGGCTTCTTCAAGACCTGCATCTCCTCCGAGGACGGGCGGGATCAGGTGACCGGCTTCCAGATGGCCGGCGAGCTGCTGGGGCTGGACGCGATCAGCCAGGATCGCCACACCTGCGATGCGGTGGCCCTGGAAGACTCGCAGGTCTGCGTCATCCCCTACTCGCAGCTGGAGTCGCTTTCGCGTGAGTTCACCGAACTGCAGCACTCGTTCCACAAGATCATGAGTCGGGAGATCGTGCGCGACCACGGAGTGATGTTGCTCCTGGGCAGCATGCGCGCAGAAGAACGGCTTGCCGCCTTCCTGCTCAACCTGACGCAGCGCCTGCATGCGCGGGGCTTCTCTCCGTCTTCGCTGGTGCTGCGCATGACGCGCGAGGAGATCGGCAGCTATCTCGGCCTCAAGCTGGAGACGGTGAGCCGCACCTTCTCGAAGTTCCAGGACGAGGGGCTCCTGGAAGTCAAGCAGCGCCAGATTCGCATCTTGGACCAAGAAGGCCTGCAGAAGCTGGTCAACTCGGCCAACAACTGCTGAGCCTAGCCCTCGGGTGCGATGCGCTGCCGCCGCTGGCGGCGGGCCCGCCTTCTCGCTGACCCGCGGCTCTTCAGGACGCGGACCGGTGCTGCGGGCGCGGGCAAGCAGGAGGGCGCTGATCCGCCGTCAGAGGACAGCGGTTGACCTCGAAGGGCGAGCGCGCCAGCAAGGTCGTCAGCATGCTGGACAGCATCGTGGCCGCCCAGAAAAGGAAGAAGGCCAGGGTGTAGATCGCCATCGGCGACAACTCGATCGCGCCGCCACCGAGCCAGTGCAGGTCACGCGGGTCGACGAAGGCGAACACCAACATCTCGATCAGGCCCGCCACCAGAAACGCGGGCCAGGCGATCCACATCCACCGCTGCGCCATCCATGCACTCCTTCGGCGGCGCATCGTCGCGCCGCCTGATCCTTTGAGGGCTCATCGCCCGGGCGTTCCACCCGTGGCCGCGTGGTTGCGGACCTCGAGCGCGGGGCGGACGGCCGGGGCTTCCGACGCCGCGGCCTGGCGCTCGGCCATGGTCTTGTTGATCTCCAGTCCACGACGGTAGTAGTCGGGATCGACCACCGGATCAGGACGCGACACCGCCAAGACGAGGGTCGCCACGCCGGCCAGGATGACGGCCGCAGGTCCGCCCACCACGAGCCACATCATAGGTTCGCGCCACCATGCGCGGGGCTGGGTTTTGGAGGGTTCGAGGGTTTTCATGGGGGCTCCTGCGTTCAGCGCGGCACCAGGAAGGTGGACTTCTCGTGCACCGTGCGAGCGGCCTCCTCGCCGTCCGGCAACCGCTCGATAGCGAACTGGATGGGGCTGGAGCGCCCGGCCAGCTCGGCGGCAGACTCCGGGGGGACCTGCACACGAACGGCCACCCAGCGGGATTCGGCCGGTGCGATGTCGACCTGCGAGTGCGAGGCGACCGAGATGCCGGCGATGCCTTCCACCGAGATCCGGTAGCGCTGCTCGCGCTCGGTGCTGTTCATGATCTGCAGCCGGTACACGTTCTCGACGCGGCCGTCCTCCACGATGCGGGCAAGGGCACCCCGGTCTCGGATGACGTCGACCTTGAACGGGCTGCGCAGCGCGATGCTCGCGACGAAGGCGAGGCTGATGCCGAGCAAGATCGCGCCGTAGATCAGCACCCGCGGGCGCAGTACCCGGCGAAACATCTGGGCGCGTGTCCACCCGTGCTCCATGCCGTTCTCGGTGGAGTAGCGGATGAGCCCGCGCTCGTAGCCCATCTTGTCCATCACGCCGTTGCAGACGTCGATGCATGCGGCGCAGCCGATGCATTCGTACTGCAGGCCGTCACGGATGTCGATGCCGGTGGGGCAGACTTGCACACACAGCGTGCAGTCGATGCAGTCGCCCAACCCCGCCGCCTTTGGATCGATCTTGCGCGAGCGCGAGCCACGGGGCTCGCCGCGTTGCGTGTCGTAGGTGATGATCATCGTGTCCTTGTCGAACATCGCGCTCTGGAAGCGCGCGTAAGGACACATGTACTTGCAGACCTGCTCGCGCATGTAGCCGGCATTGCCGTACGTTGCGAAGCCGTAGAAGAACACCCAGAAGGTCTCCCAGGGGCCGAGGGCGAAGCTCGCGGCAGCCGCTATCAACTCGCGCACGGGGGTGAAGTAGCCGACGAAGGTGAAACCGGTCCACAACGCGATCGCGATCCACGCCGCCTGCTTGGCCGTCTTGCGCCAGATCTTCTCGAAGGTCCAGGGGCCTTCGTCAAGCCGCATTCTCGCGATCCGGTCGCCTTCGATGCGGCGCTCGACCCACATGAAGATCTCGGTGTAGACGGTCTGCGGGCATGCGTAACCGCACCACAGGCGCCCTGCCACGGCCGTGAAGAAAAACAGCCCGAGCGCCGAGATGACGAGCAACGCGGTGAGGTAGATGAAGTCCTGCGGGTACAAGACGAGGTTGAAGATGTAGAACCTGCGCGACAGCAGGTCAAATAGCACGGCCTGCCGGCCGTTCCATTCGAGCCACGGCAGGCCGTAGAAGATGAGCTGCGTGAACCACACCAGCGCCCACCGCCACCCCGCGAACCACCCGCTCACCGAGCGCGCGTAGATCTTTTTTTGCTTGGCATACAGCGAGACGACCTGTTCGGACGTCTCGCCGTGGGCGGGAACCGGCTGGATGGGGATGGTGTGAGGGTTGCGTTTCACTTGGGAACTCGCGGCCGGGGCACACGGCCCCGGCAGGAACTGCTGATCGCCAGCGGGCATCCGTTCATTGCGCGTTGACAGTGCGTGTGCTGGCCGCAGGGCCGTTGGAGAAGCCCCAGACGTAGGCGGCGAGGACTCGAATCTGCGCCGGCGTCAGCTTGTCGGCGTGAGCGGGCATCTGGTTGTCCTTGCCGTTGGTGATAATGTTGATGATCGCCTGTTCGCCCCAACCGTGCAGCCAGACCTTGTCGGTGAGGTTGGGCGCACCGAGAGCCTGGTTGCCCTTGCCATCGGCCCCGTGGCAGGCGGCACACGCGCCGAACTTGGCCTTGCCGAGCTGGGCCGCGATCGCGTTGTGGGGGCTGCCGGACAGGCTCAGGACATAGTGCGCCACGTTGCGCACGTCCTGCGCGCCGCCCACGGCGGCGGCCATCGGCGGCATGACGCCATGACGCCCCTTCGCGATGGACTCCATGATCGTCTCGTGATTGCCGCCATAGAGCCAGTCCGTGTCGGTCAGGTTGGGGAAACCCTTGCTGCCACGCGCATCCGAGCCGTGGCACTGCGCGCAGTTGTTGACGAAGATCCGCTCGCCGATGGCCATGGCCTGCGGGTCCTGCACGAGCTGTTCGGCGTTCATGCCCTCGAAACGCGCATACAGCGGCTCAATCTGTGCACGGGCCTTCTCCATCTCGGCCTGGTACTGGGTGGCTTGGCTCCATCCGAGCTTGCCCTGGTAGCTGCCCAGGCCCGGATAGAACACGAGGTAGGCGGCGGCAAAGACGATGGTCAGCACGAACAAGCCCATCCACCACCGCGGCAGCGGGTTGTTGAGTTCGCGCAGATCTCCGTCCCACACGTGGCCGGTGGTGTTGTCGCCTGCCATCACCTTGCGCTTGCTTGCCACGATGAGGAGCAGCAGGCACGCTGCGATGCTGACGACAGTGGTGACGGCGATGAAGACCGACCAGCCGTTGCTGAAGAAGTCGCTCATGAAGTTCTCCTCGGGCCGGTCACTCGGACTGGAACGGCAATTGGGCCGCTTCCTCGAAGCGGCTGCGGTTGCGTCGGGCATATGCCCAGCCGCAGATGCCGAGGAAGACCAGCAACGAGACGACCGTCACGATGGAACGAAGATCGTTGATGTCCAGGTGCATGGCGGCCTCCTTACTTGACGTGGGTGCCGAGCGACTGCAAGTACGCCACCACGGCGTCGAGCTCGGTCTTGCCCTTGACGGCCTCGGCCGCGCCGGCGATGTCCTCGTCGGTGTAGGGCACGCCCAGGGTGCGCAGCGCCTTCATCTTGGGGGCCATCTCGGCCGGGTTGAGCGGGCTGGTCGCCAGCCACGGGTACGCGGGCATGTTGGACTCGGGCACCACGTCGCGCGGATTGATCAGGTGCACGCGGTGCCACTCGTCGCTGTAGCGGCCGCCGACGCGATGCAGGTCCGGGCCGGTGCGCTTGGACCCCCACTGGAACGGGTGGTCGTAGACGAACTCACCGGCCACCGAGTAGTGGCCGTAGCGCAGCGTCTCGGCGCGGAACGGACGCACCATCTGCGAATGGCAGTTGTAGCAACCCTCGCGGATGTACACGTCGCGCCCGGCGAGTTGCAGCGCCGTATAGGGCTTGAGCCCGGCCACCGGCTCGGTGGTGGATCGCTGGAAGAACAGGGGCACGATCTCCACGAGCCCGCCGACCGAGACGACGAGCACGATAAGCAAGATCATGAGGAAGTTGTTGGTCTCGATCTTCTCGTGCGAGAAGGTCGGAATCTTCTGTTGGTCAGCCATTTGACGTTCCTTCGCGGTCTCAGGCGCGGGCGGGGACGGCCGGCACTTGTCCGGCGGCCGAACGGCCAGCCAGCGCGGTCATCACCGTGTTCCAAGCCATGATGCACATGCCCCCCAGATACAGCAGGCCACCGGCCAGACGGATCATGTAGAAGGGGTAGGTCGCTTTCACGCTTTCGACGAAGCTGTAGGTCAGCGTGCCGTCGGCGTTGATCGACCGCCACATCAGGCCCTGCATCACGCCGGCGATCCACATCGCAGCGATGTAGAGCACGATGCCGATGGTGGCCACCCAGAAGTGCAACTCGATCGCACGCACGCTGTACATCTTCTTCTGGCCGAACAGGCGCGGGATGAGGTAGTACAGGGAGCCCATCGAGATGAGGCCCACCCAGCCCAGCGCACCCGAGTGCACGTGGCCGATCGTCCAGTCGGTGTAGTGGGACAGCGCGTTGACCGTCTTGATCGACATCATCGGACCTTCGAAGGTCGACATGCCGTAGAACGACAGCGAGACGATCAGGAACTTGAGGATCGGGTCTTCACGCAGCTTGTACCAAGCCCCGGAGAGGGTCATGATGCCGTTGATCATGCCGCCCCAGGAGGGTGCCAGCAGGATCAGCGAGAACAGCATGCCGATCGACTGGGCCCAGTCGGGCAGCGCCGTGTAGTGCAGGTGGTGCGGACCGGCCCACATGTAGGTGAAGATCAGCGCCCAGAAGTGCACGATCGACAGGCGATACGAATACACCGGGCGCTCGGCCTGCTTGGGGATGAAGTAGTACATCATCCCCAGGAACCCCGCGGTCAGGAAGAAGCCGACCGCGTTGTGGCCGTACCACCACTGCACCATCGCGTCCTGCACGCCCGCATAGGCCGAGTAGCTCTTCATGAAGCCCACCGGCATCGCCGCGCTGTTGACGATGTGCAGCAAGGCCACGGCGAGGATGAAGCCGCCGTAGAACCAATTGGCCACGTAGATGTGCCGGACCTTGCGGATACCGACCGTGCCGAAGAACACGATGGCATACGCCACCCACACGAGCGCGATCAGGATGTCGATCGGCCACTCGAGCTCGGCGTACTCCTTGCCGCTGGTGTAGCCCAGGGGCAGCGAGACGGCGGCCGCGACGATGACGGCTTGCCAGCCCCAGAAAGTGAACGCGGCGAGCTTGTCGGAGATCAGCCGCACCTGGCAGGTGCGCTGCACGACGTAGTAGCTGGTAGCGAACAGCGCGCAGCCGCCGAAGGCGAAGATGACGGCGTTGGTGTGCAGCGGTCGCAAGCGTCCATAGCTCAGCCACGGAATGCCGAAATTGAGTTCGGGCCAGGTGAGTTGTGCCGCAATCCACACCCCCACCAGCATCCCGACCACACCCCAGACCACCGCCATCACGGCGAACTGACGCACGACCTTGTCGTTGTAGTTCACGCTCGGCGCGGTCGCAATCGACGGAGTAGCGCTCATGGAACCTCTCTTGGAAAAGTCTGAAGTCATTGTTCGCGAGAGGGTTTCCCGCGACCTTGATCGGCGTCAACCGATCCCCTGTCTGGGCCGTCTTCGTCCCAGAGAATGCGCTCCCCCTCTCGTTCGACGTTGTCGAATTGGCCGCCGAACAAGGCCCATGCGAAAAGCGCGATGATCAGCAGCACCAGCACCACCGACAGCGGCACGAGGAGGAACAGCACGTCCATGGCTTACGCCTCCACGGCCACCGCCGCATGCGGAAGGGCTCGTGCAGATGCAGGGGATGCCTGACGATTGAGTCGCCAGGCGTTGAGGACGACGAGCAACGAACTCGCGGCCATCCCGAGGCCGGCCACCCACGGAGGCAGCCACCCCACCAGCGCGAGCGGGATGCTCACCGCGTTGTAGCCGGCGGCCCAGGCCAGGTTCTGTCGGATCACCGAGACCATGCGCCGCGCCAGCACGCGCGCCTCGACCACCGCCGCCAAACGGTTGCCGAGCAGGACGAGATCGCCTTGCATGCGGGCCAGGTCGGCCCCCTGCCCCATGGCCACCGAGACGTCCGCCCGCGCCAGCACCGGCGCGTCGTTGAGCCCGTCGCCGACCATCACGACGCGATGGCCCTGCGCCTGCAGCCGCTCGACGAACTGCAGCTTGCTCTGGGGCGTGGCTTGCGCTTCGATCCGATCCACCCCGAGCGATGCCGCGACACGGCGCGCCGCCTCGGCGCGATCGCCCGAGAGCAGCCACACCTCGACTCCGGCGCGACGCAGCTGCGAGACCACGGCCGCGCCTTCCTCGCGCAGCGTCTCCTCGAAGTCCAGACGCGCCAGGACGCGGCCCTCGACGCTGATCCAGGCTCGCGGCCCTTCTCCCTGGGGCCAAGCCTCGGCCCCTGCGAACGAGGCGGACCCGAGGCGCCAACGTCGGCCCTGGGCATCGCGCCCTTCGACGCCCTGCCCCACGTGCTCGTGCACCTCGGTCATCGACACCGGTGAGGACGGGGCGCTCGCGGCAAGAGCCCGCGACACGGGATGCAGCGAAACCTGCGCGAGCGCGGCCGCATGGGCGAGCACTTCGTGCTGGGCGATGGGTGTGAACGTGGTCACCTCGCGCAGCGTCAGCCGGTCCTGCGTCAGTGTGCCGGTCTTGTCGAAGACGAAGACGTCCCCGGCAGCCAACGTCTCCAGCGCGCCCAGGCGCTGCACCAGCACGCCACGGCGGGCCAGCGCCGCGGCAGCCGCGAGCACCGCGGCCGGCGTGGCCAGCGACAGCGCGCACGGGCAGGTGACGATGAGCACCGCCACCGCCACCCAAACGCTGCGGCTGGGGTCGATGAAGCCCCACGCCAAGGCGCCGCCGAAGGCGATGGCGAGCACGGCCCACAGGAACGGCGCGGCGATGCGATCGGCCAGGCGTGCGAGCGAGGGACGTTCGGCGGCCGCCTTCTCCATCAGCTGCACGATCTGCGCGTAGCGGGTCGCCTCGCCGGTGCGTTCGACACGCATGACGACGGCGCTGGACAAGCTGATGCTGCCCGCGACCACCGGGTCGCCCGGGCGGCGCAACACCGGGTGCGACTCGCCGGTCAGCAGCGCCTCGTCCACCTGGGCGGTGCCTTCGATCACCGTGCCATCGCCCGGGAAGGCCTGACCCGCCCGCACGCGCACGCGGTCCCCGGTGCGCAGCCGGTGCACGGGCACCTCCTCGCCGCTTCCGTCCTCGCGCAGACGCTCCACGGTCTGCGGCAGGCGGTGCATCAGGGCTTCGAGCGCCCCGGCCGTGGCCTCGCGGGCTCGCAGTTCCAGGTGCCGCCCGCACAGCAGGAAGAAGACGAACATCGTCAGCGAGTCGAAATACACGTCCTCGCCGAAGATCCCGCCGGGGTCGAACGCGGCCCCCGTGCTCGCGACGAAGGCGACCAGGATGCCGAGCGCGACCGGCACGTCCATGCCGATGCGCCGATGACGCAGATCGACCCAGGCCGCCTTGAGGAAGGGGCCGGCAGCGAAAAGCACGACCGGGATGCTGAGAATCCAGCTCGCCCAGTTGAGCAGGCGCCGCACGTCCTCGGTCATGTCACCGGGGCCGGCCACGTAGACCGGCACCGCGTACATCATCACCTGCATCATGCAGAAGCCCGCGACGAACACGCGCCACAGCGACAGGCGGCGCTCGAGGTCTCGGCCCTGCTCGGCCTGCAGCGCGTATGCGGGGTAGGCGCGGTATCCGGCCCTGTCGACCGCATGGACGAGGGCCGAGGCCTTGACCCGCGCGGGGCGCCACCGCACACGAGCACGGCGCGTGGCCGGGTTCACGTCGGCGTCGTCCACCCCGGGCAGCGCGCGCAAAGCCTGCTCGATCGTCACGGAGCAGGCGGCGCAGTACATCCCTTCGATCACGAATGACGATTCGGCCACGCGCTCGCCCTCGCGATCGAAGAAGCGCGTGTAGCGGGCCAGTTCCTCCTCGTCGTCCCAGGCGCAGGCACCCGGTGCGCCCGCCACGGCAGGCGCGGACGCGATGGGCGACAATGGACGGAGGTCGTTCGAGAGCGAGGCCATGCGGTGCGGGCCTGCAGGGGCCGGCGCCGCTCGTGCGGCCATCGGTGCAGGACGACCCACTGTACGTGCCGACCTCTCATCCCGATATGACGCACATCAAGACCGCCTCACATCGCCCTCTGCGCTTTTCGTGCACAAGTTCACGGACCGCTTTCGGTGCCTTGCGCCGCTCGGCCGTACCGGGGTTCGGGGGGCTGATCGCAGCGTCCTTCGCACTGTTCTTCCCTGCGACCTCCTTGGCTCAGGGGCAGCCGCAGCAGTTGCCCAGCGTTGCGCTGCAGGCGGGCATCCACGTGATCCGGGCCGAGGTGGCTCGCACACCCGAGCAACGGCAGACCGGCTTGATGTTTCGCAAAGAGCTGGCACCCAACGACGCAATGTTGTTCGTGTTCGAGTTGCCCGCACAGCAGTGCTTCTGGATGAAGAACACGCTGATTCCCTTGTCGATCGCCTTCCTGCGCGACGACGGCACCATCGTGAACATCGCCGACATGAAGCCGCAGACGCTGGACTCGCACTGCTCGGCCGAGCCCGTGCGGTTCGCGCTCGAGATGAACCAGGGGTGGTTCGCCAAGCGCGGTCTCAAGCCGGGTGCCAAGATCAAGGGCGAGCCCTTCGGCAATCGCTGAAGGCGGGCGCGGCGGCGCTCAAGTCTGCAACACCACGGTGAAGCAGGTGCCGGCCACTTCGGGGCGGCTCGCCAACCGGACCTGGCCCCCCATCCCTTGCACCGCCTCCTTGACGATCGCCAGCCCGAGGCCGCTGCCTTCGCTGGAGCGAGTGTCAGCCCGATCGCCGCGGGCGAACGGCTCGAAGACGGCCGCGCGGTGAGCGGGCGAGATGCCGGCGCCGTCGTCCCAGACCTGGATCTCGAGGCAATCGCCCTGCGGGATGACCTTCACCTCGATGTGGGGCCCGCCGTGGCGCAGCGCATTGTCGAGCAGGTTGGAGACGACCTCGCCGAGCCACACGGGGTGAGCACGCGCCCAGCAGGGGCCCGCCGGCGCGTCGAGTTCGACCTGCTTGCCTTCGCGGGTGGCTTGCAGCACGAGGGGCTCGGCCGATTCGCGGATGATCGGCAGCACGTCCACCGGCTCGAGCATCCGACCTTCGGCTCCCTGGCGGGCCGCCTCGGAGCGCACGAGATTGAGCAGTTGCGCGACCAGTCGGGACATCCGCTCGGTCGAGCCCACCATCACGTGCAGCAGTGATTGCACCGCCGCCGGGTCGGACGGCAGTTCCTGCTGGAGTTGCTGCGCGAGCACCCGGATGCCTGCCACCGGGGTGCGCAGCTGGTGAGCGGCGTCGGCCACGAAACGGCGCTGCACATCGACCGAGCGCGAGACCTTTGCCAGCAGGGCATTGATGCGCTCGATCAGCGGCACGACCTCGGCCGGCACGCCTTCGAGCGGCAGCGGGCGCAGGTCCTGCGCATCGCGGCGCTCCACCTCGGCCGCCACCCGGTGCAGCGGCGCCAAGCCCCGGCGTATGCCCCACGCCAGCAGCAAGAAGGTGGCCACGCCCAGGACCAGCGTGGGCACCAGGATCGCCAGCAGGACGTCCTGGATCAGTTCGCCGCGCTTGCGGCGCGTCTCCACCACGACGATGCTGACATGCTGGTCGAGCATGGGCGAGCGGATGGAGTACATCGCCCCGCGCACCGGCTCGCCGAGATAGGTCGCATCGAACACGACCGGGCGCTCGAAGCTCTCGTCGATGTCCCGGGGCCCGGGCAGCGGCAGGTCTCCCACGCCCGAGAGGATGCGCCCCTCGCCGTCTGCGACCATGTAGGCATTGCGGTCCGAGCTGTGGCGGGCCAGGAGCTGTTGGGCCTGCGTGCTGAGCTCGAGCAGCGGGCCCCGGTCGGTCCAGTTGATCTGGGTCGCGATCGCGCCGGCTTCGTCCTGCAAGGTGCGGTCGTAGGCGGCGTTGCCGGCGTAGCGGGCCAGCTCGAAGGCCCCCACCACGGCAAGCACGGCTCCCAGCAGCCAGGCCCACATGAGCGGGCCGAGCAGCTGCGAGCGAAGGCTCGGGGTCACTTCGACGGCGGTTCGGCCAGTTCCATCAAGTAGCCGAACCCGCGCACCGTCTTGATCGTCACGCCCAGGTCGGCGAAGCGCTTGCGCAGCCGGTGGACGTAGACCTCCACCGAGTTCTCGCTGAAGTCGGTCTCCCAGCTCGAAAGCGTCGAGACGATGTGGTCCTTGGGCACCACCCGCCCGGCACGGGCCATGAGCAGTTCGGTCAGCGCCTGCTCACGCGGGCTCAAGTGCACGCGCTCGCCACGCCAGCGCAGTTCCCGATGGCGGGTGTCGAGCTCCAGGTCGCCGAGCACGATGCGCTCGTCGGCGCGCCCGGCCGCGCGGCGCTGGAGGGCCCGCAGGCGCGCCACCAGTTCGGGCAAGTCGAAGGGCTTGACCACGTAGTCGTCGGCCCCGTTGTCCAGGCCCTGCACCCGGTCGCTGAGCTCGTCGCGCGCGGTGAGGATCAGCACGGGCAGCTTCGCGCCGCGGCTGCGCCAGGTGCGCAGCACCTCCATGCCGTCGCGGCGCGGCAGCCCCAGGTCCAGCACCGCCAGATCGTACTGGTCGATCAAGCCTTCGACCGTGGCAGCGGCGCCGTCGGACAGCGTATCGACGAGCCAGCCTTCGCGCTGCAGGGCCCGGGCGATGCCGAAGCTGAGCGCGGGGTCGTCTTCCACCAACAGGATGCGCATGCGGTGCCCACCGTAGGGATAGCGTGAAACACGTATTGTGCCGGGATGCGCGTGGGGCCGGGTCCGTAGTCGCCACAAGGAAAAAGCCGGCACGAAGGCCGGCTTTGGCAGGGGCTCCCGAGCACGCGGCGGGTGGGAGCGCCACCGGGATCAGGCCGCGAAATTCTTCTCGGCGAAGTCCCAGTTGACCAGGTTGTCGAGGAAGGTCTCGACGAACTTGGGACGCAGGTTGCGGTAGTCGATGTAGTAGGCGTGCTCCCACACGTCGATCGTCATCAGCGGCGTGTCGCCGGTGGTCAGCGGGGTGCCGGCAGCGCCCATGTTGACGACGTCCACGGAGCCATCCGCCTTCTTGACCAGCCAGGTCCAGCCCGAGCCGAAGTTGCCGACGGCGCTCTTGGTGAAGGCCTCCTTGAAGGCGGCGTAGGAGCCCCACTTCTTGTTGATGGCCTCGGCCAGCGCGCCCTTGGGCTCGCCGCCACCGCCCGGCTTCATGCAGTTCCAGAAGAAGGTGTGGTTCCAGACCTGGGCGGCGTTGTTGTAGATCCCGCCGGAGGACTTCTTGATGATGTCCTCCAGGCCCATGTTCTCGAACTCGGTGCCCTTGATCAGGTTGTTCAGGTTCACGACGTAAGCATTGTGGTGCTTGTCGTGGTGGTACTCGAGCGTCTCGCGGCTCATGTGGGGCTGCAGCGCATCGTGGGGATACGGCAGCGGCGGCAGCGTGTGTTCCATCTCCTGGTTCCTTTCTTCGCTGAGGGGATCATGAGGATCCGAACCGGGCGATTGTAGGCACAGCGCCGAAGACCCTGCCGACAGTCGTGAACGCCGTCACGGCGCGTCGCCCCGGGATGCGTCGTCCCATGATGCGTGGGCCCCGGGGCCGCGAGCCGCACCGCCCTCGCCGGTCTCCCGGCGGGCGAGGACGCTGGCGTCGAGCGCCCCATCGGCCAGTTCGGCCCGCACCCTGTCTCCCGCCTCGACCTGCCGCACGCTGACCACGGTCCGCCCCGAGGCGTCGGTCAGATAGGCATAGCCCCGCTGGAGGATGGCGCGCGGATTGGCGCTTTCCAGCCGAGCTGCGAGGCTTTCGAGCCGCGCGAGGTGCGCCTGCTGCCGCACCTGCACGCCCCGTGAGAGCCGCACCGCCAGGTGCCGCTGCCGCTCGCCGGCACTCGCGAGCCGCTGCCTGGGCGCCGCCGTCAGACGATGCTCGAGCACCTCGAGGCTGCGGCGCATCCGCCCCACGACCTGCGCCGGGCGCGCGAGCCGCAAGGCGGCATGGTCGAGGCTTTGCGCTTGCGACTCCAGCCGCCGCTGCACGGCGCGGTGCATCCGCCGCGCGAAGACGGCGAGCGCCTCCTCGCAGTCGGCGCATTGGGGTGCGGCGAGCTCCGCCGCGGCCGTCGGAGTAGGAGCACGCAGGTCGGCCGCGAAGTCGGCGATGGTGAAGTCCGTCTCGTGCCCCACGCCGCAGATCACGGGGATCGCGGAGGCGACCACGGCGCGGGCGACGCGTTCGTCGTTGAAGGCCCAGAGGTCCTCCAGCGACCCGCCACCGCGGCAGAGGATGAGCGTGTCCACCTCGCGCCGCTCGGCCGCGCGCCGCAAAGCGGCCTCGATCTCCGACGGCGCTTGCGCCCCCTGCACTGCGGTCGGGTAGAGCACCACCGAGACGTGGGGAGCCCGACGGCGCAGCGCCGTCAGCACATCGCGCAGCGCCGCCGCGCGCAGCGAGGTCACGACGCCCACCGCCCGCGGGAAGCGAGGGATCGGCCGCTTGCGCGCAGGGTCGAACAGGCCCTCGGCCTCGAGGCGCGCCTTCAGGCGCAGGAATTGCTCGAACAGCGCGCCCTGGCCCGCAGGCTTCATCGACTCCGCGACGAGTTGCAGGTCGCCGCGGGCGTCGTACACCGACAACCGCCCGCGCACCTCCACCAGCAGCCCCTCGCGCGGGACGAAGTCGAGCAGGGCTGCGGCGCGGCGGAACATCGCGCCCCGCAACAGCGCGGGCTCCACCGCACGGTCGTCCTTCAGGGCGAAGTAGCAGTGCCCGCTCGGCGCGCGGCTGAAGGAGGACAGCTCCCCTTGCACGACGACGTTCGCGAACCGGGCCTGCAACGCATCGCCCACGGCGTGCAGCAGCGCCGCCACCGTCCACACGGGCCCGGAGGCTGAGCCGCGCAAGCCGACGGCGGGGGCGCGCCATCCCGGGGTCGGCGCCTCATCCATGCGCTCGGCCCTCTCGTTGCGCGGTGCAGAACTCCACAACTGCGGCGCCAGCACGCAGATCGGCAGGATCGTCTGTCACAAGCCTGTCAGATTCGTTCAAGTTGTTGATCTGTAACGGTTTTTCGGTGCTCAGGAATGCAGCAAATTGTTCAAAGCCCCGAGTTGTCGCGGCTTGCGGCCCCTCGACCGCAGCTTTCCCACAAAGTTATCCACAGCAACCGTGGATGTCGTCTGGGGATTCGGTCACGCCATCGGGCGATCGCACGGCACAAGGCCGCGCCGGACGCGGCCATGCCGAAGCTTCGGGGACATAATCGCGGCCACTTCTGCGTTCCAGTGAGAGGGGAGCGAGTGCTGTCGATCATACAAGCCGCCGGCTGGCCCATCTGGCCGCTGATCCTGTGTTCCATCCTGGCCCTGGCGCTGATCATCGAGCGCTTTTCGAGCCTGCGGGAGTTGCGGGTGGCACCACCGAAGCTGCTCGACGAGGTGATCTCCGTGACCCGCAGCAGCTTGCCCGCGCCCGACGTGGTCAACAAGCTCGCCGACAATTCGGTCCTGGGGCGGGTGCTGGCCAGCGGGCTGCGCGCGGTCATCAACGAGCCGCGCATCACCGAAGAGAACCTGCGCAACGCGCTCGAGACGGCCGGCCGCGTCGCCGTGCATCACCTGGAGCGCTACCTGAACGCACTGGGCACGATCGCGGCGGCGGCTCCGTTGCTCGGCCTGCTGGGCACCGTGATCGGCATGATCGAGATCTTCGGCTCGCAAGGCGGCGCCACCGGCGGCAATCCGCAACAGTTGGCCCACGGGATCTCGGTGGCGCTCTACAACACGGCCTTCGGTCTCATCGTCGCGATCCCCGCGCTCATCTTCTACCGCTACTTCCGGGGCAAGGTCGACGAGTACATCCTCGACATCGAACAAGCCGCGGAGCGGCTGGTGCCCCACCTGATGCGCTTCACTGCCGCGCGCTGAGAGCCGCGCCGTCCACGCCTTGAAGAGCCGCACGATGGCCCTCCAATTCAAGCACCGCCGCACCGAGGAACCGGAGATCAACCTGATCCCGTTCATCGATGTGCTGCTGGTGATCCTCATCTTCCTGATGCTTTCGACGACCTACTCGAAGTTCACCGAGCTGCAGGTGAACCTGCCGGTGGCCGACGCCGAGCGCGCCCGCGACTACCCGCGCGAGATCGTCGTGGCCGTGTCGGCGGACGGGCGCTACGCGGTGGACAAGCGCCCGGTGGACGGCCGCAGCGTCGAAGCGCTGCAGGCCGCGCTGCGTTCGGCGGCCGCCGAACGGCGCGACCCGGTGGTGGTGGTCTCCGCCGACGCGATGGCCGCGCACCAGAGCGTCATCAACGTGATGGACGCGGCTCGCCGCGCGGGGCTGGCGCAGCTGACGTTCGCCACGCAGACGTCGGGCGGCGCGCGCGAGTGAAGCGCCGCCCCATGACGCGCGGACCCGCGTCGTGAACGCCCGCTCGGCCCTCGAGTTGCGCCTTCAGCAAGCCTGGGCAAAGCGCGGGCTGCTCGCGTGCGCCCTGCTGCCGCTGGCCGCGCTCTACGCGGCGCTTGCCGGCGCCCGGCGGCTCGCTTATCGCGCAGGCTGGCGTCGCCCCCGGCGGCTGCCGGTGCCGGTGCTGGTGGTCGGCAACGTCGTGGCCGGCGGCGCCGGCAAGACCCCCACCACCCTCGCGCTGGTCCACCACCTGCAAGCGCGCGGGTGGTCGCCGGGCATCGTCTCGCGGGGCTACGGGCGCAAGGGCGACAGCGTGCTCCTGGTGGAACCGGGCCAGCCCGCGGCCCAGGTGGGCGACGAGCCGCTGCTGATGGCGCGCCGTTGCCGCGCGCCGGTCGCGGTGGGCGCGGATCGGGTGGCGGCCGCTCGGGCCCTGCTCGCCGCGCACCCCCAGTTGGACGTGCTGGTGTGCGACGACGGACTGCAGCACCTGCGACTGGCGCGCGACGTGGAGATCCTCGTCTTCGACGAGCGGGGCACGGGCAACGGCTGGTACCTGCCCGCCGGCCCTTTGCGCGACAGCCCCCGTCGCGAGGCCGATCTCGTCCTCTACAACGCCCCGGCCCCTTCCACCGCCCGCCCCGGGTATCCGACCACGCGCACGCTCGCACGCCCCGTGCCTCTGGCGAGCTGGCGCCGCGGCTCGCCCGAGGGCCAAGTCGATTGGGCCGCGCTGCACGGCGCGCGCGTGCTGGCCGCCGCCGGCGTCGCGCACCCGCAGCGCTTCTTCTCGATGTTGCAGGCACAAGGGCTTACCTTCGAGCAGCTGCCTCTGCCCGATCATCACGACTACGCGCACGGCTGGCCGTGGCAGGACTGGCGCGGCGACGTCGTGCTCGTGACGGAAAAGGACGCCGTCAAGCTCGACCGCTGCGCCGACCCGCGCGTGCACGTGGTGGCGCTAGACTTGCGCCCCGACCCCCGGTTCTTCGCCGCGCTGGACGACCTGCTGCGAGACAAGGGCCTGGCTGCGCGCCCCAAGCGACAAGGACACGATTGATGGACACCCGCCTGCTCGAATTGCTCGTTTGCCCAGTGTGCAAGGGCCCGCTGGAGCACGACCGCGAAGCGCACGAACTGATCTGCCGGGCCGATCACCTCGCCTTTCCAGTGCGCGACGGCATCCCGGTGATGCTGGAGTCGGAGGCGCGCGACCTGAATGCGCCGCCCCCGGCGAGCGCCGATCGCCCCGCGGCGACGCAGGAAGGTGGCGCATGAGCGCGGCCGCCCGTCGGCCCGCAGGCGGCGCCCGCCCTGCCTTCGGATGGGGCTCATGCAGTGACGGGAGGGTCGTCCAGTGACCTTCACCGTGCTCATCCCTGCGCGGCTCGCCTCGACCCGACTGCCCAACAAGCCGCTGGCGGACCTCGCCGGCGTGCCCATGGTGGTGCGCGTGGCCGAGCAGGCCCGCAAGAGCCGCGCGCGGCGTGTGGTGGTCGCGGCCGACGACGCGAGCATCGTGGACGCCTGCCGGGCCCACGGCGTCGAAGCGCTGCTGACGCGCCGGGATCACCCCACCGGCAGCGACCGGCTCGCCGAGGCGTGCGAGCAACTGGGGCTGGACGGCGGGGACATCGTCGTCAACGTGCAAGGCGACGAGCCGCTGATCGAGCCGGCGCTCATCGACGCCTGCGCCGACGTGCTCAACCGGTGCTTGGGCTGCGTGATGAGCACCGCCGCCCATCCCATCGACGACGTGGCCGAATTCATCAGCCCCAACGTCGTCAAGGTCGTGTGCGACCAGGCCGGGCGGGCGCTGTACTTCTCTCGTGCGCCGATCCCGTGGTGGCGCGACGGCAACGCGGGCGGCATCACCGGCCTGCCGCAGCCGGCCCCGCTGCGGCACATCGGCATCTACGGCTACCACGCGGGCTTCCTGCGCCGCTTCCCGAGCCTGGCCCGGAGCCCGCTGGAGGCGACGGAGTCGCTGGAGCAGTTGCGCGTGCTCTGGCATGGGGAGCGCATCGCGGTCCACGTGACCAACTTGCGCCCCGGTCCGGGCGTCGACACCCCGGAGGACCTGGTGCGCGTGCGAGAGCTCCTGCAGGCTCGCCCTGCGCCCGGCAGCCAGCGCCGCAGCGCGTAAGCCTCGCGCCGGGGACCGCATGTTATCCTCGCGTCGACCAGACGCGGGGCGTGCCGCACTTCACGTTCGGCCGACCCTGCCGCCAGCCTTTCAATCTTCCAGAGGAACCCATGCGATTGATCTTGTTGGGCGCGCCGGGCGCGGGTAAGGGGACGCAGGCCGCATTCATCTGCCAGAAGTTCGGGATTCCGCAGATCTCGACGGGCGACATGCTGCGCGCCGCGGTCAAGGCCGGCACGCCGCTCGGGCTGGAAGCCAAGAAGGTCATGGACGCAGGCGGGCTGGTGAGCGACGACATCATCATCGGTCTGGTCAAGGAGCGCATTGCCCAGCCCGACTGCGCTCAGGGGTTCCTGTTCGACGGGTTTCCGCGCACCATCCCGCAGGCCGAGGCGATGAAGACCGCCGGCGTCAAGATCGACTACGTGCTGGAGATCGATGTGCCGGACGAGGCCATCATCGAGCGCATGAGCGGCCGTCGCGTGCATGCCGCCTCGGGTCGCACCTACCACGTGAAGTTCAATCCGCCCAAGGTCGACGGCAAGGACGACGTGACGGGTGAGGAGCTGATCCAGCGCGACGACGACAAGGAAGAGACGGTGCGCAAGCGCCTGGCCGTCTATCACAGCCAGACGCGCCCCTTGGTGGACTACTACTCTCAGTGGGCGGCCAGCGGCGACCCGAGTGCACCCAAGTACCGCAAGATCAGCGGGCTGGGCAGCGTGGACGAGATCACCGCGCGCGCGCTCGAGGCGCTGCGCTGAAGCCGCCTCGCCCGATCTCGAAGCAAGGCCGCCCTCGGGCGGCCTTGTCGTTGGCCCCTGCGGCGGGGGCGCTCATCCTGCGCGGGCGGCCACCCGGTCAGTCGGGCACCACGGCAGTGACTTCGATCTCGACCTTCGCGCGGTCTTCGATCAGCGCCGAGACCTCGACCGCCGTCATGGCCGCGTTGTAGCTGCCCACCAGATCGCGGAAGATGCGACCGATCTCCTTCTGACGCGCCAGGTACTCGCGCTTGTCGGTGAGATACCAGGTCATGCGCACGATGTGCTCGCCCGAGGCGCCGCCTTCCTCGAGCACTTCCATCACGTTGGACAGCGCCTGGCGCACCTGGTCCGCCAGGTCGTCGGAGGGAAAGCGGCCCTCGGCGTCCCAGCCGATCATGCCGGCGACGAAGATCATGCGGCCGCGCGCGGCGACACCGTTGGCATAGCCCTTGGGACGGGGCCAGGCAGGGGGTTGAAGTACGGTCAGGGTCATGGGACGTCCTCCGGGCTGCCCGCTGCCTTCAGGCGCGGGCCTGTTGTTCCTGGCGCAGCCTGAATCGCTGCAGCTTGCCGGTCTCGGTCCGCGGCAGGCTCGCGCGGAACTCGATCGCTCGGGGGTACTTGTAGGGCGCGATCGTCTGCTTGACGAAGTCCTGCAGCTCGCGCACCAGCGCGTCGGAGGGCTCGTGGCCGGCCCGCAGCACGACGAAGGCCTTGACGATCTGCCCGCGCTCCTCGTCGGGCACGCCGATGACACCGCATTCGGCCACCGCAGGGTGCTGCAACAGCGCGTCCTCCACCTCCGGCGCGCCGATGTTGTAGCCGGCCGAGACGATCAGGTCGTCGGTGCGCGACTGGTAATGGAAGTACCCGTCCTCGTCCATGTAGTAGGCGTCGCCGGTGTAGTTCCAGCCGTCCTTCACGTACTGGCGCTGCCGTTCGTCGGCGAGGTAGCGGCACCCGGTGGGGCCCTTGACGGCCAGGCGCCCGACCGTGCCGGGCGGCACGGGGCGGCCCTCCTCGTCCATCACGCAGGCGCGGTAGCCGGGCACCACGGTGCCGGTCGCGCCCGGGCGGGCGTGCGCCTCGTCGGCCGAGATGAAGATGTGCAGCATCTCGGTCGAGCCGATGCCGTCGATCATCTCGATGCCGGTGGCTTGCTTCCACAGCTGGCGGGTGGCGGCGGGCAAGGCCTCCCCGGCCGACACGCACTTGCGCAGGCTGCCCCCGTGCGGCGCGCCGATACGCAGCTCGGCGGCCTGCGCGGCCATGGCCCGGTACGAGGTGGGCGCGGTGAAGAGCACCGTCGCCCGAAACTCGGGGATGGCCTGCACCAGGTTGGGCGGCGTGGCCTTCTCCAGCAGCACGGTCGAGGCGCCGATGCTCATGGGGAACAAGAGCAGGCCGCCCAGGCCGAAGGTGAACGCGAGCGGCGGGCTGCCGATGAAGACGTCGTCCGGCGAGGCCCTGAGCACGTGGCGCGGCCAGCAGGCACACACGGCCATCACGTCCCGGTGGAAGTGCATCGTGGCCTTGGGCGTGCCGGTGGTGCCGGAGGTGAAGGCCAGCATGCAGGTGTCGGTGGCGGCCGTGTCCACGTTGTCGAAGGCGGCCGGGTGCCGCTCCATCGCGGCCTCCAGGCCCTCGGGCGAGGGGTCGTTGAAGTAGCGCACCTCGCGCAGCGTCTTGCACTGCGCGGCCGCCGCCTGCAGTTCGTCGGCCAGTGTCCGGTCTGCCAGCGCGTGAGAGATCTCGGCCTTGTCGATGATGTGCACCAGCTCCTTCGCGCGCAGCAGGGGCATCGTGGCCACGGCGATGCCGCCGGCCTTCATCACCGCGAACCAGCAGGCGGCGAGCATGGGGTTGTTGGGCGACCGCAGCAAGACGCGATTGCCGGGCACGAGGCCCATGTCCTCCACCAGCACCCGCGCGATGCGGTTGGCATGGGCCTGCAGGTCACGGTACGTCCAGCGCACGCCACCCGGAGCCTGGATGCACAGGCGTTCGCCCTCGCCGCGCTCGACGCGCCGGTCCAGCAACTCGGTGGCGCAATTGAGCCGCTCGGGAAACTGAAGCTCCGGCAGCTCGAAGAGGAACTCGGGCTGCAACTCGGGCGGCGGCAGCCGGTCCCGGGCAAAGGTGTCGACATGGGCACTCAGACTCATGGCCGTCCTCCGATCACGCGCGCACGTCCTTCAGCAGCTCGCGCGCGATGATGAGCTGCTGCACTTCGGTCGCCCCCTCGTAGATCCGCAGCGCACGGATCTCGCGGTACAGGCTCTCGACGGGAATTCCACTGACGACGCCCAGGCCACCCCAGATCTGCACGGCCGCGTCGATGACCTGCTGCGCTCCCTCGGTGGCGACCATCTTGGCCATGGCTGCTTCGCGCGTGACAGCGCGGCCCTGGTCGCGCTGCCACGCGGCGCGATAGGTGAGCAGCGCAGCGCTGTCGACGGTGGTGGCCATCTGGGCCAGCCGGGCCTGGGTGAGCTGGAAATCCGCGAGCGTCTGGCCGAACATCCGGCGTGTCGTCGCGCGTTGCAGGGCCTCCTCCAACGCGCGCCGGGCGAAGCCGAGGGCCGCTGCCGCGACCGAGGTGCGGAAGACGTCCAGCGTGCGCATGGCGATCTTGAAGCCTTCGCCGCGCTGCCCGAGCCGCTGCGCCGCAGGAATGCGGCAGTGGCGAAAGCGCAGTCGGGCGAGCGGGTGCGGCGCGATGACGTCGATGCGCTCGGCGATCTCGAACCCCGGTGTGCCCGCCTCGACCACGTAGGCCGAGATGCCTTTGGAGCCCTTGGCCTCGGCCGGTTCGCTGCGGGCGAACACGACGTAGACATCGGCGATGCCGCCGTTGGAGATCCAGGTCTTCTCGCCCTCGAGCACGACGTGGTCGCCCTCCTCGCGCGCCTCGCACGCCAGCGCCGCCACGTCCGAGCCGGCGTCGGGCTCGGACAGCGCGAACGCGGCGATCGCCTCGCCGCGCGCGACGCGGGGCAGCCAGCGGGCCTTCTGGGCGTCGGTGCCTGCGAGTGTGATCGCGCCCGAGCCCAGCCCCTGCATCGCGAACGCGAAGTCGGCCAAGCCCGAGTAGCGCGCCAGCGTCTCGCGGATCAGGCAGATCGCACGGGTGTCGATCACGTCGACCGCCCCCCCGTACGCCCGCCCGCCCACGGCATGGGTGAGCCAGCCGGCGTCGCCCAGCGCGCGGACCAGCGAGCGGCAGGCGGCGTCCACGTCGTGCGGATGGTCGGCCGGCACGTGTTGCGCGGCCCAGGCGTCCAGCTCGCGCGCCAGTTGGCGGTGGCGGTCCTCGAAGAAGGGCCAGCCCAGGTGATCGTGCACTCGGGCAGACGGCCGGTCGGGCGCAAAGGCCATGGCGGGCTCCTCAGTTGCCTTCGAAGACGGGGCGGCGCTTCTCGACGAAGGCGTGGTAGGCGCGCGAGAAGTCCTCGGTCATCATGCAGATGGCCTGCGCCTGCGCCTCGGCTTCGATGGCCTGGTCGATCCCCATGTTCCACTCCTGGTGCAGCATGGTCTTGGTGATGCCGTTGGCGAAGGTCGGCCCCCGTGCGATCTCGCCGGCCAGGGCGAGTGCCTCGCCCAGCAGGCGGTCGGGCTCGCACAGGCGGTTGAAAAAGCCCCAGCGCTCGCCCTCCTCCCCGTTCATGGAGCGGCCGGTGTAGAGCAGCTCGCTGGCGCGACCGTGGCCGATCAAGCGAGGCAGGATCGCGCAGGCCCCCATGTCGCAACCGGCCAGGCCGACGCGGTTGAAGAGGAAGGCCGTCTTGCTGCGGGCCGTGCCCAGACGCAGGTCGCTCGCCATCGCGAGGATCGCCCCGGCCCCGGCGCACACGCCGTCCACCGCGGCGACGATGGGTTGCGGACAGGCTCGCATGGTTTTGACGAGATCGCCCGTCATGCGCGTGAACATGAGCAGCTCCGGCGCCTCCAGGCGGATCAGGGGGCCGATGATCTCGTGCACGTCGCCGCCCGAGCAGAAGTTGCCGCCGGCGCCGGTGAGCACCACGGCCTTCACGTCCTGCGCGTACTTGAGCCGCCCGAACAGGTCGCGCAGCTCCGCATAGGAGTCGAAGGTCAAGGGGTTCTTGCGCTCGGGCCGGTCGAGCGTCACGACGCCGACGCGGTCCTCGACGCGCCAGCCGAAGTGCCGTGCGGCGTAGCCCGCGCAGGTGGTGGTGTTGCCCGCCGCAAGGGCCGGATCGACACGCGGGGTGTCGGCGGTGTGTGCGTTCATCGATCAACCTCCAGGGGCCGCGCGGCTGCCGCCTTCGGGCAGCAGTCGGGCGGCCATGTGTGCTCTGAGATGCCCCAGGAGCTCGTACAGCGTCTTGCGATCGGCCAGCCGCAAGTCCGAGAAGAACTCGATGACCCAGGACTCGTGCTCCTCGGCCATCGCCTCGAACGTCTGGCGCCCGCGCGGCGTGAGCTTGAGCAGGAACGCGCGCCGGTCGTCGGGCACCGCTTCGCGCACGACGAGCCCTTCTTTTTCCAGCTCGTCGGTGAGCCCGGTGATGCTGCCGCCGGTGACCATCAAGTAGCGCGACAGCGCGTTCATGCGCAGCCCCTCGGGGTGCCGGTGCAGTTGCGCCAGGTAGTCGAAGCGTGCGAGCGAGATGCCGAAGCGCGCACGCAGCCGGCGGCGGATCTCGGTCTCGATCTGCTGTGTGCATGCGAGCATGCGCAGCCACAGCTTGAGCGCCATGTGGTCGTCGGAGGCGGCGCGGGCTTCGTGGCCGATGCTGTGGTCGTCCAGCATTGGCACGGCGCGCAGGCTCGGCGACGCCCGCACCGAAGAAGCCCGCGAGGAAGAAGGCCGCGAGGACGAGGCGCGCTTGGTGCTGCTCATCTCACATCACCTCCCCGCCGCACACCGCGATGGCTTGGCCGGTGACGGACTGGGCCTCGCGGCGGCACAGCCACCGCACCGCATCGGCCACTTCCTGCGGCTGGACGAGGCGCCCCTGCGGATTGCTCGCCTCCAGCTCGGCGCGCGCCTGTTCGGCAGTGCGCCCCGTGGTGGCGACGATGCGCTCGATGCTCGCACGCACGATGTCGGTCTCGGTGTAGCCGGGGCACACGGCATTGACGGTGACGCCCTTGCGGGCGAACTCGAGCGCGAGCGAGCGCGTCAGGCCCACCACGCCGTGCTTGGCCGCCGTGTAGGCCGACACGTAGGCATAGCCCTTGAGCCCGGCCGTGCTCGCGATGTTGATGATGCGCCCCCAGCGGGCGGCGAGCATGTCCGGTGCCGCCGCCTGGCTGCACAGAAAGGCCCCCGTCAGGTTGACGGCCAGCATCTGCTGCCACAGCGCGAGCGACGTCTTGGCCAGCGGCGCGCTTTGCGCCTGCCCGGCGTTGTTGACGAGGACGGCCACCGGGCCGCCCTGCCGGCGGGCGGCCTCGAAGGCGCCGGCCACCGAGTCGGCATCCGTGACGTCGCAGGCGACGGCCGCGTGGCCCGCACCGGGCAGGCCGGCCGCGAGGGTTTGCAAGGCGTCGAGCGACCGCCCCATCACCGTCACGCGTGCCCCCTCGCCCGCCAGGGCCTGCGCGATCTCGGCGCCGATGCCGCGCGAGGCACCGGTCACCACGACGTGCAATCCCTCGAGTGATGCGCCCTGTGCTGCCACCGCTCACACTCCCAGCGCCAGGTTGGCCTGCTGCAAGGCCGACAGCCCCGCCGTTTGGGCGGCCGCGGCCTTCTCGCGCTCGAGGTTGCGCTCGAGCTGCGTCTTGCCGGAGCGGTACTGCTTGGGCCAATCGAGATCGAAGTAGCCGATCTTGGCCGCCTCCATCAAGGTCCACGCCGGGTTGGCCAGGTGCGGCCGTGCGATCGCGCAAAGATCCGCCCGCCCCGCCGCGATGATGCTGTTGACGTGGTCGGCCTCGGAGATGGCACCCACCGCGATCGTCGGGATGCCGGCCTCGTTGCGGATGCGATCGGCGAACGGCGTCTGGTACATGCGGCCGTAGACCGGCTTCTGGTGGGCACTCACCTGGCCCGAGGAGCAATCGATCATGTCGGCGCCCGCGGCCTTGAACGCGCGAGCGATCTCGACGGCGTCGTCCGGCGTGATGCCGCCTTCGACCCAGTCGTGTGCCGACACGCGCACCGACATCGGCAGGTGCTCGGGCCACACGGCCCGGATGGCACGGAAGACCTCCAGCGGGTAGCGCAGCCGGTTCTCCAGCGAGCCCCCGTACTCGTCGGTGCGCCGGTTGGTGAGCGGCGAGATGAAGGCCGACAGCAGGTAGCCGTGAGCGCAGTGCAACTCGAGCCAGTCGAAGCCCGCTTCGGCGGCCCGGCGCGCCGCGGCGACGAAGTCGGCCTTCACGCGATCCATGTCCTGCCGCGTCATCGGCCGAGGCACGGGGCCGTCGTCGAGGTAAGGCACGGCCGAGGCCGAGAGCAAGGGCCAGTTGCCTGCCGGCAGCGGCCGGTCGGCCCCGTCGCCGTCCCAGGGCGCGTTGGTCGAGCCCTTGGCGCCCGCGTGGCCCAACTGCATCCCGATCTTGGCGTCGGTGTGGGTGTGCACGAAGTCGACGATGCGCTTCCACGCGTCGCGCTGAAGGTCGTTCCACAGCCCGGGGCAGCCAGGGGTGATGCGCGCATCGGGCGAGACGCAGGTCATCTCGGCGAAGACCAGGCCCGCGCCGCCCATGGCCCGCGCGCCCAGGTGCACCAGATGGAAGTCGCCCGGAATGCCGTCGGTGGCCGAGTACTGCGCCATCGGCGAGACGACCACGCGGTTCTTGAGCCGCGTGCCGCGCACCTGGTAGGGCGTGAACATCGGCGGGATCGGGCGCGCCCCGGGCCGCCGCTGCGCACCGCTGCGCTCGGCCCACCAGTCCTCGTAGCGTTCCACATAACCGCGATCGCGCAGCCGCAGGTTCTCGTGGCTGATGCGCTGACTGCGCGTGAGCAGCGAGTAGGCGAACTGCTGCGGAGGCAGGTCGACATAGCGGCGCACGTTCTCGAACCACTCCGTCGAGTTGCGCGCGGCGTTCTGGATCTTGAGCACCTCGACGCTGCGCACCGCCTCGTACTCGCGCAGCGCGGCGTTCAGGTCGCCGCGTTGCCGCTCCATGCATCGCGCCAGCTCGATCGCGTCTTCGAAGGCCAGCTTGGTGCCCGAGCCGATGGAAAAGTGAGCCGTGTGCGCCGCGTCGCCCATCAGCACGACCGGCGCACGGCCGTTGTGGTGCACCCAGGTCTTGCAGATCACGCGCGGGAACTTGATCCACTGCGCCGACCCGCGCAGGTGCGCCGCGTTCGACATCAAGGCGTGGCCGTCGAGGTACTTGGCGAAGAGCTGCTCGCAGAACGCGATCGACTCTTCCTTGGTCATTTGGTCGAGCCCCGCCTTCAGCCAGACCTCCTCGGGCGTTTCGACGATGAAGGTGGAGGTGTCGGCGTCGAAGCGGTAGGCATGGGCCTGGAACCAGCCCCACTCGGTCTCCTCGAAGGCGAAGGTGAAGGCCTCGAAGAGCTTGTGCGTGCCCAGCCAGACGAAGCGGCACCGGCGCACGTCGATGTCGGGTTGATACACCGCCGCGTACTTCTGCCGGATGCGGCTGTTCAGGCCGTCGGAGGCGATGATGAGGTCGGCGTCGGGGAACTCCTCGTCGCTGGCCACCTCCGTCTCGAACACCAGCTCGACGCCCAGCTCCTCGCAGCGGGCTTGCAGGATGTTGAGCAGCCGCTTGCGGCCGATGCCGCAGAAGCCGTGCCCCCCGGAGCGGATCTTGTGGCCGCGGATGTTGACCTCGATGTCGTCCCAGTGGTTGAAGGCATCGAGGATCGCGGTGGCCGTCGGCTCGTCCGCCGCCCGCAGGTTGCCCAGCGTCTGATCCGAGAACACCACACCCCAGCCGAAGGTGTCATACGGGCGGTTGCGCTCGATCACCGTGATGTCGTGCGCCGGGTCGGCTTTCTTCATCAGCAGCGCGAAGTACAGGCCCGCCGGGCCTCCACCGATGCAAACGATCTTCATGGCGTCAAGCCTCCATGCATGGTGATACTTTAGACCTCAAGTATTTGGAGGTCAAAGACTTTTCTGGGGGGAGGAGTCATGGTTTTCCCGAGGGTTTCGGGCCGCCCTCGCTTGCGCCGCGAGGCCCGCGTTTGGGCGACAATTTGACGTTTACGTCAACGTCAAACGGCGGCGTGCGCAGCAGGCCTCTGCGGACGCCGCCCCTTTTCCCCCTTTCCAAGAAGGAGCAGGCATGGACATCCAGGGCAAGGTTTTCATCGTCACGGGCGGCGCCTCCGGTCTGGGCGAAGGCACGGCCCGCATGCTCGCGCGCGAAGGCGGCAAGGTCGTGGTGGCCGACCTGCAGGTCGAGCGTGGCGAAGCGGTCGCCCGCGAGATCGGAGGGGCGTTCGTCAAGTGCGACGTGGCCAGCGAAGCCGACGGCCGGGCTGCCGTGGCCAAGGCGCTGGAGCTGGGCAAGTTGGTGGGCCTGGTCAACTGCGCCGGCATCGCCCCCGCGGCCAAGACGGTCGGCAAGGACGGCGCGCACCCGCTGGACCTCTACACCAAGGTCATCACCGTCAACCTCATCGGCACCTTCAACATGATCCGGCTGGCCGCCGAGGCCATGTGCAAGAACGAGCCCGAGCCCACCGGCGAGCGCGGCGTGCTGATCTCCACCGCGTCGGTCGCCGCGTTCGACGGCCAGATCGGCCAAGCCGCCTACTCGGCCTCCAAGGGCGGCGTGGTGGGCATGACCTTGCCCATCGCGCGCGACCTCGCCCGCAACGGCATCCGCAACATGACCATCGCCCCGGGCATCTTCGGCACGCCGATGCTCTTTTCCATGCCCAAGGAGGTGCAAGACGCGCTGGCCGCCAGCGTGCCCTTCCCCTCGCGCCTGGGCCGCCCGGAGGACTACGCCAAGCTGGTGCACCAGATCATCACCAACGAGATGCTCAACGGCGAAGTGATCCGCCTGGACGGCGCCATCCGCATGCAGCCCAAGTAACGAGCCGGGCGGGCCGGGTGTGCCGGATGGATCCAGTCGGCCACGCGGCCCGCGCCCACGGCTTGTTTCGAATCCCCATTGAGGCGACCGGGGCTCCTCGCTAAAGTGCCCGCATTCGCGCCTCGCCGGCGGCCTGCCCCGGCGGGTGCACCGCACCTGGAGGAGCCCCTGTGTCCGACACCAGCCGCCTAGCGCCGCGCAGGACGCGCCGCACCCCCTCGCCCTGGATCGCCGCCGCCGCGCTGGCGGCCCTGCTCGCCGCTTGCGCCTCTACCGCGCCGCGCGACTTCGCGTACAAGGCCCCCGAGCAGCCCGAGGCCACCACCGGCTACGTCGACAAGCCCGGCTGGTCCGCGCGCAGCTTCGCCGTCGCGGCGGCCAACCCGCTGGCCACCGATGCCGGCTACCAGGTGCTCAAGGCGGGCGGCTCCGCCGTCGATGCGGCCGTTGCCGTGCAAATGGTGCTCACGCTCGTGGAGCCGCAATCGAGCGGCATCGGCGGGGGCGCCTTCCTGCTGCACTGGGACGGCCGGCGCGTGCAGGCCTACGACGGCCGCGAGACGGCCCCGGCCGCCGCCGACGAGAAGCTCTTCCTCAAGCCCGACGGCACACCCATGGCCTTCTACGACGCCGTGGTGGGCGGCCGCTCGGTGGGCGTGCCCGGCACGCTGCGCATGCTCGAGTCGGCCCACCGCGAGCACGGTCGCCTGCCCTGGGCCAAGCTCTTCGAGCCGGCCATCCAACTCGCAGAAGGCGGCTTCAAGGTGAGCCCGAGGCTGTACGGGCTGCTGCGCAACGAGCAGCACCTGCGCAAGGACGAGGCCGCGGCGCGCTATTTCTACAAGCCCGACGGCGACCCGCGCGATGTGGGCATGGTGGTGCGGAATCCCGCGCTGGCCGAGGTCTTCCGCCAGATCGCCACGCAGGGCGCCGACGCGTTCTATCGCGGCCCCATCGCGCGCGACATCGTCGCCAAGGTGCGCAACCATCCCACCAACCCGGGCACGATGACCGAGGAGGACCTGGCGCGCTACCAAGCCAAGAAGCGCGAGCCCATGTGCTCGGACTGGAAGCAGTACCGGCTGTGCGGCTTTCCTCCGCCGTCGTCGGGCCACATCGCCATCGCGCAGATGCTGGGCATCCTGCAGCACACGCCCCCCGTCGCGCCGCTGAAGGACGGTCTGCCGAGCGCCGACTTCCTGCATTACTACACCGAGGCCGCCCGCCTGGCCTTCGCCGACCGCGCCCAGTACGTCGCGGACCCGGATTTCGTCGCCCCGCCAGCGGGCAGCTGGTACAGCCTGCTCGATCCGGCCTACCTGCGCCAGCGCGCCTCGCTCATCGGCGCGCAGTCCATGAAGCAAGCCCAGCCCGGCCGGCCGGGCATGGCGCCCGCCGCCCATGCGCCGCAGGCCGAGCAGCCCGAGTACGGCACCTCGCACATCTCCATCGTCGATGCCCACGGCCAGGCGGTGGCGATGACCACCACCATCGAGGACCAGTTCGGCTCCCGCCAGATGGTGCGCGGCTTCCTGCTGAACAACGAACTCACCGACTTCTCGCTGGCGCCGGCCGACGCCCAAGGCCGGCCCATCGCCAACCGGGTGCAGGCGGGCAAGCGACCCCGCTCCAGCATGAGCCCCACGCTCGTCTTCGACAAGGCCTCGGGGCGGCTGGTGATGAGTGCCGGCTCGCCGGGCGGCGCGCTCATCATCCACTACACCGCCAAGACGCTGCTCGGCACGCTGGAGTGGGGGCTCAACGCCCAGCAGGCCATCAGCCTGCCCAACTTCGGCTCCACCAACGGCCCGACGCTGCTGGAGAACAAGCGTTTCCCCGCCGAGACGTTGGAGGCCCTCAAGGCCCGCGGCCACGAGATCCGCGAGATGGACATGACCAGCGGCCTGCAAGCCATCCAGCGCACGCCCACGGGCTGGTTCGGTGGCGCCGACCCGCGCCGCGAGGGCATCGTGATGGGGGACTGAGCCCGCGTGGGCCCTGCGCACGCCGGCCGGCGCGCGCAGTGGTTTCGGGCGGGCGGGGCGAGCCCGTGCCCCGAGGACAGCCGGCCGCGTGCCTGCCGCAGCCACGAGCTCACGGCGGCCCGACGGTAGACTTCACCCGTGATCCCACCCGCCTTCAAGCAAGACCTGCTCGCCCGCACCGACATCGTCGAACTCGTCGGGCGCTACGTCACGCTCAAGAAGGCCGGCATCAACTACAAGGGCCTGTGCCCCTTCCACGGCGAGAAGACACCGAGCTTCATCGTCAGCCCCACCCGGCAAACGTACCACTGCTTCGGCTGCGGAGCCCACGGCAATGCCATCGACTTCCTGATGGAGCATGGCGGGCTCGGTTTCGTCGAGGCGGTCGAGGAACTGGCGCATCAGCACGGGCTGCAAGTGCCGCAGGACGAGCGCACGCCGCAGCAGCGCGCCGAAGCCGCGCAGGCGCGCGAGCGGCACACCACGCTGACCGAGGCGCTCGACCGTGCTGCCCGGCACTACCGCCGGCAACTCAAGGCCACCTCCCGCGCAATCGACTACCTCAAGGGCCGGGGCCTGACGGGAGAGATCGCCGCCCGCTTCGCCCTGGGGTACGCCCCGGCCGGCTGGCACGGTTTGTCCGCCGTTTTCCCCCGCTACGACGACCCGGTGCTGGAAGAAGCCGGGCTCGTCATCGTCCACGCCGAAGAGGAGCCGCCGCGGCGCTATGACCGCTTCCGCGACCGCATCATGTTCCCGATCCGCAACGTCAAGGGCGAGGTGATCGGCTTCGGCGGCCGCGTGCTGGACCAAGGCGAGCCCAAGTACCTCAACTCGCCCGAGACGCCGGTATTCGTCAAGGGGCGCGAGCTCTACGGGCTGTACGAGGCGCGCGGCGCCCTGCGCACGAAGGGCTACGCGCTGGTGGTCGAGGGCTACATGGACGTCGTTGCGCTGGCGCAGCACGGATTCGAGAACGCCGTGGCCACGCTGGGCACCGCCTGCACCGCCGAGCACGTGCAAAAGCTGTTCCGCTTCACCGACGCGATCGTCTTCAGCTTCGACGGCGATGCGGCGGGCCGCAAGGCGGCGGCCCGGGCGCTGGAGGCCGCGCTCCCCCATGCACAGGACACGCGCTCGGTGCGCTTCCTCTTCCTGCCGCCCGAGCACGACCCCGACTCCTTCATCCGTGCGCACGGCGCGGCCGCCTTCGAGTCCCAGGTCCAACAGGCGGTCCCCTTGTCCGTCCAGCTGATCGAACAGGCCGCCTCCGATTGCGACCTTTCCACGCTGGAAGGCCGCTCGCACATGCTGGCGGCCGCCCGCCCACTGTGGAGCCAATTGCCCGAGGGCGCGCTCAAGCGCCAGCTGGTCTCGGCCATCGCGGCGCGCGCCGACATGCAGGCCGCGGACGTCCTCGCCCTGTGGGACGCATCCCCCGCTGCCCCCCGGCGCCCTGCCGCTCGGGCACCGGCCGAGCACGAGGCCTGGGCCGCGCAGACGCCCCAGCCGCGGCGCGTGCCCACCCCCCCGGCGGGCGGCCGCCCCAAGCGCTCGCCCGCCACCCCGGCCGACTGGGCCGGCCGGATGCTGCTCGAGCACACCGGCTGGTGGGAACTCCTGACCGCGGAGGATCACCGCCTGCTCGGCGAACTGCCCGCCCCGCACGGCCCCTTGTTCCGCTGGATCGAGCAGCAAGTGATGGAGCACGGGCCGCAACCGTGGTCCGCCGTGCGCGAGGCGCTGGCCGACCAGCCGTTCGAGCCCCTGGCGCGCCGGCTGGTCGAGGACACCCTGGCCTCCGAGCAGCCGACCGAGGAGTTGCAGCGCCTGGAACTGCGCGTCCTGCTCGACAAGATGCACCTCGCGGCGGACCAGGAACTCGCCCAGCGGCTCGCCACGGACCCCGCCCGGATCGGGGCCTATGCCGAAGTGATGGAACGCATCCGCACGCGCAAGGCTCACCTGGAGGGCATGCAACGGTCGCTGTCGGCCGGCCGGTAGGAGACCGCCCCCTGCCCAGGGCCTGCCGGGGGCCGGGCCACGGTGACGCCGGGCCATGGGTGACGCCGCGCCGGCGCCGTGACACAAGAATTTCTTGACTGGACAAGCCGTTACGCGGATAATGGAATGTTTATTGCACGCGGCAAGAGTGACACCAGCGCCTGCGGACCCCGGCCACCCTTCGACGAGGGATACGACACTTGGCCACCGACCCCGCCAGGGCTGACCTCGAACGATGTCCACGCAGCTTGCCCACCATAGCCGCCGCTTGAGCCGGGGCCATTCGGCCCCATCTGGCATACGAGCGAGCGCGGCTCGTTCTTGCCTGCCCGACGCCTGCCGGCGACCCGCTTTGTCCGGGGGTCGCCCGCCGGTCGTGCCGGCCGCCAGAGCCCAGACCATCCGAGGAACCGCATGACCGCGAAGAAGAGCGCCCCTGCCAAGACCGCCAAGGCGAACAAGGCCGTCGAGACCGAAGAGAAGAAGACGACCAAGGCCGTGGCGGCCAAGGAAGACAGGACCAAGCCCGCTGCCAAGGCCGCCGCCGACAAGGCCGTCGACAAGGCGGCGAAGCCGGCCCGTGCCGCCAAGGCCGACGCCGACGAGGGCAAGGCCAAGGCCAAGCGTGGGCGCAAGCCGAAAGCCGCGACCACCAACAAGAAGGCCGCGGGCGAAGCCGACTTCGAGGACGAGGATTTCGCGGACATCGAGGCCGATCTCGAGGAAGCCGAGCCCGAGGTCGAAGTCGACGAGGCCGCCGAGGAAGACAAGCCCAAGGCCAAGCCCCTGCGAATGAAGGTCAGCCGCGCGAAGGAGCGCGCGCTGATGCGCGAGTTCGGCCTGGACGAGACCACCCTCACCGAAGATGAGGTCAACAAGCGCCGCCAGGAGCTCAAGACCCTCATCAAGATGGGCAAGACGCGGGGCTTCCTCACCCACGCGGAGATCAACGACCACCTGCCCGAGAAGCTGGCCGAGGCCGAGATCATGGACGCCATCGTGTCCATGCTCAACGACATGGGCATCGCCGTCTACGAGCAGGCGCCCGACGCGGCCACGCTGCTGATCTCCGGCGGCACGACGACCACCGCGACCGAGGAAGAGGCCGAGGAGGAAGCCGAAGCCGCACTGTCCACCGTCGATTCCGAGTTCGGCCGCACGACCGACCCGGTGCGCATGTACATGCGGGAGATGGGCTCGGTCGAGCTGCTGACCCGCGAGGGCGAGATCGAGATCGCCAAGCGCATCGAGAAGGGCCTGCAGGACATGATGCTGGCCATCTCGGCCTCGCCCACCACCATTGCCGAGATCCTGCAGATGGCCGAGCGCATCCGCTCCGGTGAGTTGCAGATCTCCGAGGTGGTGGACGGCTTCGTCTCCGAGGACGAGGCCGACGACTACGTGGCCGAGGAGGACTTCGACGAGTTCGACGAGGAAGAGGACGACGACGGCAACGGCGGCAGCAAGGCCCTGACCAAGAAGCTCGAGGAGCTGAAGAACCAGGCGCTGCAGAAGTTCGACCAGCTCGCCGTCCACTTCGACAAGATGCGCCGCGCCTACGAGAAGGACGGCTACAGGTCGCCGGCCTACAACAAGGCGCAGGAAGCGATCTCGCAGGAGCTCATGACCATCCGCTTCACGGTCAAGACGATCGAGAAGCTGTGCGACATCCTGCGCTCGCAGGTCGACGACGTGCGCCGCTACGAGCGCGAGATCCGCAAGATCGTCGTGGACAAGTGCGGCATGCCGCAGGAGCACTTCATCAAGGCCTTCCCGCCCAACGCTCTGAACCTGCAATGGGCCGAAAAGGAGGCCGCGGCCGGCAAGCCCTACAGCGAGGTGCTGCGCCGCAACCTGCCCGCCATCCAGGAGCTGCAGCAAAAGCTGGTCGACATCCAGGCGCGCGCCGTGGTGCCGCTCGAGGATCTCAAGCAGATCAACAAGCGCATGAACGAGGGCGAGGCGGCGTCGCGCGAGGCCAAGCGCGAGATGATCGAGGCCAACCTGCGCCTGGTGATCTCGATCGCGAAGAAGTACACCAACCGCGGCCTGCAGTTCCTCGACCTCATCCAGGAAGGCAACATCGGCCTGATGAAGGCGGTGGACAAGTTCGAGTACCGCCGCGGCTACAAGTTCTCGACGTATGCAACGTGGTGGATCCGCCAGGCCATCACGCGCTCGATCGCCGACCAGGCCCGCACGATCCGCATCCCGGTTCACATGATCGAGACGATCAACAAGATGAACCGCATCTCGCGCCAGCACTTGCAGGAGTTCGGCTACGAGCCGGACGCGCCGACGCTGGCCGAGAAGATGGACATGCCCGAGGACAAGGTCCGCAAGATCATGAAGATCGCCAAGGAGCCGATCTCCATGGAGACCCCGATCGGCGACGACGACGATTCGCACCTGGGCGATTTCATCGAGGACACCAACAGCGTGGCACCGGTCGACGCCGCCATGCAGGCCGGTTTGCGCGAGGTGGTGAAGGAGATCCTCGACTCCCTGACCCCCCGCGAAGCGAAGGTGCTGCGTATGCGCTTCGGCATCGAGATGAGCACCGACCACACCCTGGAGGAAGTCGGCAAGCAGTTCGACGTGACGCGCGAGCGGATTCGCCAGATCGAAGCCAAGGCCATCCGCAAACTCAAGCACCCCAGCCGCTCGGACAAATTGCGCACGTATCTGGACAACCTTTGAGGTTGGCCGGATACGGGGCTCGCGACAGCGAGCAGCCGCCGTGCGGCGACGCGATTTGCGGCGCAGCCACAAATTGCGCACGTATCTGGACAACCTTTGAGGTTGGCCGGATACGGGGCTCGCGACAGCGAGCAGCCGCCGTGCGGCGACGCGATTTGCGGCGCAGCCACAAATTGCGCACGTATCTGGACAACCTCTGAGGTTGGCCGGATACGGGGCTCGCGACAGCGAGCAGCCGCCGTGCGGCGACGCGATTTGCGGCGCAGCCACAAATTGCGCACGCATCTGGACAACCTTTGAGGTTGGCCGGATACGGGGCTCGCGACAGCGAGCAGCCGCCGTGCGGCGACGCGATTTGCGGCGCAGCCACAAATTGCGCACGCATCTGGACAACCTTTGAGGTTGGCCGGATACGGGGCTCGCGACAGCGGGCAGCCGCCGTGCGGCGACGCGATTTGCGGCGCAGCCACAAATTGCGCACGTATCTGGACGACCTCTGACCTGAGGGCACTTCGCATAACCCCATTTCCGAAGGCTGAACCGGCATGAGGGCGCTCGCGTCGTTCAGTTCGGGGTTCTCGGTGCCGCTCAGGCCCCGTCATCGCAGCCTTGGCGGGCGCCCGAGGCCCTGCAAAACTGCGTTTGCAGGCTCTGCGGGCGCACCTCTCCCTTCATCGCGCACACCCGCACGGGTCATGGCGCACCAGCCAGACCAGCCGCTTGGCGTTGTACGCCGCGCACTTCAGCAGGATCGCCAGTTCGTTTCTCGCCAGCGTCATCGCCCGCACGCACTTGCCGCCCAACTGCTCGAGGCCGGCGAACACATGTTCGCCTCTGGCGCGGACGCGGTTGATCGCCTTGTTGCGCGCGTCCAGTCGCACGCGCCGCTCCTGCCCGGGCTTGGCACGCCGCGCGATGCCGTCGCGCAGCCCGTGGGCCTGCAGCAACTGGCGGTTGGTCTGCGCGTCGTAGCCTCGGTCGGCCAGCAGCCGCGCGCCGGTGTTGGCGCGGTCCAGCACCTCCTTGAGCGTCTGGCCGTCGTCGGCGTTGGCCGGCGTGACCTTCGCCCGGCGGATCAGCTTGTAGCGCGCGTCCGCGTTGGCGTGCACCTTGTAGCCGTAGAAGCTCTTGCCGTGCTTCTTGGTCCAGCGCGCGTCGCGGTCGGTGTGCTGCAGCCGCTTGGCATTCCAGCCCTCGGGCCTGCGGCCTTCGTTGAGCGCTTCGCGCTCGTCCTTGTTCGCCTGGGTGAGCGGTGCCTGCACGATGCTGGCATCCACGATCTGCCCGCCGCGCGGGATGTAGCCGTGCTGCTGCAACTGCAGGCTCACCGCCTCGAAGATAGCGCGGCCGCCCAGACCGCCTTGGGCCAAGCGCTGCTTGAAACTCCACAGCGTGCGCGCATCGGGGATGTGCAGTGCTCCGTCCAGGCGGCAGAAGTGCTGGAAGCTCATGCGGTCCAGCACCTGGTACTCGCAGTCCTCGTCGCTGAGGTTGTACAGCGACTGGATGAACAGCAGCCGCACCATCACCTCGGTGGGGTACGGCGGGCGCCCGCCTTTGCTACGGTCAGCGCGAGGGCAGGCGGTGTCGACCCGGGCGGCAATGGCCGCGAAGTCGATCAGTTCGTCCATTGCTGCCAGGTTGGCGATGAAGCCGCCGAGCTTGGCTTGGCGCTGGTCCTGCACGAACAGGTCAGCGCCAGGCTGGTGACGCCACAAAGACGAGGGCTTGATGCGCGGGGTGATCATGGGCGACATCATGCCGGCTCACGGGCTGCAAGGGGGAGGGAGGTTTCGAGAAGTGCCCCTGAGGGACCCGCAGGCGGCCCGCATCCCAAGGGGTGCGGGCCGTTTCTCTTTCGGGGGCTGCAAGCTACACTCGTCGCGTCCGACTCCGCTCGATCGTTTCGTTCCCCCGCTCCGACGATGCCCCTTGCACGCGACCGTACGGTGATGTTTGCCGACCTGCGCGGCAGTACCGGCCTCTATGGTTCGCTGGGGAACACGCAGGCGGCCGAGGTCGTCACGCGCACCGTGGGACTGCTGTCGCAGGTGGTCGCCAAGCACGAGGGCGCGGTCGTCAAGACCCTCGGGGACGGTCTCATGGCCGTGTTCGCCAAGCCCTGGCGCGCCGTGAATGCCGCCTATGAGATGCAGGAGTCGTTGCGGCGCATCGTCACCGGCTCGCCCTCGGGGGCGACGGCGCTGTGCCTGTACATCACTGCGGCACACGGCGAGATCGTCGAGGTGGACGGCGACTGCTTCGGGGACGCGGTGAACGTCGCAGCCCGCCTTCTCGACCATGCGGGCGACAACGAGGTGCTCATCACCGAATCGGTGTACGAGCGCCTGCGCGCCGACGACCGCCGGCGCTTCAAGAGCCTGGAGAAGCTGCACCTGCGGGGTCGCGTCGAGCCGTGCCGGGTGTACCGCCTGGAGCTTGGCCGCGACGATGCGGCTCCGTCCACCCTGTTCACCGACTTCGCCGATCCCCCCGTCTCCGAGGGCATCCGCCTCGCCCTGGACGAGACGCCGGGCACGGTGTTCGGCAGCCACAGCATGCCCGTGCTGATCGGCCGCAGCCCGGAATGTGCCTTCTGCGTCGACAATTCGAGGGTCTCGCGCTCGCACGCGCGCATCGAGTGGCACTCGGGCCACTTCCACCTGACCGATCAGAGCAGCAACGGCACCTTCGTGCGCTTCACGGGCAACCCGGAAACCGTGGTGCTGCGGCGGGCGACTTGCACGCTGCACGGCAGCGGCCTGATCGGTTTGGGGGGCGCCCCCGCCGACCCCCGCTCGGCCCTGCTCCACTTCGAGATCATCGCATCCCAATAGAGGCGATGGAGCGGGCCACAGGAGGAGGCCCCTGCCCGCCCGGCCGAATTCAGGGGTGCGCCGGTCAAACCCCCAGGGCGTCGGCCAGCTCGGCCAGCGAGCGCACCACATGATGGGTGCCGGCAGGCGGCCGCGCCGGCTCGGGATGGATCTCGGGCCGCGCGACCCAAGCGGCTCGCAAGCCGGCGTTCAACGCACCCTCGACGTCGAGCACGAGATCGTCGCCCACGTGCAGCGTCTGCGCCGGCGGCACGCCCAGGCGCCGGCAGGCCTCGTGGAAGATCCGCGGATCGGGCTTGCCGACGCCGAATCCCCGGGCGGTCACGCTGCCGCGGAACCAGCGCGCCAGGCCGATGCGCTCGAGCTGCGCATTGCCGTTGGTGACCGCCACGAGCGGAAACCGCGTGGCGAGCCGGGCCAGGGCATCGGCCACGTCCGAGAACAAGTCCACCTCCTGGCGCGCCGCGAAGAACACCTCGAAGCCGCGCTCGGCCAAAGCCGCATCCTCCCCGGATTGCTGCAAGGCCAACCGGAGGCTCTCGATGCGAATGCGGCTGAGATCGTGGCCCCACTGCGGGTGGCGCGCGGCCACCTCGTCGCGCAACCGCCGCAGCGCCGCCGCGTCGAAGCGCGCGGCGGTCGCCGGAGCATGCACGAGCAGCCATTCGTGCAGCCGCGCTTCGGCGCGGACGATCGCCGGCCACACCGGCCACAGCGTGTCGTCCAGATCGAGGGTCAGGGCCTGAGGATGATCCATCCACCCATTATTCCCGCATGCTGACAAGCCCCGAGAGCTGCGGGGAATGACCTGGCCTTATAGTGCGCGTCTTACCGGCGCCGCACGCGTGTCGGCCCTCGGCAGCCATGCCAGCGCCCCTCGACAGTCGGGCGTCCGGCTTCGGTCAGACGGTCTGCGGCGCCGCATCCTTGACCTCCGTCATGTCCACCGCCGCCCCTGACGCAGTCGCCAAACGCACGGATCTGTTGCGCGAGTTGCGCATCCTGGACACGTCCCCCGAGCCTTGCTTCGACTCGGCCGTGGCACTGGCGCAGCAGCTCACGGGCTTCCCGCTCGCGTGGCTCGCCCTCGTCGACGGCGAGCGCATGTGGTTGAAGGCCAGCGTCGGGTTGCGTCGGCAGGAGCTGCCGTGCGCGGGTGGCTGGTGCACGCCGGTGCTCGCATCCCCGGGCCCGCTCGCCGTGGAGTCGCTGCGGGCGTACGACGTCACGCCGCACACCGCCGTGATCTGGGAAGCCGAAGGGGTGGACGGCTACGCCGCGGTACCGATCCGCGTGGAGGGACGGGCCCTCGGCCTCCTCGCCGTCGCCGATCATGTGCCCCGGCTGGCGCCCGCGGCCGCACTGGCCGGCCTCGAGCACGTGGCCCGACTGGTCGGCGAGCTGTTGGAAGGCCGGCTCAAGGCACAGCGTTCTCGGCTGCAGGAAGCGCGCGTGCGCACGGCCAGCCGTGCAGGCAGCGACTGGCTGTGGGAGACCGACGCCGAAGGCCGCGTCACGTGGGCGTCGGAGACGATCGAAACCCACATCGGTCTGCGGCCCCAGGAGGAAATCGGCCGCAAGCCCTCCGAGATTCTCCTGCGCCGCGAAGACCCCGAGCACGATGCGTCTTGGCAGGCCTACCTGGCCGCGAGGGCCCGACGCGAACCTTTTCACAACCTCGTCGCCGACCGCATCACGCCTCGCGGACGGGTGACGGTGTCGATCAGCGGCATCCCGGTCTTCGACTCCGCAGGCCGCTTCCGGGGCTATCGGGGCGCCACGCGCATCATCACGCACGAACTGGAGGCCCAGGCGCGTGCGCGTCATGCGCAGCAACTGCTGCAGCACGCGATCGAGAGCATGAGCGCGTCGGTGGCGATCACCGATGAGCGGGGCCTGGTCGTCCATGCGAACCGCACCTGGCGGGATCGCAACGGCCGCTACCTGGATCCGGCAAACCCCTCCTGGGAAGCCGCGCTGCGCCGCATGGTGGAGGCCGGCGAGTTCCCCGACGCGGTGGGACGCGAAGCGGAGTTTCTCGCCCAGTGGGCCGCCGCCGAGCACCAGGCGACGCCGCGCGAAGTCCGCCGACGCGACCAATGGCTGCTGGTCACCTCGCAACGCCTCGAGCATGGCGGGGCGATCCATGTGGGCGTCGACATCACGGCCCGCAAGCAGTCCGAGCTCGAACTCGCGTACCGGCAGGCGGAGTTGCGTGCCTCCGAGGCGCGCATGGCCGCCGTCTTGCAAGCCTTGCCCGACCTGTGGTTCGTGATGGATGCGCAGGGCCGGTACCTGCGTGGCGGCGACACGGCGCGGCACCTGCTTGCCGCACCGTTCGAGCAGGTGATGGGCCGCTCGGTGCACGAAGTCCTTCCCTCGGACACGGCGCAGCGCATCGAGGCTGCGTTGCGCGCGGCGCTGGACACCGGCGCCGTGCAGCGCGTCGAGTACGAACTCACGCCGATGGGCTCGGAGCGCGTGCGCACGTTCGAAGGCCGGTTCGTGCGCATGACCCACGACCAGGTGCTGCTCATCGTGCGCGACCTGACCGAGCTGCGCAGCATGGAGCGCGACCTGCACATCATGCTGCGTGCGATCGAGGCGGAAGCCTCGTTGCCCATCTCGGTGGTGGACGCCGAGGCGCCCGATCAGCCGGTCGTCTACGTCAATCCCGCCTTCGAGCGCCTGACCGGCTACAGCCGCGAAGAGGTGCTGGGCCGCAACTGCCGCATTCTGCAGGGACTGGACCGCGATCAGGGCGCCCTGGAACCCTTGCGGGCTGCCTTGCGGGAGGGGCGATCCACCACCGTGGTGCTGCGAAACTACCGCAAGGACGGCACCCGCTTCATCAACGAGGTGCACGTCGCGCCGGTCCATGCGGCCGACGGTCGCATCACGCACTTCATCGGCGTGCAGACGGACATCACCGAGCGCAGCGTGGCGGCCGATCGCCTGCGGCTGAGCGAGGAGCTGTACCGCTCGGTGGCGCTGTCGATCAGCGACGGACTCATGGTCGTCACCACCGGTTCGTACGTGGTCGCCGTGAACCCGGCGGCCTGCCGCATCCTCGACATGGCGATGGAAGATCTCGTCATGTCGCCCGGCCTGGAGTTGTTGGACGAATCGCTGGAGCCGTTGCCGGCCGAGGACCATCCGGTGACCCGCACGTTGGAAAGCGGCGAGCCGACGACCGAGCGGGTCTATGGCGTGAAGCTGTCCGACGGACGCGTGCGGTGGCTGCACCTGGGCGTGCAACCGCTGCGCATCGCGCCGCACGACAGGCCGCTGTCGGCCGTGGTGACCTTCCGCGACATCACCCGGCAGCGCGAGGCCGAACAGGCTCTTGCCGTGAGCGAGCAGCGCTGGAAGTTCGCGCTGGAGGGCAGCGGCAACGGGGTGTGGGACTGGGACGTCGCGTCCGATCGCGTCTTCTACTCGACCCGCTGGAAGGAGATCCTCGGCTACCTGGATCATGAACTGGGCAGCTCCGTGGAGGTGTGGTCCTCCCGCGTCCACCCCGACGACCGGGCGGCGGTGCTCGAGCGTCTGCAGGCCCACCTGCGTGGGGAATCGGCGGTCTACCAGTCCGAGCACCGCATCCGTCACCGGGAGGGCCACCATCTCTGGGTGTCCGAGCGCGGCAAGGCCGTGCTGCGCGACACCGACGGACGTGCCTTGCGCATCGTCGGCACTCTGGCCGACATCACCCCGCAGAAGGAAGCCGAGCAGGCGCTGCGGGACAAGCAGGCCGCGGAGCTCGCGAGCCGGTCGAAGACCGAGTTCCTCTCGCGGATGAGCCACGAGATGCGCACGCCGCTCAATGCGATGATCGGCTTTTCTCAGTTGCTCAAGCTCGGTGCGCGTGGCCCCGGCGCCGAGCAGGTGCGCGACTACGCCGACCACATGCTGCAAGCCGGCCAGCACCTGCTCGCGCTCATCAACGATGTGCTGGACCTGCAGCGCGTGGAGGCGGGGCAATTGCCGATGACGCCCGGGGCCGTGAGTCTGCGTCACTCGCTGACGCAGGTCATCGACCTGCTCAAGCCCGCCGCAGAGTCGGCCCTGGTGCATTTCCGCCTGGAGGTGCCGGCCGCGGTTCACGTTTGGGCCGATGCACAGCGGCTGCGGCAGGTGCTGATCAACATCGTGTCCAACGCCGTGAAGTACAACCGGCCGGGCGGCGATGTGACGCTCACGCTCGAGCGGCCTCGCGAGGACCCGGCTCGCGGCGAGCGCGTGGTGCTGCGCGTGGAGGACAACGGCGAGGGACTCGACGCGGGGCAGCTCGCACGGCTGTTCCAGCCGTTCGAGCGGCTCGGCCGCGAGACGTCCTCGATCGAGGGCACCGGCCTCGGACTCGTCATCGCCAAGCGCCTGCTCCAGGAAATGGAAGGATCTATTGCCGTGACCAGCACGCCCGGACAGGGCACGCAAGTGCGCATCGAATTGCCGGCAGCCAGCGCCCAGACCCAGCTCGAGCCTCCCGCCCGGCCGAGCGGCGAGGTCGTGGCCGAGCTCGGCGCTCCCCGGCCCCTGAGGATGTTGTACGTGGAGGACAACCCGATCAACGCCCTGCTCTTCGAGGAGGCGATGAAGCTGGCCGGCCACGTGGAACTGCGCATCGCCGAGGACGGGCCGCGCGCCCTCGAGATCGTGCGCGAGTGGTTGCCCGACATCCTGGTGCTCGACGCGCACTTGCCGGGCATGGATGGCATCCAGGTGCTCAAGGCCTTGCGCAACCACGAGGGTCTGGCCGAGGCACCGGCGTTCATGTGCTCGGCCGACGCCATGCCCGAAGACATCCAGCGAGCCCTCGATGCCGGCTTCCAGGGCTATTGGACGAAGCCGATCGAAGTCTCGCGCGTGCTGGCCGAAGTGCGCCGCATCGCCGCGCGCAGCTCGCTGCCGCAATCCTCTCTTTGAGCACGGAATCGCCGTCCCCCCGGGAGCCCCTGTGAGGCGACCCGGCGGGGCGGCCCCGCCGCAGCGCCGGGCCACGGCCTGCCCGACAATCGCGCTACCTCCACGAACCGCCGCTTCTTCCTCGATGAGCTTCCGCCCCGAACCGCCGTACCGCCACGCAGACCCCGCACGCACCGGGGTGCTGCTGTGCAACCTCGGCACGCCCGACGCGCCCACGGCGCCCGCGTTGCGCCGCTATCTGGCGGAGTTCCTCGGCGATCCCCGGGTCGTGGAGATCCCGCGTGCGGTGTGGTGGCCGATCCTGCACGGGATCATCCTGCGCACGCGGCCGGCCCGCTCGGCCGCGAAGTACGCCAGCATCTGGACCCCCGAAGGTTCACCCCTTCGCGTCTGGACGCAGAAGCAGGCCAAGATGCTGCAAGGCTATCTCGGCGAGCGCGGTCACCAGGTGCTGGTGCACCATGCGATGCGCTATGGCCAGCCATCGCTCGCGCAGGGGCTCGATGCACTCAAAGCGCAAGGCGCGACGCGTGTGCTCGTGCTGCCGCTCTACCCGCAGTACTCCGGCACCACCACCGCCAGCGTCGTCGACGCGGTCGCCGCCTGGAGCCGTGGCGTGCGCCGTCTGCCCGAGCTGCGCTTCGTGATGCGATTCCACGACCACCCGCTCTACATCGAAGCCCTCGCCCGGCGCGTCCTGGCACACTGGGCGACGCGCGGACGCCCGGACAAGCTGCTGCTCAGCTTCCACGGCGTGCCCAAGCGGACGCTGACCCTGGGCGACCCCTACCACTGCGAGTGCCACAAGACGGCCCGCTTGCTCGCCGAGCGGCTCGGCATCGGGCCGGACCGCTGCATCGTCACCTTCCAAAGCCGGTTCGGCCGAGCCGAATGGCTGCAACCCTACACCGAGCCCACGCTGCGCGAGCTGGCCCGCCGGGGCGTGGCGCGGGTCGACGTCATGTGTCCGGGCTTCGTCAGCGACTGCATCGAGACCCTCGAGGAGATCGCCATCGAGGCGCGCGACGCCTTCCTCGAGTCCGGCGGCCGGGAGTTCCATTACATCCCCTGCCTGAACGACCAGCACGAATGGCTCGTCGCTCTCACCGCCATCGTGGAGCAGCACCTGGCGGGATGGCCCACGCGCCAGACCGATGACGACGAGCAATGCGCGCGCCGGCGCGAACGCGCACGGGCGCTGGGAGCGACCGACTAGGAACCGCGGAGCGTCGGCCATGCAGGGCGCGAGCCCCCGGGGCCGCAGCATCCAAAGGCGCCCTCGCCGCCCTCAGCCCGCCGCCTGCAGCGCGGAGCGGGCGCGTCCGCGCAGCACGCGCGGCAGCACCAGCACCACGAGGCACACGACGAGGATGGTCGCCGCCAGCGGACGCTCGAAGAACACGGACCAGCGCCCTTCGCCGATGGACAGCGCGTTGCGCATCTGCGCTTCCGCCATGGGGCCCAGGATCATCCCCACGATCACGGGCGCCGTGGGAAAGTCGAAGCGCCGCATGGCCAGGCCCAGGAGCCCTATGGCGAAGAGCAAGAACAGATCGAACGCCGACTGCCGCATCCCGTACACCCCGAGCGCGGCAAAGACCAGGATGCCCGCGTACAACTGGGGCCGCGGAATGTTCAGCAGCTTCACCCACAGGCCGACCAACGGCAGGTTGAGCACGAGCAGCATGACATTGCCGATGTAGAGCGAGGCGATCAGCGCCCACACGAGCGTGGCGGACGTCTGGAACAGCGTCGGCCCGGGCTGGATGCCGTAATTCTGGAAGGCCGACAGGATGATCGCAGCGGTCGTGGACGTCGGAATGCCGAGCGTGAGCAGAGGCACCATCGCCGCCGTGACGGTCGCGTTGTTCGCCGCCTCGGGGCCCGCCACGCCCTCGATCGCCCCCACCGTGCCGAACTCCTCCTTGTGGCGCGACAGCCGCTTCTCCAAGGCGTAGGACAGGAAGGTGGGGATCTCCGTGCCGCCCGCGGGGATGGTCCCGAAGGGAAACCCGAGCCCGGTACCGCGCAACCACGCCGGGATCGAACGGCGCCAGTCGCTGCGGGTCATCCAGATGCTGGACATGCGGTTGCGCGTCTCGCTCGGGCGCCCCTCGTAGAGCACGCCGTACATGGCCTCGCCCACGGCGAACAGGCCGACGGCCACGAGCACGACCTCGATGCCGTCCACCAGTTCCGGCACACCCAGCGTATAGCGCGCACTGCCCGTGATCTGGTCGATGCCCACGAGCCCGAGGGCCAGCCCGAGAAAGAGGCTCGTCAAACCCCGGAGCGTGCTTTGCCCCAGCACCGCAGAGACGGTCACGAAAGCCAACATCATCAGCGCGAAGTACTCGGGAGGGCCGAACCGCAGCGCGTACTCGGCGATACCTGGCGCAAACAGCGTCACCAGGGCGGTGGCGACGGTACCCGCGACGAAGGAGCCCAGGGCCGCGGTGGCCAATGCGGCCCCTGCGCGACCGTGCTTGGCCATCAGGTTGCCCTCCATCGCGGTCACCATCGTGCCGGTCTCTCCGGGGGTGTTGAGCAGGATCGAGGTGGTCGAGCCCCCGTACATGGCACCGTAGTAGATGCCGGCGAACATGATCATGGAGGCGGTGGCCTCCACATGGGTCGTGATGGGCAGCAGCATCGCCACCGCCAAGGCCGGTCCGATGCCAGGCAGCACCCCCACGGCGGTGCCGATCAGGCAGCCCACGAAGGCCCAGACCAGATTGATCGGCGTGGCCGCCGTGGCGAAGCCATGCAGCAGTTGTTGCCAGAGTTCCATGGGAGCTTTCAGATCCAGCCGGTGGCGGTGAGCCCCGGCAGGGTGAGGCCCAGGGCCTTCGTGAAGATCCAATAAGCGGGAGCCGAAAGCGACACGCCCACGAGGGTGTCGAGCGCCACGGTGCGTGCGGGGGCCCCGCCGCCTCGGGCCAACCGAAAGCCCCGCGCGGCGCACACGAACAGCACCGTGCAGCCCAGCACGAAGCCCAGCCGCGTCACCAGCAAGGCGTTGAGCAGCAGCCCGGCTGACACCCAGCCCAGTCCGCGCCAGCACACGGGCCCGGGCGGGGTCGGGGCCTGCGCTCCTGCACGTGCGGCGGCGAAGGCCTCCCGCAGAAGGAGGACCCCGCACACGGCGAGGCCGCCCGCGACCACCCAGGGCAGAAAGTTCGGCCCCACCCCGGCATAGCCGGCGGCCGAGGGGATGTCGAGGGCTCCGAGCGCAAGCACGGCGGCAAGCACCAGCACCCCGGCGCCCACACCCCACTGGCGGCGATCCTTCATTGCGAATCTCTTGTCGATTGCAGGCCCCCTCAGCCACGCGGCCAGGGGCAGGCAGCGCCCCGCGTCGGTGCGGGGCGGCACGCGGTCACAGCATTCCGAGCTTGACCATCAGGGCGCGCAGGCGCGCGTGCTCTTCGTCGACGAACTTGGCGAACTCGTCACCCGTCAGCAGCGCCGGCGTCCAGTTGTTGGCCACCAGGGTCTCGCTCCAGGCCTTGGTCTTCGTCGCCTTTACCACCGCGTCGGTGAGCTTGCGTTGCTGTTCCGGCGTGATGCCGGGGGCACCGTACACGCCCCGCCAATTGCCGATCGAGACGTTGAGGCCCTGCTCGATGAGCGTGGGCACCTGACTGCCGCGCAGCCGGTTCGGTGCGGTCACCGCCAACGCGCGCAGCTTGCCCGTCTTGATGAATTCCTCCATCTCGGCATAGCCGCTCGTGCCCACCGTCACGTGGCCGCCGAGGATGGCCGCCGTCGCCTCACCACCTCCCTTGAAGGGCACGTAGTTGATCTTGGCGACGTCCACACCCACCTCGCGCGCGATCATGGCCACGCTCACATGGTCCACCGAGCCCTTGGAGCCGCCGCCCCATTTCACGCTCGCCGGGTCCTTCTTCATCTGCTCGACCACGTCCTTCATCGTCTTGAAGGGGGAACTGGCCGGCACGACGAAGACGTTGTATTCCGCCAGCAAGCGGGCGATGGGCGTGGCTTGCGCGAGCGTGATCGGGGGCTTGTTCTGCACGATGGCGCCCACCATCACGGCGCCCACGACCACCAGAGCATTGGGGTCGCCTTTGCTGGCATTGACGAACTGGGCCAGGCCGATGGTGCCCCCGGCCCCACCCTTGTTCTCGTACGTGATCGAGCCCGCCACGCCGGCCTCCTGCAGCGCGCGACCGATGCCCCGGCCCGTTTGATCGTAGCCGCCACCGGGGTTGGCACCGATCATGATCTTGAAGTTCTCCTGGGCCTGTGCGGCAGGCACGGTCAGCGCGAACGCCCCCGTCAAGGCCACGGCGGCCCCCATCAGATGGCGAAGGAAAATGCGACGCATGGGATGTCTCCTTTCGGTCAGGCTGTATCGCCGGCCGGGAGCCGGCTGCATGCTGCAAGCCGATGGTGCACTGCGTCCCGGCGGCCCGGCACGAGGGTTACTCCTCAAGACCTCCTCCCCCGCTGTCAGCCGCCTGTCACCCTTGCGCGTGCAGGCTGTCAAATGCCTGTCAGGGCCCCGTCCCCGGTGGAAAGCCCCTCCCGGCCGCTGAACGGGGACGGTGCACACTCGAGGTTGTCGTGATAGCCCCCGCCCTTGCCCGATGACCGCCTTGCACGCCCGACTGCTGCTCGTGGAAGACGACGACTCCATGCGCCGAGCGCTGCAACTGGCCCTGGAGCGCCGGGGCTTCGAAGTCACGTGTTGCAGCAACGGCCTCGACGCGCTACGCGCGCTCAAGCACACCCCGCCCGATCTGGCGCTGCTCGACCTCACCATTCCCGGCATCGACGGCCTGGCGGTCCTGCAGAAGGCCCGCACGCAGGGGGTGTCCACGCCCATCCTGGTGCTCACCGCACGCGGTGCGGTCGGCGACCGCATCCAGGGGTTGAACGCCGGAGCCGATGATTACCTGGCCAAGCCCTTCGACCTCGACGAACTCGAGGCGCGCATCCGCGCCCTCCTTCGGCGCGCCAAAGGGGACGGCGAGGTCACACACCAGTGCGGCAGGCTGCGCTTGGAGCGCGACTCGGGCGCGTTCTATCTCGGCGACGAGGTGCTGGAACTCACCCCCCGCGAACATGCCCTGCTCAAGGCCCTCATCGCGCGGCCGGGCCACGCGGTGGCGAAGGAGCGGCTCTTCCGTCTGGTGTTCCCGATGGAGGCCAACGTCCAGTTCGAGGCCATCGAGGTGGTCGCCTACCGGCTGCGCAAAAAGCTGGCCGGCTCGGGCGTGTCGCTGGTGACCTTGCGCGGCCTGGGCTACCTCTTGCGGGCCGAAACAGGCGAGCAGCCGTGAGCCCCGCCGTGGTCCGGGCGCATTCGCTGCGCCGCTACCTGCTCGCATGGATCATCGCGCCGATCGCCCTCTTCGTCGTGGTCGACACGGTGAGCTTGTACCGCAGCGCGTTGAAGTCCATCCACCTCGCTTACGACCGCTCGCTGCTCGCTTCCGCGCGCTCCATCGGGGAACTGCTGCAAGTGCGCCAAGGTCGCCTGCAGGCGGATGTCCCCTACGCGGCGCTCGAGATCTTCGAGGCCTCGACCGCCTCGCGGATGTACTACCGCATCGACGGCTTCGGCGGCGAGTTCGTCTCGGGCTACGAGGACCTGCCCCCTTACCGCGGCCGGATCCCCCAGCTCCCGGTCTACGCCGCTCTGGTGGACTTCTACGACGCGGAGTTCCGCGGTGAGCGGGTTCGGATGGCCGCGCTGTACCAGCCGGTCGCCAGCGCCGAAGCCCGGGGTGTGGCGCGCGTCCAGGTGGCGGAAACGCTGGAGGTGCGCGAGCGTCTCGCGCGCGAGATCCTCGTCGACACGCTCGTGCGCCAGGCCCTGCTCCTTCTGGTGGTGACGCTGGTCACCTGGACGGTCGTCACGCGAGCGTTGCGGCCCCTCGAGTCTCTGCGGGGCGCCCTGCTCGAACGCGGCCCGCACGGGCTGGAACCGGTGGCCGTGCCCGGTCTGCCCCAGGAGTTGCAGCCCCTGGTGCAGGCGCTCAATGAGCTGATGCGGCGGGTGCGCCGCTCGGTCGAGCATCAGCGGCGCTTCGTGCGCGACGCGTCCCATCAACTGCGCACGCCTCTGGCCGTGCTGAAGACGCAGGTGCAAAACGCCTTGCGCGGATCGCCAAGCGCGAGGGAGCCCCTGGTCGAGATGGAGCGGACCGTCGATCGGGCCGTGGCCCTGGCCAACCAGATGCTCGCGCTGGCCAAGGTGGAACAGGTGCAAGGCGAGGGGCCCATGGAGCACCTGGACTTGGCCGAGAGCGTGCGCGAGGTGGCCCTGGAACTCGCGCCGCTGATCGCCGAGAAGAACCTCGATTTCGAACTCGACGCGCGCCGCGCGACGGTGCTGGCCCACCCCTGGATGCTGCGCGAACTGGCCCGCAACCTTCTCCACAATGCAGTCCGGGAAAGCCCCATGGGCGGCTCGCTGCGAGTGATCGTGGAGCCGGCCGAGGAAGGGCCGCGGTTCATCGTGCGCGACAGCGGCCCCGGCATCTCTGCGGCCGTTCGCGCCCACCTGTTCGAGCCGTTTCACACCACTCACCCCAACACGGGCAGCGGCCTCGGGCTCACCATTTGCAAGGAAATCTGCGCCTCGCTGGGGGCCGAACTCCGGCTGGCCGATCGCATGGAAGACGGGCGCGTGGCCGGGGTCGAAGCGGCGGTGCGCTTCCCGCCGCCGGCGCAGGGCCCCGGGGCGGCCACGGGGGCGGGCGAGCACCCCGACGGCCGGTCGTGAACGCGTACGGGTCCGGCCCCCGGGTCCGCGGGGCGGAAACCTCGCGTGTTTCGCCGGACAATCCCTGCATGGACAGTGTTCGACTCGACAAATGGCTGTGGGCCGCCCGGTTCTACAAGACCCGCACCCTTGCCACGGACGAAATCGACAAGGGCCGCGTGAAAGTCAACGACCAGGCGGCCAAGCCCTCGCGCGAAGTGCGCGCGGGCGATCGGGTGGAACTGCGCCAAGGGGCTGTCGTGCGTACGGTCGTCGTGAAGGGCCTGTCGCAGGTGCGCGGCCCCGCCCCCGTCGCCCAGCAACTCTACGAGGAAACGGCCGAGAGCCTGCGCGCCCGGGAAGAACACGCCCGGCAACGGCGCTACTGGGCCGATCCCTCCGTCGCGATCGAGCACGGCCGTCCCACCAAGCGGGACCGCCGTCAGCTGGCCGAGTGGCAGCGCTGGAGCGCGAGCCTGGAGGACGACTAAGGCCCGGCGCTCGGCCGCCCGAAGCCGGGCCGACACCCCCCTGGGGGGTGGGGCGCACGCCCCGGGGGCAAACATACACGGCCCGGCGCTCGGCCGCCCGAAGCCGGGCCGACACCCCCGTGGGGGGTGGGGCGCACGCCCCGGGGGCAAACATACGCGGCCCGTCCACCGGGCCGCTTCAAGCCTTCAGTCCCGGCAGTCGACCCATTCGGCCCGCACCGGCGTGCCCGCTTCGCGCCAGCCCTGCACCCTCACCTCCAGACCTTCGCTCAGGCCGGCTTCGCACTGGCGAAGCTGCGCGCCCGACGCATCCACAGCCGTACCACGCACCTCGAACGAGGCATCGGACGCGTAACGCTCGATGCGGCCACGCAGATGGACCCGTTCCCTCTTGCCGCCGGCCTCCGGCTTGCGCAGCTTCACTTCACGGGCCACGAAGACGCCGTCCGCACGCTGGTGCCCTTCGACCTGCGCGTAACGGCCTTCGATCAGCGCCTCGCCGGGAGGCAGGATGCGCGCGCCGCCATAGTCCACCGTCACCCCTGCCAACTCGAAGCGAGCGGAGGTGGCATCCAGCGCCCCCACGACGCCGGACAGGCGGGCGGGCCGCGCAGCGTTCGCCGACTCCCGCGCCAGCACCCGCACCGCGGAGGCTCGCAACCCGTCGAGCTGTGCCGCTCCCCAGGCAATGAGGCGGTCTCCAGGCCGCAGCACGTGGTCGGCCGGCACCACGCTCGCCTGGCCGTAGTCGATCGTCAGCGTGCCGACCCTCGCCTGGCGGCCCGGGCCCACCTGGGTGACGGTGCCCGCCACCCTCGCCTGCGCCGGCCCGGCCAGCTTCTCGACGCGCGTCGCACGCCAGCGGTACCCGCCCCCCGAGCGCCACGGCGCGGCATGCACCTCCACCCAGTCTCCTTCGGCCAGGTCATCGAGGGAGCCCATCCCCTCCAGCACGGTCAACGGCCCTTGCACCGGATCGTCGATGGCCTCGATCGTCTGACCCATCACCTGCCGGGCCTCGCCCACCCGTTGCACCGGGCCGACGAGCGAGGCCGCCACGCTGATCGATCGCAGCACGGCCCGATCGACCTGCTGCTCGTAGGCGAGTTCGACCTGCTGGCCCAGCGCGACGCTGCGGGTGCGGAACTGCCCCGGCGCGATCTCCTCGCGGCCCGCCACCCCGTCGTCGTCGTAGACGACCCCGTCCACCACCACGCTGCCAAAGCCCGTGACGGTGCCCTGCGCCGAAGCAAGGGGAGCCCCCGTGCCTCCCGAGCCCACGCTGCCGCCGCACGACGTCAGCAGGAGGCCGACGACGAGAGCGGCAGCCAGGACCGCGGATGGCCAACGAACTCGCATGGAACTCACGCCTGGTCGGCAGCCCGCGCCGACGGGCCGTCCTCGCGCCGCTCGGGCTCGCTGTAGTAGTACACGCCGAAGCGCATCCGGTGCGGCCGGGGCTCGTCGCGGTCCGCCGCACACCGAGCGGACGCCTGGGTCACCATCTTCTGGAACACCTCTGCCCACAGTTCCCGCGCCAGCCTCGAGAGCTCCAGGGCCGAGCGCTCGCTCAGCCCGTCGGCAAAGACGGCTTGTTCCAGGAAGCGGGGATGATTGGTCGTCAGGTTGTGCACGGCGGCCGCCAGGTGATCGGCGCCATTGGCCGACAGCAGTGCAGCCAGCTCGGCGTGGTCTTCTGCCGGGACGAACGCCTCGGTCAGCAGCTCCACTTCGTCGCCGTCCAGCCTGACGAGCCTCAGCCGCACCAGTTCCTCCAGCACGGTGCGCGGATGCACGTCCGTGGACAGCTCCCGCGACAAAGCCTCGAACGAATCCTGGGCGCCGAGCCGGGGCAGCTTGCGTGGCCTGCCCTGCTCGTCGCGATACCGGGGGTCGGTCACCCAGCGGGTGAACACCTGCGAGACGAGCGACACCGACTTCGGCTTGAAGTCCCGGCCCTTGTGCTGGGAGAGCTGCCGGATGTCCTTGCGGTGCACACCGGACAGCACGCTCAGCGCCGAATCCGTGGCCTTGCGCCCGGAGGACTGGATCTCCTCCCGCGCGACCTGGACGAAGACGGACTTGAGCGCCGAGGCGAAGGCGCCGTACTGCACGCCGCTGCGGATCAGCCACCGTGCGATCGGCGCCATGACGATCAGACTGGCCCGCAAGGCCACATCGGCGTGCTCGTCGCTGGGCGCGACGGCCATCGGAGAACGCAGCGGCTGGGGTTCGGCTTTGTCGGTGCCGGTGCCGGAGGGTGTGTGCATCGACCGTGAGCGCAAACGCGGGACAATCGCGGGATTGTCGTGAACGGGCGGCGAGCCGCCGACTCGCGGGCGCCGGACGGGGCCCTGGAGTGGCCGAACGGCGAAGTTTTCCCACGTAGACGGGATGGTAGCCACACGCCTGGTGCGAACGCGAGTGTTGTTACTCTTGGAATGAACGATGCGGCGGCGCAGCAACCGGCGCGCCTGCCGGGGCTGTAAATCCTTGCTGCACGCCGCCGGCCAGGCCGTTCGGGGGGGCCCGGTGCCCGCCGCTCTTGAATCATCCCATCACGCCCCCATATCCACGGCTTCATCGGGAACCCGCCATGACAGAACCACAGCAATCGAACCTCGAGACACCGAACCCGGCGAACGCCGAGACCGAAAGCCAACCGAACGGCGCCGCCGCGCAGAACGAGACCGCAACGCCCCGCCAGACGCTCGAGCAGCAACTGGCAGAGCTGCAGGCCAAGCATGCCGAGATGGCCGACGCCTACCTCCGTGCCAAGGCGGAGGCGGAAAACACCCGGCGCCGGGCAGAAGAGGAAATGGCCAAGGCCCGCAAGTTCGCCATCGAGTCCTTCGCCGAGAGCCTGCTGCCCGTCAAAGACAGCCTCGAGGCCGCCCTTGCGGTGGAGAACGCCAGCCTCGAGCAGCTGCGCGAAGGCGTGCACGCCACCCTGCGGCAACTCAGCCAAGCGCTGGAGCGCAACAAGGTCCAGGAGATCAACCCCGGCGCGGGCAGCCGTTTCGACCCCCACCAGCACCAGGCCATCAGCATGGTGCCGTCGGACCAAGAGCCCAACACCATCGTCGCCGTGCTGCAAAAGGGCTACGTCATCGCCGAGCGCGTCCTGCGGCCCGCGCTGGTCACCGTCGCAGGCCCGAAGTGAGCCGGCGCCCTGCCGCCTCGGCCTCGGCCCCGCCCAGCGGCAGGCCCGCCCGGCGGCATGCACCCCGCATGGCCCGGCCAAAGCGCATTTCCGGCGCAGCGGCGCTTGAAAAGCCGCTGCGAAACCACAACTGAAGCGACAACCGAATCCCGGAATACCAAGGAGAACCGCATCATGGCAAAGATCATCGGCATCGACCTGGGCACCACGAACTCGTGCGTGGCCATCATGGAAGGCCAAACGCCGAAGGTGATCGAAAACAGCGAAGGCGCCCGTACGACGCCCTCGATCGTCGCCTACATGGAAGACGGCGAAATCCTGGTCGGCGCGCCGGCCAAGCGCCAGGCCGTCACCAACCCGAAGAACACCCTGTACGCGGTCAAGCGACTGATCGGCCGCAAGTTCACCGAGAAGGAAGTCCAGAAGGACATCGACCTGATGCCCTACACCATCGTGCCGGCCGACAACGGCGACGCGTGGGTCGAGGTGCGCGGCAAGAAGCTCGCGCCCCCGCAGGTCAGTGCCGAAGTGCTGCGCAAGATGAAGAAGACCGCCGAGGACTACCTCGGCGAGCCGGTCACCGAAGCCGTCATCACGGTGCCGGCCTACTTCAACGACGCGCAGCGCCAAGCCACCAAGGACGCCGGCCGCATCGCGGGGCTGGAGGTCAAGCGCATCATCAACGAGCCGACCGCCGCGGCGCTCGCGTTCGGTCTGGACAAGGCCGGCAAGGGCGACCGCAAGATCGCCGTCTATGACCTGGGCGGCGGCACGTTCGACATCTCGATCATCGAGATCGCCGACGTCGATGGCGAGAAGCAGTTCGAGGTGCTGTCCACCAACGGCGACACGTTCCTGGGCGGCGAGGACTTCGACCAGCGCATCATCGACTACATCATCGGCGAGTTCAAGAAGGAACAGGGCGTGGACCTGACCAAGGACGTGCTCGCCCTGCAGCGCCTGAAGGAAGCCGCCGAGAAAGCCAAGATCGAACTGTCGTCCAGCCAGCAGACCGAGATCAACCTGCCCTACATCACGGCCGACGCCTCGGGCCCGAAGCACCTGAACATCAAGCTCACCCGGGCCAAGCTCGAGGCCCTGGTCGAGGACCTGATCGAGCGCACCATCGAGCCGTGCCGCATCGCGATCAAGGACGCTGGCGTCAAGGTCAGCGAGATCGACGACGTGATCCTGGTGGGCGGCATGACGCGCATGCCCAAGGTGCAGGAGAAGGTCAAGGAGTTCTTCGGCAAGGACCCGCGCAAGGACGTCAACCCCGACGAAGCGGTGGCGATCGGCGCCGCGATCCAGGGTGCCGTGCTGTCGGGTGAGCGCACCGACGTGCTGCTGCTCGACGTCACCCCGCTGTCGCTGGGCATCGAGACCCTGGGCGGCGTGATGACCAAGATGATCAAGAAGAACACCACCATCCCGACCAAGTTCTCGCAGGTGTTCTCCACCGCCGACGACAACCAACCGGCCGTGACGATCAAGGTCTATCAGGGCGAGCGCGAGATGGCCGCCGGCAACAAGCTGCTGGGCGAGTTCAACCTCGAGGGCATCCCGCCGGCGCCCCGCGGCGTGCCGCAGATCGAAGTCACCTTCGACATCGACGCCAACGGCATCCTGCACGTCTCGGCCAAGGACAAAGGCACCGGCAAGGAGAACAAGATCACCATCAAGGCCAACTCGGGCCTGACCGAGGAGGAAATCCAGAAGATGGTGAAGGACGCCGAGCTCAACGCCGCCGAGGACAAGAAGAAGCTCGAACTCGTGCAGGCCAAGAACCAGGCCGACGCCCTGGTTCACAGCGTGCGCAAGTCGCTCTCGGAATACGGCGACAAACTCGAGGCCGGCGAGAAGGAGAAAATCGAGGCCGCGATCAAGGACGTCGAGGAAGCGCTCAAGGGCGACGACAAGGCGACCATCGACGCCAAGACCGAAGCCCTGGTGGCCGCGTCGCAGAAGCTCGGCGAGAAGATGTACGCCAACGCGCAGGCCGAAGCCACCCCGGCGGGGGCCGAGGCCGCGCAGGCCAGCGCCGGTCAGTCTGCGGGCGGCAAACCGGCCGACGACAATGTGGTCGACGCCGAATTCACCGAGGTCAAGGACAAGAAGTAACCCGGGCGGCGGGCCGACCCGCGTGCACACCCCCGTGGGCCGTCCCGCTCACGGGGGCTTTGCGTTTGACCGCCCCACTACGACACCATGGCAAAGCGTGACTATTACGAAGTCCTCGGCGTGGCCAAGAACGCCGACGACGACGAGATCAAGAAGGCCTACCGCAAGCTGGCCATGAAGTACCACCCGGACCGCAACCAGGGTGACAAGGCCAAGGAGGCGGAAGAGAAGTTCAAGGAGGCCAAAGAGGCCTACGAGATCCTCTCCGACCCCAAGAAGCGTGCGGCCTACGACCAGTACGGTCACGCCGGGGTCGACCCGTCTCTGGGCGCGGGCGGCTTTCGCGGGGGCCCGGAAGGCTTCGGCGGATTCGCCGAAGCCTTCGGCGACATCTTCGGCGACATCTTCGGGGCGGGCGGCGGTCGCCGCGGCGGCCCCCAGGTCTATCGCGGCAACGACCTGTCGTACGCGATGGAAATCACCCTCGAGGAGGCTGCCGCCGGCAAGGAGGCACAGATCCGCGTGCCGACCTGGGACGACTGCGAAACCTGCCACGGCACCGGCGCCAAACCCGGCACCTCGCCCAAGACCTGCCCCACCTGCGCGGGCTCCGGCACGGTGCACCTGCGACAGGGCTTCTTCAGCATCCAGCAAACGTGTCCGCACTGTCACGGCGCGGGCCGCATCATCCCCCACCCCTGCCCCACCTGCGAGGGTCAGGGGCGCGTCAAGCGCACCAAGACGCTCGAGGTCAAGATTCCGGCCGGCATCGACGACGGCATGCGCATCCGCTCCGCCGGCAACGGCGAACCCGGCCTCAACGGCGGTCCGCCGGGCGATCTGTACATCGAGATCCGCCTGAAGAAGCACGACATCTTCGAGCGCGATGGCGACGACCTGCACTGCACCGTGCCGGTGAGCATCACGACCGCCGCGTTGGGCGGCACCATCGAAGTGCCCACCCTGGGCGGACGGGCCGAGATCGAGCTGCCCGAAGGCACCCAGCACGGCAAGACCTTCCGCCTGCGCGGCAAAGGGATCAAGGGCGTGCGCTCCGCCTACCCGGGCGATCTGTATTGCCACATCGCCGTCGAGATCCCGGTCAAGCTCACCGAACACCAGCGCAAGCTGATGCGAGAACTGGACGAGTCGCTCAAGAAAGGCGGCGATCGCCACTCGCCCAATGCCCGCAGCTGGGCCGACCGCGTGAAGGACCTCTTCAAGTGAACGCGGGTGGGCCGCACCCGGCCCGGCCCACCCTCGCCTTCTGGCGCTTCGACCTCGCCGTCGCGGCCTTCGGGCTCGTCACCCTCGTCCTGTGGGATGCCGCGGCCCGCGATCTCGCGGTGATGCGCTGGATCGGGGGCCCCGGCGGCTTTCCGTGGCGCGACCATCCGCTCACCTCCACCCTCCTGCACGAAGGCGGACGGTGGTTGAGCGGCCTGGCGCTCTCGGGGTTTGCGCTTCTGGCCTGGCGGCCCATGGGATGGTGGAGCCGCGTGCCGGCCGCGACCAGACGCTGGCAGCTCGCAGCCGTCGTGCTGTGCCTCCTGGCCATTCCACTGCTGAAGAAGGCGAGCCTGACCAGTTGCCCCTGGGACTTGGCCGAGTTCGGCGGCCGGGCGGCGTACCTCAGCCACTGGGCACTGGGACAAACCGATGGAGGCCCGGGGCACTGCTTTCCTTCGGGGCACGCCTCGGGGGCCTTCGCGTTCCTGGCGGGCTACTTCGCCCTGCGCGAGGCGGACGGGCGCCGAGCGCGGGCCTGGCTCGCGGGAGTGGTCTCCTCGGGGCTGCTGTTCGGTGCGGCGCAGACGCTGCGCGGCGCCCACTACCCCAGCCACACGCTCTATACGGCCTGGATCTGCTGGAGCCTGTGCGCCTCCACCTTCCATCTGGCCCACCATCTCATCCGCCGCGCTGACGCCTCCCGGCTCTGAACGCGAGCGCGGGAACGCTGCGCCCCCGAAAGCCTCGCTCCCCCTCGCTCCCCCTCGCCCCCCTCGCCCCCCTCGCCCCCCTCGTCCCCCTCGTCCCCCTCGTCCCCCTCGTCCCCCTCGTCCCCCTCGTCCCCCTCGTCCCCCTCGTCCCCCTCGTCCCCCTCGTCCCCCTCGTCCACGGGCGCTTCCCCTGCCGCGTCTCCCGCTCGTGGCTCAGAAGAGCTCCTGCTGCCTTCCCCGACGGGGAGGCACGAAGGCCGAGGTGTCCAGGGCCGGCGCCGCGCCCTCGATGCCGCAGCGCTTCGCGGCCTGGCGCACGCGCTGTCGCACCAGTTGCGCCCACAAGCCGTCGCCCTTCATGCGCTTGCCGAACTCCGCGCGATAGTCACGCCCCCCGTGCATCTCGCGCACATGAGCCATCACCCGTGCGGCGCGCTCGGGGAAGTGACGCGCCAGCCAGTCCTGAAACAGCGGGTCCACCTCCCAAGGCAGTCGCAGCACCGTGTAGTGGATCGAGGCGGCGCCGGCGTCGGCCGCCGCCTCGATGATGCGCTCGATCTCCGGCTCGTTGATGAACGGGATGATGGGTGCGACGTTCACGCCCACCGGCACACCGGCCTCCCGCAGCCGCCGCACCGTTTGCAGCCGCCGATGGGGCGCTGCCGCACGCGGTTCGAGCTTGCGGGCGAGCGCGGGGTCGAGCGTCGTGATGCTCACCGACACCCAGGCCTGCTGCCGCGCGGCCGCCGAGGCCAGCAGATCGAGGTCCCGCTCGATCCCCGAGGACTTGGTCACGATGGTGTAGGGGTGCCGGCAACGCTCGAGCACCTCGAGCACCTGGCGGGTGATCCCCAGCCGCCGCTCCACCGGCTGGTAGGCGTCGGTTGCGGAGCCGATGTTGACCGGCGAGGGCCGGTACGAGGGCTTCGCCAGCTCCTCCTCCAGCCGCTCGGCCGCATTGACCTTGGCGACGATCCGCGTCTCGAAGTCCAGGCCCGGAGAAAGGTTGAGGTAGCTGTGCGTCGGCCGCGCGTAGCAGTAGATGCAACCGTGCTCGCAGCCGCGGTACGGGTTGATCGACAGCTCGAAGGGGACGTCGGGGGAGTCGTTGCGCGCGAGGAGGGACTTGGCCCGCTCCTCGATCACCTGCGTGGCCGCCGGCAGGGTTTCGAGCGCCGCCTGCTGGTCCAGCGTGCCCCACCCGTCATCGAAAGGCTCCCGGCTCTCGCGCTCGAAGCGGTGAGCGATGCGCACCGGCGTGCCGCGGCCCTTGAGGCCGGGCGGCGACGGCAGACAGGGCGGCAAGCGAGCAGTCACGGGCCATCAGTGCTGTATACCCATACAGTATACGCACTCGGCGGGCGCCGCGAAAGCCGCAGCGCCGCCTCCCGGCCGGCGTCCGCCTGCCCCGGTCGCGTCAGCGCGCGACGCCGGTCAGGGCGCGCACAACTCCTGCCGGGCCGCCTCGTACTCGCTGCGCAGCCGCTCGATCAGCACCCGGGCGGGCACGACTTCCTTGACCGCAGCGATGCCCTGGCCGCAGCCCCAGATGTCCTTCCAGGCCTTCTTGGCCCCTTCGCCACCGCCGAAGTCCATCTTGCTCGGATCGCTTTGCGGGAGGTTGTCCGGGTCCAGGCCGGCGTTGACGATGGAGCCCCGCAGGTAGTTGCCGTGCACGCCGGTGAAGAGGTTCGAGTACACGATGTCCTGGCTCGTACTCTCGACGATCATCTGCTTGTACCCCTCCACTGCCCGCGCCTCCTCGGTCGCGATGAAGGCCGAGCCGATGTAGGCGAAGTCGGCTCCCATCGCGCGCGCTGCCAGGATCGCGCGGCCGGTGGCGATGGCGCCGGACAAGGCCAGCGGACCGTCGAACCACTCGCGGATCTCCTGCACCAGCGCAAAGGGGCTGGTCGTGCCGGCGTGGCCGCCCGCGCCGGCCGCCACGGCGATGAGGCCGTCGGCGCCCTTCTCGATCGCCTTGCGTGCGAACGTGTTGTTGATCACGTCGTGCAGCACGACCCCACCGTAGGAGTGGACGGCCTGATTCACCTCCGGGCGCGCACCCAACGACGTGATGATGACAGGCACCTTGTACTTGACGCACAGCTCCAGGTCGTGCTCCAGCCGGTCGTTGGACTTGTGCACGATCTGGTTGATCGCGAACGGCGCGGCCGGCCGCTCGGGGTGCGCGCGGTTGTACGCCGCGAGCGTTTCGGTGATCTCGGCCAGCCACTCGTCGAGTTGCGAGGCCGGGCGGGCATTGAGCGCCGGCATCGATCCGACGATGCCGGCTTTGCACTGCTCGATCACCAGCTTGGGGTTGCTGATGATGAACAGTGGCGAGCCGATCACCGGCATCGACAGTTGCTTGAGGATCGCGGGTACGGACACGTGCTTGTCTCCTTCGTTGATGTGCGGTGCTCGCCTCAGAAAGCCTCGACCGGCAAGGCCGTGACGCTCTCGCCGCCTTCGACGATCGCATCACGCAGGCCAGGCACCCGGGCCAGCAGGTGCTCGGCGTAGAAGCGGGCGGTGGCGATCTTGGCGCGCATGAAGGCCTCGTCCTGCCCTTGCGCGAGCCGCTCCTCGGCAGCGATCAGCCCGCGCGCCATCTGCCAGCCGGCCATCAGGTTGCCGGCAAGCATCAGGTACGGGACGCTCCCGGCGAACACGGCGTTCGGATGGCCCTTGACCTGCTCGCAGACGAAACCCACGACCTGCAGGAAGGCCTCGCGCGCGGCTTTCAGGCGCGTCAGCATGGCGCGTGCGGCCGGGCTGTCGCGGCGCGCAAGCTCGGCCTCGGTCGCCTCGATCTGCGCGGCGATCGCACGGGCCGTCTGACCGCCATCGCGTGCCGTCTTGCGACCCACCAGATCGTTGGCCTGGATGGCGGTCGTGCCTTCGTAGATCGTGAGGATCTTCGCGTCGCGGTAGTACTGGGCCGCGCCCGTCTCCTCGATGAAGCCCATGCCGCCGTGCACCTGCACGCCCAGGCTCGTCACCTCCAGGCTCATCTCGGTGCTGTAGCCCTTGACCAGCGGCACCATGAACTCGTAGAAGGCCTGGTTCTGCTTGCGCACCTGCTCGTCCGGGTGGTGGTGAGCGGCGTCGTACGCGGCCGCGGCCACCAGCGCCATCGCCCGGCAGCCCTCGGTCGTCGCGCGCATCGTCATCAGCATGCGGCGCACGTCGGGGTGGTGAATGATCGGCACGGCCTTGTTCGCGGAACCATCCACCGGGCGCGACTGGATGCGCTCCTTGGCGTACTGCACCGCCTTCTGGTAGGCGCGCTCGGACACCGCGATGCCCTGCACGCCCACGGCGAAGCGGGCGGCGTTCATCATGATGAACATGTACTCGAGGCCGCGGTTCTCCTGGCCCACGAGATAGCCGATCGCCCCCGGTCCGACCTCGCCCTTGTCGTCGCCGTACACCAGCACGGCCGTGGGGCTGGCCTTGATGCCGAGCTTGTGCTCGATCGAGGCGCAGTAGACATCGTTGCGCTTGCCCAGCGAGCCGTCCGGGTTCACCAGGAACTTGGGCACGATGAACAGCGAAATGCCCTTGACGCCCTCCGGAGCGTCGGGCGTGCGCGCCAGCACGAGATGGACGATGTTCTTCGCCATGTCGTGCTCGCCGTAGGTGATGAAGATCTTCTGCCCGCTGATGCGATAGGTGCCGTCACCCTGCGGCACGGCCTTGGTGCGCACGAGCGCCAGGTCCGAGCCGGCCTGGGGCTCGGTCAGGTTCATCGTGCCGGTCCACTCGCCGGTGATCATGCGCGGGATGTAGGTCTGCTGCTGCTCCGGCGTGCCGGCGGTCAGCAGCGCCTCGATGGCCCCGTCCGTCAGCAGCGGGCACAGCGCGAAGCTGAGGTTCGCGCTGTTGAGGATCTCGCCGCACGCGGCGCCGATCGTCTTCGGCAGCCCCTGCCCCCCGAACTCCGCCGGATGCTGCAGCCCCTGCCAGCCCCCTTCGGCGAACTGCCGGAAGGCTTCCTTGAAGCCCGGGGCCGTCTTGACCTCGCCGCGCTCCCAGCTGCCGGGGTTCTTGTCGCCCTCCCAGTTCAGCGGCGCCAGCACGCCTTCGTTGAAGCGCGCGCACTCCTCCAGCACGGCCTGGGCGGTCTCCAGACCGGCTTCCTCGAAGCCGGGCATCTGGGCGACTTGCTCCAGCGCGGCCAGCTCCTTCATGCAAAACAGCATGTCCTTGACGGGGGCTTGGTAACTCACGGCGACTCCTCGGTTGTCACATCCCTCTTTCGGGGCAGAAAAAAGACCCGGGACCTCGTTCGGGCGCCGGGTCGTGTGCGACGGGTGGGCGGCGGGCGCCGGAACGGGCGGCGCCCGCCGACGGCATCACAGCGCCTTCACGAGCTCCGGCACGGCGGTGAAGATGTCGGCCTCGAGGCCGTAGTCCGCCACGCTGAAGATCGGGGCTTCCGGGTCCTTGTTGATCGCGACGATCACCTTCGAATCCTTCATGCCCGCCAGGTGCTGAATGGCCCCCGAGATGCCGCAGGCGATGTAGAGCTGCGGCGCGACGATCTTGCCCGTCTGCCCCACCTGCCAGTCGTTGGGCGCATAGCCGGCATCCACCGCCGCACGGCTCGCGCCGAGCGCGGCACCGAGCTTGTCGGCCAGCGGCGTGAGCAGCTCGGTGAACTTCTCGGCCGAGCCGAGCGCGCGGCCGCCCGAGACGATGATCTTGGCAGCCGTCAGCTCCGGGCGGTCGCTCTTGGTCGTCTCGCGGCCGACGAAGCTCGACGTGCCGGCATCGCCCACCGGGCTCACCGTCTCGACCGCCGCCGAGCCGCCGGTGGCCGGGGCCGCGTCGAAGGCCGTCGTGCGCACCGTGATGACCTTCACCGCGTCGGCGCTTTGCACCGTCGCGATGGCATTGCCGGCGTAGATCGGGCGCTCGAAGGTGTCGGCGCTTTCGACCTTGGTGATGTCGGAGATCTGCGCCACGTCCAGCTTGGCCGCCACGCGCGGGGCGACGTTCTTGCCGGCCGCCGTGGCGGGAAAGAGGATGTGGCTGTAGCCGCCCGCCACCGCCAGCACCTGCGCAGCGACGTTCTCGGCCAGAGCCTCGGCCAGGTGGGGCGCGTCGGCCAGCAGCACCTTGGCAACGCCCGCGATTTGCGCGGCCTGCTGGGCCGCGCCCTGGGCGTTGTGACCGGCCACCAGCACGTGCACGTCGCCGCCGCACTTCGCGGCCGCAGTCACGGTGTTGAGCGTGGCGCCCTTGATGGAGGCGTTGTCGTGTTCAGCAATGACAAGAATGGGCATCTCGATTCTCCGGGTGGCTGCGGGCTCAGATCACCTTGGCTTCGTTCTTCAGCTTGTCGACCAGCGTGGCCACGTCCGCCACCTTGATGCCGGCGCTGCGCTTGGGCGGCTCGCTGACCTTGAGCGTCTTGATACGCGGCGTGACGTCCACGCCGAGATCGGCCGGCTTGACGGTGTCCAGCGGCTTCTTCTTGGCCTTCATGATGTTGGGCAGCGTCACGTAGCGCGGCTCGTTCAGGCGCAGATCGGTCGTGATGACGGCCGGCAGCTTGAGCTTGACGGTCTCCAGGCCGCCGTCGACCTCACGGGTAACGGTGGCGTGGCCGTCGGCCACCTCGACTTTGGAGGCGAACGTCGCCTGCGGCCAGTCGAGCAGTGCCGCGAGCATCTGGCCCGTCTGGTTGCAATCGTCGTCGATCGCCTGCTTGCCCAGGATCACCAGGTCCGGCTTTTCCTTGTCCACCAGCGCCTTGAGCAGCTTGGCCACGGCCAGCGGTTGCAGTTCCTCGCTCGTCTCGACGAGGATGCCGCGGTCGGCGCCGATCGCCATCGCGGTGCGCAGCGTCTCCTGGCACTGCGTCACGCCGCAGGAGACGGCGACCACCTCGGTCAGCACGCCCTTTTCCTTCAGCCGGGTGGCCTCCTCGACGGCGATCTCGTCGAAGGGGTTCATGCTCATCTTGACGTTGGCGATGTCCACCCCCGTGCCGTCGGACTTCACGCGAACCTTCACGTTGTAGTCGACGACGCGCTTGACCGGTACCAGTGCCTTCATGCGACGTTCTCCTTTGGATTGACGTAAACGTTAACTGCCCATTCTATGGTGCGGTGCGCAAGGCGGGCGGCCACCTGGGCGACGGCGGGCGGGCCAAAAAACGAACGATCGTTCGATTCTAGCGGATCGCGCCCCCTGCCCGTCCACCCCCGGCGGTCAAAACAGATGCACCGCGGCCACAAGAATGAGGCGCTGCTAGACTCCCGCCCCATCTTTCCCCCGCCGAAAGCATGGACACCGCCCGCCCCCGCCCCGTCACCGTCGGCGTCTTCGATTCCGGCGTGGGCGGGCTGTCGGTGCTGCGGGCGCTCCACCGCGCGATGCCCAGCGTGCGGCTCGTCTATCTGGCCGATTCCGGTTACGCCCCGTATGGTGAGCGCGACGCGGCCTACGTCATCGAGCGCAGCGAGCTCATCACCTCGTTCCTGGTAGGACAAGGAGCGGCGTTGGTGGTCATCGCCTGCAACACCGCCACCGCCGCCGCCGCCCGTCATCTGCGGGAGCGGCACCCCGGCGTCCCGTTCGTCGGCGTCGAGCCCGGTGTGAAGCCGGCGCTGGCGATGAGTCGCAACAAGCGCATCGGCGTGCTGGCGACCACGGGTACCTTGCGCAGCGAGAAATTTCAGCGCCTCATCGCGCCCTACCGCGAGCATGCCCAACTGCACCTCCAGCCCTGCCCGGGCCTCGCGCAGGCCATCGAGGCAGGAGACACGGCAGCCCACGACGTGCGGGCCCTCGCGCAGCGCTATTGCGAACCCTTGCGCCAGGCGGACGTGGACACCGTAGTCCTCGGCTGCACGCACTATCCGTTCGCCATGGAGGCCCTGCGCGCCGCTCTGGGGCCTGAAGTGATCCTGGTGGACACGGCCGAGCCCGTCGCCCGCCACGCCAGGCGATTGCTCGAAGAACGCGAGGGGCCGGACGTCTTCGGCTGCGAACCGGCCGAGACCGTCGCCTACACCACCGGCGACGTCGCCGTCCTTCGTCGCATCGTCGACGCCTGGCTGGATTTCCCGGTGCAGGTCCGGGCTGCCCCCGCGTCGCTCACGGGCCCTTCGCCTGCGCAGCCCTGACGCTCATCCCGCGGTCGAACGGCTCCTTCGGCGGCGGTCATGCAGCCGCCGCGGCACGTCCTCTGGCCACGTTGACCGGCAGTAGCAAGACCAGGCCGACGACGAAGAACGCTCCCGTCGCCAGGATCGCGAGCCGGTGATGACCGCCCGTCCCCCATGCGATGAGGCCGTAGGTGACGGGTCCGACGATCGCCGCCAGCCGGACCGCGAACGTCCACAGACCATAGAACTCGGCCGCGTGCTGCGGCGGAGCGAGGAGGCCGACCATGGCGCGCCCCGCAGACTGGCTCGACCCCATGCACAAGCCGGCGACCACCGCGGCCGCCCAGAACAGCGGCGCGGACGTGGCGGCCGCCGCCATGAGGGTCATCGTGATCCAGCCTGCCAAGGTGAGTGCCAGGGCGAGCTTGTGACCGGCGCGATCCTGGAAGTGGCCGAATGCGAACGCGCCCACGGCCGAAGCGATGTTGACGAGAAAGACCAGCGCCATCGTCTCGTGCTGACGGAACCCCAGCACCTGCTCGGCGTAGACGGCGGCCAATGCGATGACCACGGCGATGCCGGCCTGGTAGCACCCGGTGCAGGTGAGCAGCCAGACGAAATCGCGATACCGCCGGGCGTGCCTCCAGGTGCCGACCAGGCGCCGCCATGCCGCCGCGTGCCCCGCAGCCTCAGCCCCGGGCTGAGGCTGCGCTCGTTCACGCAGCATCGCGAAGGTCACGAGGGAGGCGCCGGCGTACACCCCGGCCGTGATCAACATGGTCACCGGCACGAACTCGGTGGCCGGCACCCCGCGCGCCTGCGCCCACAGGACACAGGCGAGGCTCGCGCCCAGCGAAAGCATCCCGCCCAGGTAGCCGAAGCTCCAGCCCCAGCCCGAGACACGACCCATCGCCTCGGGGCGGGCCAGTTCCGGAAGAAAGGCGGCGATGAGCGACTCGCCGTAGGCATAGAACGCGTTGGACAGCACCACCGCGACCACGGCCCAGGCGAGTGTGCCGGGCCCCGTGAGCGCAAGCGACGCGGTGGCGGCGACGCAGGCCACGGTCGTGAACGCCAGCAATCGCTTCTTCGCCGCGCGAAGGTCGGCGTAGGCGCCCACCAACGGCATCGTCAACATCACCAGGACGCTCGACAGCGCCAAACACAACGTCCAGATCAGCGTGCCAGACGAAGGATCGGCCGCCACCACGCCGACGAAGTAGGCGTTGAACACGGCCGTGAGCACGACCGTCGTATAGCCGGAGTTGGCGAAGTCATACATCGCCCACGCGAACACCTCGCGCCGTCGCACGCCCTCCTGCAGAGCATTGGCACCCCATGCCGCCATCCCGTCCTCACTGGCCATCCTGACGGCGGCATCATGCCAGAGGGGGTGGTGCCCGAGACCGGGATCGAACCGGTACGCCCCCTCTCGGGGGCGGCGGATTTTAAGTCCGCTGTGTCTGCCAATTTCACCACTCGGGCCTGCCCGAGACCCCGGGCCGAGCGAGTGCGCAAGTCTAAGGGAAGCGGGGGCGCGCGCCCCGGAAGCTGCTCAAGAATTGAGCAAACCAAGAGGGAGGCCACGGGCAGTAGGGCTCGCACGCGGCATCCCCACGGTGTTCACAAAGCTACCCACAACCGCTGTGGAAAGCCGCACGCCGGCCCTACACTGCCAACGGCATCGGGTGGCGCCCGCGCCGCGCGGGCACGATCCTGGCTCGCCGCCCTGCCATCCGACTCGCAAACGACAAGACCCAAGGAACGCCATGGCCGGCTCCAGCCTACTCGCCCTGCTCGACGACATCGCCACCATCCTCGACGACGTCTCCGTGATGACCAAGGTCGCCGCCAAGAAGACGGCCGGTGTCCTGGGAGACGACCTCGCACTGAACGCGCAACAGGTGACGGGCCTGCAGGCCAACCGTGAACTGCCGGTGGTCTGGGCGGTCGCGAAGGGCTCGGCGGTCAACAAGCTGATCCTCGTGCCGGCCGCCTTGGCGATCTCCGCATTCGCACCTTGGGCGGTCATGCCGCTCCTCATGCTCGGAGGGCTGTTCCTCTGCTTCGAGGGCGTGGAAAAGCTGGCCCACCGGTTCCTGCACAGTCGCCAGGAGGACGAGGCGCATCACGCCGAACTGGTCAGACAACTGGAGGACCCCGAGGTCGACCTGGTGGCGCTCGAGAAGGAGAAGATCAAGGGGGCGGTTCGCACCGATTTCATCCTCTCGGCCGAGATCATCGTGATCGCCCTGGGGGTGGTGTCCGATGCCTCCTTCGCGGTACAGGTGTCCACCCTGGTCGGCATCGCGGCATTGATGACGATGGGGGTCTATGGGCTCGTCGCGGCGATCGTGAAGCTGGACGACGCGGGGCTCTACCTGAGCCGCCGGGCCAGCAGCTTCGCTTCGGCCCTGGGGCGGGGGATCCTGCGTCTGGCCCCTTACCTCATGAAGACGCTCTCGATCGCCGGCACCGCAGCGATGTTCCTCGTCGGCGGCGGGATCGTCGCGCACGGCGTGCCGGCCGTGCATCACACGATCGAAGCGCTGACGCAACGGCTGACGGGCAGCACGGAAGGCGTGGTGCCGGCGCTGGTGGGCGCCGTCGCAAACGCTCTGTTCGGCATCCTGGCTGGCGCGCTGGTGCTGCTTGCCGTGCTGGCCGTCAAGCGGCTGTCCGGCCGAGGCAAGCCCGACGACGCCCGCCACGCCTGACACCGACGGCCGGGGCGCTCGACGCTCCAGCCGCCGCGTCAGGTGGGCGAAGGCCTGCCGGCGAAGCGCGTCGTCAAGGTGCGACGTCGCAGCAAACGCAAGAACGACAAACGGCCCGCGAAGGGCCGTTTGTCGTCATGGGGATAAGACTGGAGGCGGAGGCCGGAATCGAACCGGCGTACACGGCTTTGCAGGCCGCTGCATAACCACTTTGCTACCCCGCCGTGTGGGGACGGCTTCCACTGCAAGCCGGTGAGATCGTATCAATGAAAAAGGGAAGCTGCACGGATCAACGATCGATGGCGCTTCCCTTCGAATCTGGAGCGGGAGACGAGTCTCGAACTCGCGACCTCAACCTTGGCAAGGTTGCGCTCTACCAACTGAGCTACTCCCGCATCGTTCAGTGCTGAACGTTGTTCATTTCGTCCTGCGCTGAAGCTCACATTATAGGAGCATTTTCGTTCGCGTTGCAAGCGCTTCGGCGAAGTTTTTTGGGTGTCTTCGACAAGCGCAGCGGCCCGGTGCGCGGGGAGCACCCGCCCCCCCGCCCACGCAGCCGGCTTCAATGCTTGAGCACGTCGCCCGTCACATCGGCCGCCGGCGCGGTCCCCTCCTTGGCCGGCTGCTCGATCTTGGCCGGCTCCTCCTCGGGCAGCGGCGTCGGTTTGGACTCCAGCGCCACTTCGAGCACCTTGTCGATCCACTTCACCGGCACGATCTCGAGCTGGTTGCGCACGTTCTCGGGGATCTCCTGCAGGTCCTTGACGTTCTCCTCGGGGATCAGCACCGTCTTGATGCCGCCCCGATGTGCCGCGAGCAGCTTCTCCTTCAGGCCCCCGATCGCCGTGACCTCGCCGCGCAGCGTGATCTCGCCGGTCATCGCGACGTCCGCCCGCACGGGAATCCCGGTCAGCGTCGAGACGAAGGCCGTCGTCATCGCGATGCCCGCGCTGGGGCCGTCCTTCGGCGTGGCGCCATCGGGCACGTGGATGTGGATGTCTCGCTTCTCGAAGAGTTCGTCCTTGATGCCCAAGCGGCGCGCGCGGCTGCGGACGACCGAACGTGCGGCCTCCACCGACTCCTTCATCACGTCGCCGAGTGAACCGGTGCGGATGATGTTGCCTTTGCCGGGCATCACGGCCGCCTCGATCGTGAGCAGGTCGCCCCCGACCTCGGTCCACGCCAGACCCACCACCTGGCCGACCTGGTTCTCCTTCTCGGCGCGACCGTACTGGTAGCGACGCACACCGAGGAAGTCGTGCAGGTTCTCTTCGGTGACGACGACCTTGCCCTCGTACTTCTTGAGGATCAGGCCCTTGACCACCTTGCGGCAGACCTTCGAGATCTCCCGCTCGAGCGAGCGCACGCCGGCCTCGCGGGTGTAGTAGCGGATGATCCCTCGGATGGCTTCTTCCGTGACTTCCAGCTCGTCGGGCTTCACCCCGTTGTTCTTCATCTGCTTGGGCAGCAGATAGCGCTGGGCGATGTTCAGCTTCTCGTCCTCGGTATAGCCCGACAGACGGATGACCTCCATGCGGTCCAGCAGCGCCGGCGGGATGTTGAGCGAGTTGGAGGTCGCCACGAACATCACGTCGGAGAGGTCGAAGTCGACCTCGACGTAGTGGTCGCTGAAGGTGTGGTTCTGCTCGGGATCGAGCACCTCCAGCAGCGCCGACGACGGGTCGCCTCGGAAGTCCATGCCGAGTTTGTCGATCTCGTCGAGCAGGAACAGCGGGTTGCGCGTGCCGACCTTCGTCAGGCTCTGCAGCACCTTCCCCGGCATCGAGCCGATGTAGGTGCGGCGGTGACCCCGAATCTCGGCCTCATCGCGCACGCCGCCCAACGCCATGCGCACGAACTTGCGGCCCGTCGCCCGGGCAATGGACTGGCCGAGCGAGGTCTTGCCCACCCCCGGCGGCCCGACCAGGCACAGAATCGGCGCCTTGACCTTCTCGACCCGCTGCTGAACGGCGAGGTATTCGAGGATGCGGTCCTTGACCTTCTCGAGGCCGTAGTGATCCTCGTTGAGCACCTGCTCGGCAAACGCCAGGTCGTGCTTGATCTTGGTCTTCTTGCTCCAAGGCAGTCCCACCAGCGTCTCGATGTAGTTGCGCACCACCGTCGCCTCGGCCGACATCGGCGACATCAACTTGAGCTTCTTGAGCTCGCCCTCGACCTTCTTGCGCGCCTCCTTGGGCATGCGCGCGGCCTTGATGCGCTTTTCGAGCTCCTCGATGTCCGCGCCTTCCTCGCCCTCGCCCAGCTCCTTCTGGATAGCCTTGACCTGCTCGTTGAGGTAGTACTCGCGCTGGCTCTTCTCCATCTGGCGCTTCACGCGCCCACGGATGCGCTTTTCCACCTGCAGGATGTCCACCTCATGCTCGAGCTGGCCGAGCAGGCGCTCCAAGCGCTCCGAGACCGAGAACAAGTCCAGGATCGTCTGCTTGTTCTCGAGCTTGAGCGGCAGGTGCGCGGCGATCGTGTCCGCAAGACGGCCCGGATCGTCGATCCCGGCGATCGAGGTGAGGATCTCCGGCGGAATCTTCTTGTTGAGCTTGACGTACTGATCGAACTGCTGCGTCACGGCACGACGCAATGCTTCGACCTCGGCGCTCTGGTCGTTGTCGGGCTGCACAGGGGCGACGGTGGCGACGAAATGCTCGCCGTTGTCCACGATGCGGCGGGTGGTGGCGCGCTGCAACCCTTCGACCAGCACCTTCACCGTGCCGTCGGGCAGCTTCAGCATCTGCAGGATGCTGGAGATGCAGCCGACTTCGAACATGTCTTCGGGCTTGGGCTCGTCCTTGCCGGCCGCTTTCTGCGCGACGAGCATGATCTGGCGGCCCGCCGCCATGGCGGACTCCAGCGCCTTGATGGACTTCGGACGCCCGACGAACAGCGGGATCACCATGTGGGGGAACACCACTACGTCGCGCAGGGGCAACAGCGGCAGCTCGATGGGATCCGCGGGCAAAACAGGATGTCCAGACATCACGACCTCTCTTTCTCAAGCCGATGTGGGGCCCGAGATGTCAATTGCAAGTCACGTGCGGGCCCTCCCCGGCATCCCGCTCGCCACCGCGTGGCGTCTGTCACGCGCTTGCTTTGGCCTGCTCGCGATAGACGAGCAGGGGCTTGGTCTTTTCCTCGATGGTGTGCTCATCGACCACCACCTTGGCCACACCGTCCAGCGCAGGCAGCTCGAACATGGTGTCCATGAGTGCCTGCTCCATGATGGAGCGCAGGCCGCGAGCGCCGGTCTTGCGGGCCAGCGCCTTGCGGGCGATCGACACGAGCGCTGACGGCCGGATCTCGAGCTCCACGCCGTCCATCGCGAACAGCTTCTGGTACTGCTTGACCAGGGCGTTCTTGGGCTCGGTGAGGATCTGCACCAGCGCGTCCTCGGTCAGCTCGCCCAACGTCGCCACCACGGGCAGCCGGCCCACCAGCTCGGGAATCAGCCCGAACTTGATCAGGTCTTCCGGCTCGACCTCTCGCAGCACGTCGGAGATGTTGCGCTCGCTCTTGCTCTTGACGGCCGCACCGAAGCCGATCCCCGACTTCTCGGACCGGTTCTGGATCACCTTCTCCAGGCCGTCGAAGGCACCTCCGCAGATGAACAGGATGTTCGTCGTGTCGATCTGCAGGAAGTCCTGGTTCGGGTGCTTGCGACCGCCTTGCGGCGGCACCGAGGCCATCGTGCCCTCGATGAGCTTGAGCAGCGCCTGCTGCACGCCTTCGCCGGAGACGTCGCGCGTGATCGAGGGGTTGTCGGCCTTGCGGCTGATCTTGTCGATTTCGTCGATGTAGACGATGCCCCGCTGCGCCTTCTCGACGTCGTAGTTGCAGTTCTGCAGCAGCTTCTGAATGATGTTCTCGACATCCTCACCGACGTAGCCCGCCTCGGTGAGCGTGGTCGCGTCGGCGATGACGAACGGCACGTTCAGCAGCCGAGCCAGCGTCTGGGCCAGCAAGGTCTTGCCCGAGCCCGTCGGCCCGATGAGCAGGATGTTGCTCTTGGCGAGTTCGACGTCGTCCTTCTTGGACGAGCCGCCCATGTGCTTGAGACGCTTGTAGTGGTTGTAGACCGCCACCGACAGGATGCGCTTGGCGGTGTCCTGTCCGATGACGTACTGGTCGAGGATGGCCTTGATCTCCGAGGGCGCGGGCAGCTCACCGCGGCCCGACTTCGCATCGGCAGCGTCAGCCGGCACCTCGTCGCGGATGATGTCGTTGCACAGGTCGATGCACTCATCGCAGATGAACACCGACGGACCCGCGATGAGTTTCTTGACCTCGTGCTGGCTCTTGCCGCAGAAGGAGCAGTACAGGACTTTCTCGCTGGAGGAGCCTTTTTTGTCGGCCATGGCGTCAGGAGGGTGTGTAGGCGGGAATCCGGAGACGATGATAAGGCAAACAAAAACGGGGCCCCGCTCTCGAAAAAGGCCCCGTCGCGCAGCTTGTTTCGCACCGGCGGCGCGCCCCCGAAACGAGCCGTTTCAGGGCGAATAACCGCTCGGCGAGCACGGTTTAGGAGCGTCGCTCCAGCACCTGATCGATGAGCCCATAGGCCTGGGCCTCCGAGGGCGACATGAAGAAGTCGCGTTCGGTGTCATTCTGGATCTTCTCCAGAGGCTGCCCCGTGCGCTCCGACAGGATCTTGTTCAGGTTTTCACGCAGCTTGAGGATTTCGCGCGCCTGGATCTCGATGTCGGTGGCCTGACCCTGAGCGCCACCCAGCGGCTGGTGGATCATGATGCGGGAGTTCGGCAGCGCGTAACGCTTGCCCTTGGCGCCCGCGGCCAGCAGGAAGGCCCCCATGCTGGCAGCCATGCCCAGGCACAGCGTGGAGACATCGGGCTTGATGAACTGCATCGTGTCGTAGATGGCCATGCCGGCACTGACCGAGCCGCCGGGCGAGTTGATGTACAGCGAGATGTCCTTGTCGGGGTTCTCGCTTTCCAGGAAGAGCAACTGCGCGACCACCAGGTTGGCCGTCTGATCGTTGACCGGGCCGACCAGGAACACCACGCGCTCGCGCAGCAGGCGGCTGTAGATGTCGTAGGCGCGTTCGCCGCGGCCCGACTGCTCGATGACGATGGGCACCATGCCCAGGTTCTGAGTGTCCAGTGCGCTCATGGAAGTCCTTCTATCGCTCCTCGGAATCTGGGGTCTGATTATGCGGGGACAAGCCCGCCCCCTGCGGCAGGCGGGTGCTAGAACGCAAGGGGCGCCGGCCTCTCGACCGGCGCCCCTCGGCAAGCGGAGGACGGCGGGGATCAAGCGCCCATCAGTTCATCGAACGGCACGTTCTTCTCGACCACCTTCGCCTTGGACAGGACGAAGTCCGTGACATTGTTCTCCAGCACGACGGCCTCGACCTCGGCCAGACGTTGATTGTCGCTGAAGTACCAACGCACGACCTCTTCGGGCTTCTCGTAGCTTTGCGCCAGCTCCTCGACGTGCGCACGGATCTGCTCGGGCTTGGCGTGCAGATCGTTGGCCTTGACCAGCTCGGCGACGACCAGGCCGACGCGCACCCGCTTTTCGGCTTGCGGCTGGAAGATCTCGGTGGGGATCGGCGCCTTGTCGGCGTCCTTGATGCCGCGGTTCTTGAGGTCGGCGCGGGCGTTCGCCACCATGCGGTCGACCTCGTTCTGGACCAGCGCCTTGGGCAGGTCGAGTTCAGCGACCTTGACGAGCGCTTCCATCACGGCGTTCTTGTTGCGCGCCAGCACGCGGAACTTGACCTCGCGCTCGAGGTTCTTCTTGATGTCCGCGCGCAAGGCTTCGATCGAACCATCGGCGATGCCGAGCGACTTGGCGAACGCCTCGTTGACCTCGGGCAGATGCTGTGCCTCGATCTTCTTGAGAGTGACGAGGAAGTCAGCTTCCTTGCCCGCGACGTCCTTGCCGTGGTAGTCCTCCGGGAACTTCAACGGGAAGGTCTTGGACTCGCCTGCCTTCATGCCGCGGACGGCCTTCTCGAATTCCTCGAGCATGCGGCCCTCACCGAGGATGAACTGGAAGTCCTCGGCCTTGCCGCCGGCGAACGGCTCGCCGTCGATCTTGCCTTCGAAGTCGATGGTCACGCGGTCGCCGTCGGCGGCGGGCTCGGCGGCAGGACGCTGGGCGAACGTGCGGCGCTGCTTGCGCAGGATCTCGACCGTGCGGTCGATCGCGGCCTCGGTCACCTCGCTCGTCACGCGCTCGACCTCCACGCCCGACAGGTCACCGATCTTCACTTCGGGGTAGACCTCGAAGGTCGCATCGAACACCAGCTGGCCCTCGGGAGCGCCCTCCTTCTCGGTGATGCGCGGAGCGCCGGCCACGCGCAGTTGCGCTTCGGCCGCGGCCTTGGCGAACGCCTCGCCGACCTTGTCGTTCATCACCTCGTACTGCACCGAGTAGCCGTAACGTTGGGCCACCAGGCTCAGGGGCACCTTGCCGGGACGGAAACCATCGGCCTTGACCGTGCGCGCCAGGCGCTTCAGGCGGGACTCGACTTCGTTCTTGATGTCGTCAGCCGGCAGCGTCAGCGTGATCTTGCGTTCCAGTTTGTCGAGGGTTTCAACGGTCACGGCCATGGTGATCTCTCTCTTGTGTGTGTGGTGCGCGGGGCCGGACTCGAACCGGCACGCCATTGCTGGCGTCAGGACCTAAACCTGGTGCGTCTACCAATTTCGCCACCCGCGCAAATGAAAGAGGAGGACAGCGCGAAAGCGCCAAGCTCCGGCCCTCGAAGCCTTTGGCGCGCCCACGCCCCTCCTCGGGTGTCAGGCGAACCAACTATTTTAGCCCGCGGCAAAGGCCCCTTTGCCACTTTCGGGGCGCCGCACGCGGAACCACGCCGCATACAGCGCCGGCAGGGCGAGCAGGGTGAGAGCGGTCGCCACGATGAGGCCGCCCATGATGGCCACGGCCATCGGCCCCCAGAAGACGCTGCGCGACAGCGGGATCATCGCCAGGACCGCCGCGGCCGCCGTCAGTGCGATCGGACGCAACCGGCGCACCGCCGCCTCCACGATCGCATTCCAGGCGGGCACCCCACGCGCACGATCCTGCTCGATCTGATCGATCAGGATCACCGAGTTGCGCATGATCATGCCCATCAGCGCGATGACCCCGAGCATGGCCACGAAGCCGAACGGCCGGCCGAGCAGCAGCAAGGCGGCCGCGACACCCGCGATGCCCATGGGCCCCGTGAGGAAAACCAAGACCGAGCGGGAGAAGCTTTGCAACTGCAGCATCAGGAGGGTGAAGGTGAGGAACAGCATCACCGGCACATTGACGAAGATCGACCCTTGTCCCTTGCTGCTTTCCTCGGCCGTCCCCGCCAGCTCGATGCGGTAGCCGGCCGGCATGCGCGCTTGCAGCTCCCGCATCTTGGGCCACAGTTCGGAACTCACGGTCGGGCCCTGCACCCCTTCGGCCACGTCGGCCTGGACGGTGATCGCGAAGTCTCGGTTCTCGCGCCACACCACTCCGGGCTCCCAGGCATAGCCGATCTTGGCGATCTGGGTGAGCGGGATCGCGCGCCCGGAGGAGGTGGGCACGTACGCGTTGGCGATGTCGGTGACGGCGTCGCGCTCCTCCTTCGGCTGGCGCAGCACGATGTCGATCAGGCGGTCGCCTTCCCGGTACTGGCCGATCGTCGTGCCCGACAGCGCGGTGCGCGACGTTTGCGCGATGCCCTGGCTCGTCACGCCCAGAGCCCGCGCCTTGTCCTGGTCGATCTCCAGCCGCAGGACCTTGACCGCCTCGTTCCAGTTGTCGTTGACCTGCCGCAGCAGGGGGTGAGCGCGCATGAGATCCTTCGCCTCGTCGGCCCACTTGCGCAGTTCCTGCAGGTCGGAGCCGACGATGCGGAACTGCACGGGGTACGGCACCGGCGGGCCGTTGGGCAGGAGCTTGACGCGAGCGCGCACCTCAGGGAACTCCTCCGCCAGCAGGTCGGGCAGCTTGCGACGCAGCCGCTCCCGCGCGTCGAGGTCGAGCGGCAGCAGGATCATCTGGCTCACGTTGGACTGCGGAAAGATCTGGTCCAGCGGCAGGTAGAAGCGCGGCACACCGCTGCCCACCCAGGTGGTGACGCTGGCGAGCTCGGGCTCGCGCCGCAGCCGCCCCTCGATGCGGCGCGCCACCTCCTCCGTGGCGTCGAAGGTCGACCCTTCGGGCAGCCACAGGTCGACCAGGATCTCCGGCCGGCTCGAGTCGGGGAAGAACTGCTGCGGCACGCGCGTCATCCCCAGCGCGCCCAACACGAGCGTGCCCGCGGTCAACCCGATGGTGAGCCAGCGGTGGCGCACGCACCAGTCCACGACGCCGCGGAAGCGGTTGTAGAACGGCGTGTCGAAGAGCTCGTGTGCCTCGCCCTCCACCTTGGGCCGCGTCTTGAGCAGCCAGGCGCCGATGTAGGGCACGAAATAGACCGAGACCACCCAGGAGATGAGCAGCGCCGCGGTGGTGACCGCGAAGATCGCGAAAGTGTACTCCCCCACCGACGATCGGGCCATGCCGATCGGCAGGAACCCCACTGCCGTGATGAGCGTGCCGGTGAGCATCGGCATGGCCGTCACGTCGTAAGCGAAGGTGGCTGCGCGCATCTTGTCGTAGCCTTCCTCGAGCTTGCGCACCATCATCTCGACCGCAATGATCGCGTCGTCGACCAGCAGGCCGAGCGCGATGATGAGTGCGCCCAGCGACACCTTGTGCAGCCCCACGCCCCAGTAGTACATGACGACGAAGGTGATGGCCAGCACCAGCGGGATCGTGATGGCGACGACGAGCCCCGGCCAGATGTCGATGCGCAGCGGCCGGGTGTGCAGCCCGAGGCTGACGAAGCTCACCGCGAGGACCACGACGACGGCCTCGATCAGCACCTTGACGAACTCGCCCACCGAGCGGGAGACGGCCGTCGGCTGGTCCTGGATCTGCTGCAGCTCGATACCCACCGGCAGCTCGGCGCGGGCGGCGGCCACGGCCACCTTCAACTCCTCGCCCAGGCGCAGGATGTCGCCGCCCTTGGCCATGGAGACGCCCAGCGCCACCACCTGCTCGCCCTGGTGGCGCACCTTGACCTGCGGCGGGTCCACGTAACCGCGGCGTATCGCGGCGATGTCCCCCAGCCGCAGGCTGGAGGCCTGGGCGGTGGCCGGATTCACGGCCCGGATGGGCAACCGCGCGAGCTCCTCCACCGACCGGAATTGCCCCCCGATGCGGATCTGCAGGTTGTCGGTGCCGGCGACCAGCACGCCTGCGCCTTCCACCGCGTTCTGGGCACCGAGCTGGGCAACGACCTGATTGAAGTCGATGCCGAGCTGGGCAAGGCGACGTTGGGAGATCTCGACGAAGATCTTCTCGTCTTGCACGCCGAAGAGCTCGACCTTGGCGACGTTCGCCACCCGCAACAGCCGCTGGCGCACCTGCTCGGCATGGCGCCGCAGGTCCTCTTCGCTGAAGCCGTCGGCCGACAGGGCGAAGATGGAGCCGTAGACGTCGCCGAACTCGTCGTTGAAGAAGGGGCCGATCACGCCCTGGGGCAGGGTCGAGCGCATGTCGCCCACCTTCTTGCGCACCTGGTACCAGGCGTTCGCCACCTCACGCGGCGGCGCCGAGTCCTTGAGCTGGAAGATGATGAGGGTCTCGCCGGGCTTCGAGTAGCTGCGGATCTTGTCGGCGTAGGGCACTTCCTGCAGCGTGCGCTCGATCTTGTCGGTGACTTGCTCGGCCATCTGTGGGGCCGTGGCCCCGGGCCAGAAGGCGCGCACCACCATCGCTCGGAAGGTGAACGGCGGGTCCTCGTCCTGACCCAACTGGAAGTAGGCCGCCGCGCCGAGCACCATCAGCACCACCATCAGGTAGCGGGTGAGGGCCGGATGCTCCAGGGCCCAGCGCGAGACGTTGAAGCGCGAGGTAGAAGAGTTCGTCGAGGCGTTCACGTCGTCGCCCCTCACTGTCCCGAACCCCGTTGCGCGGGGGCGGCCGCCGCGGAGGCCGGGGCCGTCGGGGGTGCGGCCGGCCGCTGGCTTGCGGGCACCGAGTCGGCACCCCACAGCTTCACCTTCTGGCCCGGCGAGAGCGTGTGCACGCCGGCCACGACGACCCGCTGGCCGGGCTGCAGGCCGCCGGACACCAGCACCATGTTGCCCTCCGCGCCGGCCACCTGCACCGGCGTCGCGCGCACCGTGGATGTGGCGGGTTCATAGACCCACACAGCACTGCGGCCCTGCTGCTCGAACACGGCTGCCAAGGGCAGCTTGATCGCCCGAGCAGCCGCTGGCACGGCGATCCGCACGCTCGCGGTCTGCCCGAGCGGCAGATCCGTGCGCCCCAAGTTGGCTTTGACCAGGTAGGTGCGGGTCGCCGGGTCGGCCGCCGCGGCCACCTCCTCCACCCGTGCCTGCAAGGCTCGCTCGCGGTCACTCCAGAGCCGCACTTCCAAAGGCACGTTGTCGCTGCGCAGTCGGCGTACCAACTCCACCTTGTCTTCCGGCACCGAGAACCAGACCTCGCGAGGGCCGTCATGGGCCAGACGCACGACCGGGGTCCCCGCGGCCACCACCATGCCGGGCTCGGAGTCCACCGCGGTGACGACACCCGCGACGTCCGACCGCAGCACGCTGTACTCCGCCTGGTTGCCCTGCGCTTGCGCCTGCGCCATCGCCTGCCGATGCTGCGCCTGGGCAGAACGCAGCGCCGTCTCCCGACGCTCCATCTCCGCCGAGCTGATGAAGCCCTGCTCGCGCAGTTCACGGAAGCGCTTGAAGTCGGCTTCGGTCTGCTCGAGGTTGGCACGAGCAGCGGCGAGAGCCGCTTGCGCAGCGTCCTGGCCGAGGCGCAGGTCCTGCGGGTCGAGCCGCGCGAGGACCTGACCCGCCTTCACCCGATCGCCCAGCCCGACGGGCCGCTCGACCAACTTGCCGCCGACGCGAAATCCGAGCCGCGACTCGGTGTGCGGGCGGACTTCCCCGGCGTACTCCAGCACGAGACCTGCCGATTCGCTTCCCACTTCGATCGTGCGCACGGACCGCACGGGCTCGGGCGGGGGCTCCGGCTTGCCGCAGCCACCGAGTACAACCAGCGCCGCACTGAGTAGAAACGAAAGGGCACGCATCACAAGATCTCCTCGGCGCTCGCAGGCAAGGTAAATGAGAACGGAGTTAATGACTGACCGGTCAGTAATGTATGAGAACGGTCCCGGCAGTGTCAAACCCCGACGGGCGGCGCGCGAGGGGTCCGAGTGTTCGCGCCCATCGGGCTCCCTCGGGCCATTGGACAATGCCTGCCGTGAGCATCGACCATTACGAGAACTTTCCTGTCGCCTCCGCCCTGTGCCCGGCCCGACTTCGGCCCGCCGTCCGGGCCATCTATGCCTATGCCCGCACGGCCGACGACCTGGCGGACGAGGGCGACGCCGACCGCCTGTGCCGCCTGGGGGACCTCGCCGCCTACCGGGAGGACCTGCACGCGGTGCTGCAGGGCGCTGCCCCTTCGCGGCGTTGGTCGCATGTCTTTCTGCCGCTGGCCGACGCCATCCGTGACTACCGGCTGCCCGGTGCGCCGTTGGAAGCGCTGCTCGACGCCTTCGTACAGGACCTCACCAAACACCGCTACCTCGACCGGGAGGAACTGCTCGCCTACTGCGAGCGCTCCGCGAACCCCGTGGGGCGGCTGATGCTGCATCTCTACGGCCTGGACGACGAACAAGCCCGGCGCGAGTCGGACGCCATATGCACGGGGCTGCAGCTCACCAACTTCTGGCAGGACTTGCGGGTCGACACCGCCCGGGGCCGGCTGTATGTGCCGCTCGATGCCTGCCGGCGACACGACGTGCCCCCCGCGTCGCTGCTCGCGCACCAGGAGACTCCGCGCACTCCGGCCTTGCTGCGCGAGCTCGTCGACTGGGCCGAGTCGCTGCTGCGCGAAGGCGCGCCCCTCGTCCGGCGAGTGCCGGGCCGCGCCGGGTGGGAACTGCGCCTCGTCGTCCAAGGGGGGCTGCGGATTCTTGAGAGAATCCGGCGGCTGAACTACGCGATGCTGCACACACGGCCCGTGCTCGGCCCGCGCGATGCTTGGCCGATGCTGTGGCGAGCGTGGCGCATGTAGCCGGCTCACTGGGTCGCCCGCCCCGCTTCCTTCCGACATGACACCCGAGCAATACGTGCAGGACAAGGCCGCCGCCAGCGGCTCCAGCTTCTACTACGCGTTCCTGTTCCTGCCGCCTGAGCGTCGCGCCGCCATCACCGCCTTCTACGCCTTCTGCCGCGAAGTGGACGACGTGGTCGACGAGGTGAGAGACCCGCAGGTCGCGGCCACCAAGCTGCAATGGTGGAGGCAGGAGGTCGAACGCGCGTATGCGGGCCAACCCAGCCACCCCGTCACGCGTGCCCTGATGCCGCACGCCAAGCGCTACGCAATCGCGCGCGAGCATCTGCTCGCCGTCATCGAGGGCTGCGAGATGGACCTGCACCAGACGCGGTACCTCGACTTCCGCTCGCTTGCCCGGTACTGCGACCTCGTGGCAGGCGTGGTCGGTGAAGTGTCGTCGGCCATCTTCGGGCGCACCCAGGATGCGACCGTGGCCTATGCGCACCGGCTTGGGCTCGCGCTGCAGCTCACCAACATCATCCGCGACGTCGGCGACGATGCGCGCCGCGGACGCATCTACCTGCCGATCGAGGAGCTGCAGCGCTTCGACGTGAAGGCCCACGAGATCCTCAATCGCATCTACAGCGACCGGTTCACCGCGCTGATGAAGTTCCAGGCCGAGCGCGCCCATCGCACCTACGACGAGGCGCTCGCCCTGCTGCCGGAGGCCGACGCCGCCTCGCAGAAGCCCGGGCTCATGATGGCCAACATCTACCGCACACTGCTTCGTGAAGTCGAGTCCACCGGCTTCCAGGTGCTGCACCAGCGCATCGCTCTCACCCCGCTGCGCAAGCTGTGGATCGCCTGGCGCACCCAATGGCGGGGACGCTGATGCGCGTCGCGGTCGTGGGCGCGGGCTGGGCGGGTTGCGCCGCAGGAGTGGAGGCGCTCCGGGCGGGCCATGCGGTCACGCTCTATGAGATGGCCGCCCAGGTCGGAGGGCGCGCCCGTCGCGTCGAGGTGGAGGGCTTTCCGCTCGACAACGGCCAGCACATCTTGATCGGCGCCTACCGCGAAACCTTGCGCCTCATGCGGGCGGTGGGCGCGCGCACCACGCTGGACCTGCTGCGCCTGCCGCTGCAACTCGGCTTCCCCGATGGCACGGGGCTCTTCGTGCCGCGCGGGCCCGCCCCTCTCGCCCTCGTGCAGGGGTTATGGGCCGCGCGCCACTGGACGCCCCCCGATCGGCTGCGCCTCATCGCCGCCGCGCTCGGGTGGGCCCTGCGCGGCTGGCGCTGCCCCGCTCATCTCACGGTGGCACAACTCACCGCTGCACTGCCCGGGCCCGTGCGCTGCGGCCTCATCGATCCGCTGTGCGTGGCCGCGCTCAACACCCCGCCGGCCGAAGCGAGTGCGGCCGTGTTCCTGCGCGTGCTGCGCGACGCCTTGTGGGGCGGACCAGGCGCTTCCGATCTTCTGCTGCCTCGCGTCGATCTGAGCCGCCTCTTTCCCGAGCGTGCCGTGACCTGGATGCGCGAACTGGGCGCCGAGGTGCGCCTGCTGCACCGGGTGCACGAAATCCGGCAAGGCCCGGCGCACTGGGAGCTCGACGGGGGCGAGCGCTTCGATGCGGTCGTGCTGGCCACCCCTGCCTGGGAAGCGGCGCGCCTGGCGCGGCAAGCGAATCCCGCCTGGGCGGCTCAGGCGGCGCGGCTGACCTACGAGCCGATCGTGACCGTCTACCTGCGCGGTGATGGGGTGCGCTTGCCCGCGCCGCTGCTGGCCTTGCGAGGCGAACCGGCCCAATTCGTGTTCGACCATGGCCAACTCGACGGCCCGCAGGGGCTGCTGGCCTTCGTGGTCAGTGGCGCACGGTCCTGGGCAGACCGAGGCATCGATGCGGTGACCGAGGCTGCACGTCGGCAGGCCGAAGCGGAGTTGGCGCGCTTTCTGCGCCCTCCCTTGCGAGCCGTTCGCACGCTGGTGGAAAAGCGCGCCACCTTCCGTTGTACGCCGGCTCTCGAGCGTCCCGGCGCACGGATTGCGGAGAATCTGTGGGCGGCCGGGGACTACATCGCGGGCCCCTACCCCGCCACCCTGGAAGGCGCGGTGCGCTCGGGCGTGGAGGCCGCGCGAGCCCTCGCGGGCGGCCGCTGAGCGGCCGCCGTCCGCCTGGGTGCCACGGCTGCGCCCCCGGGGCCTTTCAGTCCCGTGCGAACGGCGCCGCCAAAGGGTCGCCGACGAACACCCCCTGCTGCGGCCAGGCCACGCTCTTCCAGTACGCCTCGAGGGCGGTGGCGCCCTGCAGGTAGTGCAGCAGCAGGATCTGAGGGTGCGGGAACTTCTGCGGATGGTTGCAGGGCTCGCTGACAGTGCCATAGCTCGCCGTCGCGCCGGCATCGATCCACGCCAACGCACTGCTTTGGCCGGACGCCCCCTCCAGGCGGCCGCCAAAGGAGGTCAGGTGGTCGGCCAGCGCCCCCGGCACGAACTGCAGGCGATCCAACCCCTCCAGCCGAGCCGCGCCTGTCTGGTACAGCACCACGCGTTCGGCGTCGGGCGCCTCTTCGGCCTGCGCCACGTGCACCTCCACGCCGACCGCGCTCAGCCGCACGGGCGGCGGGTACAGCGGGGCGCGCACCGAGCGCGCTCGGTCCGATGTCGAGACGAACCACGCGTGCACCCAGGGCGCACCCCGCCGCCCCAGCTGCCCGTCGGACGCTGCGCCGCGCTCGATCAGGGCCTGGGCGCCCTGCTCGGTGGGCGCGGCAATCAACATGGACGGCCGCAGGCGCAGGTCGCTCCAGGGGCGATGCGTCGGATGATTGAAATAGGGTGAGACGCGCGGACGCCCGCAGGTGTTTCGGCACAACTGCGCGTCCAGGCCGAGCGTCACCGCCGCCGTCAAGGACTGGCAGCCCACGGCGTAGGGCTGCACCCACGCCATGGCCAGCGCCTGAACGTCCTCGCCTGCCGCGCCGAAGGCCTGCTCCATGCGCGCCTGCAAGGCCTCGAACTCCGCGACCTCGAGCGTCGGCGTGACCGGAAGCCTCACCGCCACGACCTGGGCCGAAGGTATCCCCCGCCTGCGCGCGTAGGCGTCGCCCACGGCCACCGAGTACGGATCGTCCTCATTGACCAGCAATCCCAGCTGGCTGGCCTTCAACCTGCCTCGAACCCGCGGAACGCGCACGCCAGGCGCAGGACGCGACGCCACGGAGGCGGGTGCCTCTGCCTGTGCGAGCGCGGCCGTGGGCGAAACCATCCACAGGGCAGCACCTCCCATGCGGCACAGCCAGCTCCGACGTGCACGGCCGTGCAACTTTTCGTCATGCAAAATCGGTCGGATCTGAGGGAAAATCCGTTTCATGAAACGCACCGAGGGCAACACTCCGACGATTCAGGTTCTCGAACGCATGTTCGCTCTTCTGGACGTGCTCGCCGCACATCGGGACCCGGTGTCGCTGAAGGAAATCAGTGAACAGACCGGTCTGCATCCCTCGACCGCCCACCGGATTCTGAACGACCTGGCGGTCGGGCGTTTCGTGGATCGGCCGGAGGCCGGCAGTTACCGCCTGGGCATGCGCCTGCTCGAGCTCGGCAATCTCGTCAAAGCGCGTCTGGACGTGCGCGACGCGGCTCTCGGGCCGATGCGTGAGTTGCACAAGCTGACGCACCAGCCCGTCAACTTGTCCGTGCGTCAGGGCGACGAGATCGTCTACATCGAGCGGACCTACAGCGAGCGCTCGGGCATGCAGGTCGTGCGCGCCGTGGGAGGCCGCGCACCCTTGCACCTCACCTCCGTGGGCAAGCTCTTCCTCGCGCAAGACGACCCGCAGCGGGTGCGGGCCTATGCCACCCGTACCGGGCTGGCCGGCCACACCCGCAACAGCATCACGGACTTGGCCACGCTCGAGCGCGAGCTGGCCAAGGTGCGCCAGTACGGCACGGCACGCGACAACGAGGAGCTCGAACTGGGCGTCCGCTGCATGGCAGCGGGCATCCGAGACGACCAAGGCAAGCTGGTGGCGGGGCTGTCGATCTCAGCGCCTGCCGACCGCCTGGAGGAGAGCTGGCTGGAGCGCCTGACGCAGACGGCGGCCCAGATCTCGGCTGCCCTCGGCTACCGCGGGCAGCCGTCCTGATCAGGACGTGACCCGCGGCATATGGGGCTGGCCCGTGACGGCGCCGTGCCCCTCCTCGAGCAGCCACTTGCGCACGCGCTCGGCGTCGCCGATGCGCGAGTACTTCCCGGCCGAATCGAGGAACACCATGATCAGTTGGCGACCTGCGAGGCGGGCCTGCATCACGAGGCAGCGGCCGGCCTCGACGATGTAGCCGGTCTTCTGCAGGCCGATCTCCCAGGTCGGGTTGAAGACCAGACCGTTGGTATTGCGGAACTGCAAGTGACGGCGCCCGACCGCGACCTGGTACTCAGGGGAGGTGGAGAGCTCGCGGATCAAGGGGTACTGGTAGGCCGCGTTGACCAGGGTCGCCAGGTCACGCGCGCTGGACTGGTTGCGGCTCGACAAGCCGGTGGGCTCGACATAGCGGGTGTCGTGCATGCCCAACTCGCGCGCCTTGCGGTTCATCGCCTCGACGAACGCCGGCAAGCCGCCCGGGTAGTGGCGCCCGAGCGCGTTGGCGGCCCGGTTCTCGCTGGACATGAGGGCCAGATGGAGCATCTCTCCCCGCGTGAGTTGGGTGCCGACCGCCAGGCGCGAGTGGCTGCCCTTCTCGGTATCGATGTCGGCCTCGGTGATCGTCAGCACCTCATCGAGCGACTGGTTCGCCTCCACGACCACCAGGGCGGTCATCAGCTTGGTGATCGAAGCGATGGGCAAGACGGCCTGCGAGTTCTTGCTGAACAGGATCTCGTTGGTGTCCTGGTCGATCACCAGCGCCACGCTGGACTTCAGGTCCAGAGGATCGGGCGCTTGGTGCAGGCCATACGCCTGTGCGTACGACAGCCGCGGCTCGCTGGGGACGTAGGCCGCCTTGCGGGTAGGAAGGCCGGCGGCCTTGCTGACCTTGGGGCCGGCACTGCGCACGACGCCGCCCTTGCGCTCGGCCCGCATCGCCGTGCGGGCGCCCCGGCTCTTGGGAGCCACGCTCGGCTTCTTGGCCGTCGCGCGCTTGGCGCCGGTATGGGTAGCACGTTTGGCAGGCGCATCTTCGCTCTTGCGCGCCGCCATGCCGTCCAGCGGCGAGAGCGCCACGAGGCCAGCCACCAGGACGGACAACCAACGAGTTCCTGAGAGCAACGACACGACAACCTCCAGCAGCCCGGCCCAGCGAGTTTAGGTGATAGAAAAAAGGCGCGCAACATCAAAAACTTACGCGCCCTTTCTCAAGTCCGGGCTAAACCGGAAATCGTGCTTGTTCAGCCCTGAGCGGCCACGCGTTCTGCCTTGCTGTGCAGCTTGTTCAAGGCCGAGAGATAGGCCTTGGCCGATGCCACGACGATGTCCGGGTCTGCACCCACACCGTTGACCACCCGCCCGCCGAGTTGCAGGCGCACGGTCACCTCGCCTTGGGATTCTGTGCTGCCCGAGGTGATCGCATTGACCGAATACAGCAGCATTTCGGCCCCACTTCGCACCTTGGACTCGATCGCCTTCAGGCTGGCGTCCACCGGCCCGTTGCCGTCGCTTTCGGCATGGAACTCCTCGTCGCCGGCGGCAAACGCCACCCGCGCGTGCGGCCGCTCACCCGTTTCCGAGTACTGCGACAGGGCCAACAGCCGGTAATGCTCCTGCTCGCTGGTCACGCTTTCGTCGCTCACCAGCGCGATGATGTCCTCGTCGAAGATCTCGCTCTTGCGATCGGCCAGGTCCTTGAAGCGCGCGAACGCCGCATTGATCTCGGCCTCCGACTCCAGTTCGATCCCCAGTTCCTGCAGTCGCTGCTTGAACGCATTGCGCCCGGAGAGCTTGCCCAGCACGATCTTGTTGGCCGTCCAGCCCACGTCCTCGGCGCGCATGATCTCGTAGGTATCGCGCGCCTTGAGCACCCCGTCCTGATGGATGCCGGACGCGTGGGCGAAGGCGTTCGCCCCCACGACGGCCTTGTTCGGCTGCACCACGAAGCCGGTGGTCTGCGATACGAGGCGCGACGCCGGCACGATCTGGCTGGTGTCGATGCCGACCTCCAGGCCGAAGTAGTCCCGCCGCGTCTTGACGGCCATGACCACCTCTTCGAGGGCGCAGTTGCCCGCCCGCTCGCCCAGACCGTTGATGGTGCACTCCACCTGACGCGCGCCGCCCAGCTTCACGCCGGCCAGCGAGTTGGCCACCGCCATCCCCAGGTCGTTGTGACAGTGCACCGACCAGACGGCCTTGTCCGAGTTGGGGATGCGCTCACGCAGCGTCCTGATGAAGTTGCCGTAGAGTTCCGGCACCGCGTAGCCCACGGTGTCCGGGATGTTGATCGTGGTGGCCCCCTCGTCGATGACCGCCTCGAGCACCCGGCACAGGAAGTCGATCTCAGACCGATAGCCGTCCTCCGGCGAGAACTCCACGTCCGCGCACAGGTTGCGCGCGAAGCGCACGGCCAGCCGCGCCTGCTCGTAGACCTGATCCGGCGTCATCCGCAGCTTCTTCTCCATGTGCAGCGGGCTGGTGGCGATGAAGGTGTGGATGCGCGCGGAATTCGCGCCCCTCAACGCCTCGGCGGCCCGGCTGATGTCACGGTCGTTGGCGCGGGCCAGCGAACACACCGTGGATTCCTTGATCGCATCGGCAATGGCCTTCACGGCCTCGAAGTCCCCGTTGGACGACGCAGCGAAGCCGGCCTCGATCACATCGACACGCAGTCGCTCGAGTTGCCGTGCGATGCGCAGCTTCTCCTCGCGGGTCATGGAGGCGCCGGGCGACTGTTCGCCGTCTCTGAGCGTGGTGTCGAAGATGATGAGCTTGTCGGGCATGATCCGCTCCGTGGCAGGAACAAAAGAAAACGGCCCGCTTGCTGTGCGCTTGCGGGCCGTTGATGCGAAAAAACTCTAGACGTGAGCCATCAGCGCGCCCGCGGCACTCCTAGGAGCAATAGCGAAAAGGCGGCGATGCGCTGCGTCATGCGGGCCAATATACCACGGCCGGGCCAAGCCGCGTTCACTGGTGAAGGCCTTTTTCGTCCGGCTCGTCGGTGGACACCGCAATGACGCTGACCGGCTTGCCCTTGGCCTTTCGGATGAAGTAGACCACGTAGCCCGACAGCCCGTAGACGATGAACACCCCGAACAGCACGAGCGGGGGGTGGTAGGAGATGACAGCGAAGCCGAGCGCAATGGCCACGATCACGATGAACGGGACCGAGCGCTTGAAGCTCACGTCCTTGAAACTGTAGAACGGCACGTTCGTGACCATCGTCAGCCCCGCGTAGAGCGTGAAGGCGAAGGCCGTCCAGGTCAGCCATTCGATGTGCTCGGCCCCCTTGTACCCCATGTCGTCCATCACCCAGATGAACCCGGTCACCATGGCGGCGGCCGCGGGGCTCGGCAGTCCCTGGAAGAACCGCTTGTCCACCACGCCGATGTTGGTGTTGAAGCGCGCCAGCCGCAAAGCCGCTCCCGCGCAGTAGACGAACGCTGCGATCCACCCGAGCTTGCCCAGGCCCTGCAGGGCCCACTCGTAGACGATCAGCGCCGGCGCGGCTCCGAAGGACACCATGTCCGAGAGGCTGTCCATCTGCTCGCCGAAGGTACTTTGCGTGTTCGTCATCCGGGCCACGCGGCCGTCCAGGCTGTCGAGCACCATCGCGGAGAACACCCCGATGGCCGCCTGCTCGAAGCGCCCGTTCATCGCCATGACCACCGCGTAGAAGCCGCCGAACAGCGCCGCCAGCGTGAAGAGGTTGGGCAGGATGTAAATCCCCTTGCGACGGGGCCGCACGGCCAGTTCCGGCGCCGGCTCGAGGGGAGGATCCGAAAAATCGTTCATGCCGGGAACTCACTGGTTATGCCACGGGCGCGACACGGCGGGTCCACCGCCGCCGGCGCGCGGGCCTGACATCGTCGAGCAAAGGCCGCGCCCGTCGCCCCAGGGCAGGCCGCGAGGATACATCAGCCACGCAGGACAAAAAGGGCCGCCGACCCTGAGGTCGCGGCCCCCGCCTTGCGGCCGTCGCGCGCCGGCCCGCCGGTCCACACACCTGCCTGCCCGCCGCCAGCGGGCAGGCGGGGCCCCGGCCGGCCGCCGGGGCCCCGTCGGCCCTTCAGTTCTTGGACTGGTCGACCAGGCGGTTCTTCTTGATCCAGGGCATCATCGCGCGCAACTGCTCGCCCACCACCTCGATCGGGTGCTCGGCGGTCAGGCGGCGGCGCGACAAGAGCGTGGGCGCGCCGGCCTTGTTCTCCAGGATGAAGCTCTTGGCGTACTCGCCCGTCTGGATGTCCTTGAGCGCCTGCCGCATCGCCTTCTTCGTCTCTTCCGTGATGACCTTGGGGCCCGTCACGTACTCGCCGTATTCGGCGTTGTTCGAGATCGAGTAGTTCATGTTGGCGATGCCGCCTTCGTAGATCAGGTCCACGATGAGCTTGAGCTCGTGCAGGCACTCGAAGTAGGCCATCTCGGGCGCATAGCCGGCCTCGACCAGCGTCTCGAAACCCGCCTTGATCAGCTCGACCGCGCCGCCGCACAGCACCGCCTGCTCGCCGAAGAGGTCGGTCTCGGTCTCCTCGCGGAAGGTCGTCTCGATGATCCCCGCCTTGCCGCCACCATTGGCCGCCGCGTACGACAGCGCCAGGTCACGCGCCTTGCCGGTCTTGTCGGCATGCACCGCGATCAGGTGCGGCACGCCACCGCCTTGGGTGTAGGTGGAACGCACCGTGTGTCCGGGCGCCTTCGGGGCCACCATCCAGACATCCAGGTCGCCACGGGGGATCACCTGCCCGTAGTGGACGTTGAAGCCATGCGCGAAGGCGAGCGAGGCACCCTGCTTGATGTTCGGCTCGACTTCCTGCTTGTACACGGCGGCGATCTGCTCGTCCGGCAGCAGCATCATCACGACGTCGGCCCCCTTCACGGCCTCGCCGATCTCCGCGACTCTCAAGCCGGCCTTCTCGGCTTTGGCCCACGAAGCCCCGCCGCGGCGCAGACCGACCGTGACCTTGACGCCGCTGTCGTTGAGGTTCAGTGCGTGCGCGTGACCTTGCGAGCCGTAGCCGATGATCGTGACGTTCTTGCCCTTGATGAGGCTCAGATCGGCGTCCTTGTCGTAATAGACCTTCATGAGTTTCTCCAACACTTGTAGTCGTGAACAGGTGACCGAGCGACCGCGTGAACGAGTGCAAACCGCGTCGATATCCCACCTCACTTGTTCACTGCATCACCTGTCCACTCGTTCACGAAAGGGGCGCTTCAGACGCGCAGAATGCGCTCGCCGCGGCCGATGCCGCTGGTGCCTGTGCGCACCGTCTCGAGGATCGCCGTGCGGTCGATCGCCTCGATGAATGCGTCCAGCTTCGCGGCGTCGCCCGTCAGCTCTATGGTGTAGGTCTTTTCCGTCACGTCGATGATGCGGCCGCGGAAGATGTCGGCCATGCGCTTCATCTCCTCGCGCTCCTTGCCCACGGCGCGCACCTTGATGAGCATCAGCTCGCGCTCGATGTAGTTGCCCTCGGTCAGATCCACCACCTTCACCACCTCGATCAGGCGGTTCAGGTGCTTGGTGATCTGCTCGATCACGTCGTCGCTGCCGGTCGTCACGATGGTCATGCGCGACAGCGAAGGGTCTTCGGTGGGGGCGACCGTCAAGGTCTCGATGTTGTAGCCGCGGGCCGAAAAGAGGCCCACCACGCGGGAGAGAGCACCGGGCTCGTTCTCCAGCAGCACTGCGATGATGTGTTTCATGGTCGAGGGTTCGCGCTCTTCAGGCCGGCGGCGGTAACCGACGGCCCTTGGCCACGAGGTTCGATCTCTAGGAAGGAAGTGAAAGACGCGTCCGGGACCGGGAAGCCTCGGGACGGCTCCTGACGCGCCGCGGTAACGGTCGCGCCCTCGCCGCCCCGGCGGGCCTCACAGGTCTTCGGACCCCAGCAGCATCTCCGTGATGCCCTTGCCCGCCTGGACCATCGGCCAGACGTTCTCGGTCGGGTCGGTGCGCACGTCGAGGAAGACGGTGCGGTCCTTCAGGCGCATCATCTCGCGCAGGGCCGGCTCCACCTCCGAGGGCTTCTCGATCCTCAGGCCCACATGGCCGTACGCCTCTGCGAGCTTGACGAAGTCGGGCAGCGCATCCATGTAGCTGTGCGAGTAGCGGCCGCTGTACTCCAGCTGCTGCCATTGCCGCACCATACCGAGGTAGCGGTTGTTGAGCGAGATGATCTTGACCGGCGTCTGGTACTGCTGGCAGGTCGAGAGCTCCTGGATGCACATCTGGATCGAGCCCTCGCCGGTGATGCAGAACACGTCCGCGTCCGGCTTGGCCAGCTTGATGCCCATGGCATACGGCAGCCCCACGCCCATCGTGCCCAGGCCGCCGGAGTTGATCCACCGACGCGGCTGGTCGAAGCGATAGAACTGCGCCGCCCACATCTGGTGCTGGCCGACGTCGGAGGTGATGTAGGTCTCGCGATCCTTCGTGAGCTCCCACAGCGTCTCGACCACGTACTGCGGCTTGATGACCTCGTCGGAGCGCTTGTACTTCAGGCACTCGCGCTTGCGCCACTCGTTGATCTGCCCCCACCATCCCGCCAGCGCCTGGGCGTCGGGCCTCAGCTGCTGCTCGCGGATGTGCGCGATCAGCTCCTGCAGCACCTCCTTGACGTCGCCCACGATCGGGATGTCGACCTTCACGCGCTTGGAGATCGACGACGGGTCGATGTCCACGTGGATGATCTTGCGCTCCACCGAAGCGAAGTGCCGCGGGTTGCCGATCACGCGGTCGTCGAAACGCGCCCCCACGGCCAGCAGGACATCGCAGTTCTGCATGGTCATGTTGGCCTCGTAGGTGCCGTGCATACCCAGCATGCCCAGGAACTTCGGGTCGGAAGCCGGGTACGCGCCGAGCCCCATGAGCGTGTTCGTGCAGGGGTAGCCGAGCAGATCGACCAGCTCACGCAACTCCGCGGAGGCGTTGCCCAGAATCACGCCGCCGCCGGTGTAGATGTAGGGCCGCTTCGCGCTGAGCAGCAGTTGGACCGCCTTGCGGATCTGCCCGCCGTGACCCTTGCGCACCGGGTTGTAGGAACGCATCTCGATCGTGGCGGGGTACTCGAAACGCGCGGTCTTGAGCGAGACGTCCTTGGGGATGTCCACGACCACCGGGCCCGGGCGGCCGGTGCGGGCGATGTGGAACGCCTTCTTGATCGTGACGGCCAGGTCGCGCACGTCCTTGACCAGGAAGTTGTGCTTGACGATGGGCCTCGTGATGCCGACCGTGTCGCATTCCTGGAAGGCGTCCAGCCCGATCGCGGGCGTCGGCACCTGCCCGGTGATGATCACCATCGGGATCGAGTCCATGTAGGCCGTCGCGATGCCGGTGATCGCGTTCGTCACGCCCGGGCCGGAGGTGACCAGCGCCACACCGACCTCGCCGGTCGCGCGCGCATAGCCGTCGGCGGCGTGCACCGCCGCCTGCTCGTGGCGCACCAGGACGTGCTCGATGGTGTCTTGCTTGTACAGCGCGTCGTAGATGTAGAGAACCGCGCCGCCTGGGTAGCCCCAGATGAACTTGACGCCTTCGGCTTGGAGACAGCGCACGAGGATCTCGGCGCCGTTGATTTCTTGGGTGGGGGATTGCGGGGCGGCCTTGCCGTCGGCAACGGCGGCACGCTTGTGGTCCGCGGCAGACATATCCATTCAGAACCTTTCAGATTTTCTCTGACGAAAAACGATCGGTGCCCCTAGCACGCCCTTGTGAGGCGGATTCGGGACCTGCGCGGTCAAGAACGAGGAGGCCCGGGTCGGGCGTCCGAGTTGAGACCCAGTGTTGTGCGAAGCAACATTATGACACCGGGCACGGGCCCGTGGGATCGTCCGTTACACGCGGGAGTTCCCCCGGGCTTGCGATGCGATAATCCGCCGGTTCTGATTTCCTGCGCGCGCCGTACCGCCCTTGGCCACCGAACAAGAACTGTCGGACTTCCTCAAGAGTGCCGACAAGCGCGCTTTCAAGCGGACGCTGTACGCCGTGCGCGACACGGACGCCGCCCTGGACATCGTCCAGGATTCCATGATCCGCCTGGCCGAGAAGTACGGCGATCGGCCCGCGGCGGAACTCCCATTGCTGTTCCAGCGAATTCTTGCCAACGCGATCACGGATTGGTTTCGCCGGCAGAAGGTGCGCGACGCCGTCGTGCAGAACTTCTCGTCGTTCGAGGGTTCAGACGCCACGGTGGAGTTCGACCTCCTCGAGACGCTGGAATCGCTCGATGCCCGCCTGGGCTCCGAAAGCGCACTGGACTCCGTCGCCCGCGCCCAGGTCCTGCGCGCCATCGAGGAGGAGGTCGAGAACCTGCCGCCCCGTCAACGCGAGGCCTTTCTGATGCGTTACTGGGAGGAACTGGATGTAGCCGAGACGGCAGCTGCCATGGGTTGCTCGGAGGGCAGCGTCAAGACGCATTGCTCTCGAGCGGTCCACGCGCTGGCTCGTGCACTGAAGGCCAAGGGAATCGCACCATGACGGACAACGACGCCGCTACCTCTGCCATCACGGACCTGGACGTGCTCGAAGCCCGCCTGGGGTTGCGGGTGGCCGCAGCGTTGTCCGCCCAGGCCGAGGACCTGCCCGCCGATGTGTCAGCCCGGCTGCGCTTCGCACGTGAGCAGGCACTCACGCGCCGCAAGCCCGAGCCGGTCGCGGCCGTCGAGCCGGTCGCCGTTCCGGTCGGTCCGGCACTCGGCCTCGGGGACGGGCGCCCGCCCCTGTGGTGGCGCTGGGCCGGCTCGCTCGTGCCGGTGGCGCTCTTGCTCGCCGGGCTGTTCCTGATCCAGGAGCGGCACTTCGAGCGGCAAGTCGAGGAGGCGGCCGACATCGACGCGGCCTTGCTCGCCGACGACCTGCCTCCCGCCGCCTACGCCGATCCCGGGTTCCGAGAGTTCCTGAAGGCACCGCTGGAATGAGCGCCTGCCTGCATCGCCGCCTGATTGCCGGGGTCCGCGCCGGCGCGTGCGCGTTCGTGCTGGCGGGTGCGGCCGCGTGGCCCCAGTGGGCCGCCGGTCAGAGCCCCAGCTCGACGACCGCGCCCTCCGCCGCGAGCCCGTCGCGCGAGGGGCCCTCCTGGAAACAGCTCTCCCCGGCGCAGCAGGCCGTCCTGCGGCCATTGGAGCGCGACTGGCCCTCGATCGACGCGGCCCGCAAGCGCAAGTGGCTGGAGATCGCGGCTCGCTATCCCAGCATGAGCGCCGACGAGCAGCAGCGTCTGCAAGCGCGCATGGCCGAATGGGCCCGCATGTCCACCGAAGAGCGGCGCAATGCCCGGCTCAATTTCCGGGAGGTGCGCGAGTTGAGTGCCGATGAACGCCGCGACCGCTGGGAGGCCTATCAGTCGCTGAGCGAAGAAGAACGTCAACGTCTGGCGGCCCGCGCTCAGCAGGCGACGAAGAAGCCCACACCGCGCGACGCGAACCCGGGCGGCAAGGCGCCCGCCTCCACGGCCGGCTCGGCCGCCGGGCCTCGGCCGGGCTCCACACCCAAGAACGCCTCCGGCAACGTGGCAAAATCCAACATCGTGCCGATCCCCGCAACTGGCACGCCACCCAAGCCGGTGGCACCTGTGCTCGTCAAAGGCGGCCCTGGCGCGACGACGACCTTCATCACGAAGAAGCCGACGCCGCCGTGGCACCAGCAGCCGGGTCTGCCCAAGATTGCCGCCACCCCCGAGTTCGTGGATCCCCACACGCTGCTGCCGCGGGTAGGTCCCCAAGGCGTGGCGGCTGTGCCTGCTCCCTCCGACGACGCTGCTGCCCGATGACTTCCGCTGCCGAACTGCCGGCCCGCGCGCCCAGCCTGCGGCGCCGCCTGGCGTGCTTCCTCTATGAGGGCGTGCTGCTGTTCGGTGTGGTGATGATCTCTGCCTATTTGTTCTCCAGCCTGACGCAGCAGCGCCACGCCCTGCAGGCCCGGCATGAGTTGCAGTTCTTCATGTTCGTGGTGCTGGGCATCTACTTCGTCTGGTTCTGGTCGCGTGGCGGCCAGACACTGGCGATGAAGACCTGGCACATCCGTGTGCGGCGGACCGGCGGCGGGGCATTGACGCAGGCGCGCGCTTTCGCGCGATTCGCGCTGTCGTGGGTGTGGTTCGTCCCTCCGCTCGCACTGCTTTGGGCGCTGCGCCCCGTCAGCGGCTCCATGGTGTTCGTCGTCACGGCCGGATGGGTGTTGCTCTACGCGCTGAGCTCCTGGCTGCATCCTCGCCGCCAGTACTGGCATGACGCGCTTTGCGGCACCGAGCTGGTCGACAGCAAGCCGCAACCGCAGCCGCCTGCACGGCGCTCCGCACCTTCTCGTGCCTGAGTGGCCCCCGCCCCTGCGAACGTCCATGCTCGCCGACTCCTCCTCTTCGCTCGCCCACGGGCACAAGGGCCGCACCGGCCTGGTGCGCATCCTCTTCGCCACCCGGCACTCGCTGGCCGGTTTGCGCGCCGCCTACACGGGGGAGAACGCCTTTCGCCAGGAGATCTGGGCGGCCTCGGTGATGCTGCCACTCGCGCTATGGCTCGGTCAGGGCTGGGTCGAGAAGGCGCTGCTGATGGGCGCCGTCCTCTTGGTGCTGATCGTCGAGTTGCTGAACTCGGCCATCGAGGCCACGGTGGACCGCGTGTCCATGGAGTTGCACGAGCTCTCCAAGCGCGCGAAGGACCTGGCCAGCGCGGCCGTCTTCCTCAGCTTGGTCTTGTGTGGCGGCGTCTGGTTGGCGGCACTCTGGCATCGCTTTGTGCCGGGCTGAGCCCCCCTGCAGCCTGGCGGACCGTCTCACGCCCTCCTGCGGACGCCCCCAAAGGCCGGGGCGATCATGCGATCATGCTCGCATGACGACTGCATTTTCGGTATGCGTGTACTGCGGTTCGCGTCCAGGCGCCTCCCCGGCCTTCACAGAGTCGGCCCGCGAGACCGGGCGACTCATCGGTGAGCGCGGCTGGCGCCTCGTCTACGGAGGCGGTCGTGCGGGCCTCATGGGCACCGTGGCAGACGCCGTGCTCGAAGCCGGCGGCACGGCAGTCGGTGTGATCCCCCGGTCACTGGTCGACAAGGAGATGGCACATCGCCGTCTGACCGAGCTGCACATCGTCGAGACGATGCATGAGCGCAAGCAGATGATGGCGGAACGGGCGGACGTGTTCGTCGCGCTGCCAGGCGGCATCGGCACGTTCGAGGAGCTCTTCGAAGTGTGGACGTGGCGGCAGTTGGGCTACCACGACAAGCCGGTCGGCCTGCTCAACGCCGCAGGCTACTACGACGGCCTGCTGGCCTTCATACGGCACACCGAGCAGCAAGGCTTCGTGCAGCCCGCGCAGGCCGCGCTCGTGCAGGTGGAGGCACGCCCCGCGGCACTGCTCGACCGCCTGGAAGCGCTGGCCCGCACGGCCACCGCGCCGGACGACTACCAGCGCATCTGAGGCGGCCGACCCTCGCGGGGAGTGGATGATGGACCGGCCGCCTCGGTCTGCGCGGTCAGATGGCGGCTTCGTCCGTCTCGCCGGTACGGATGCGCACCACCTGCTCCACCGGGGTGACGAAGATCTTGCCGTCGCCGATCTTGCCGGTCTTGGCAGCCTTGACGATGGCTTCGATGCAGCGGTCGACGTCCTCGTCCTTGATGACGACCTCGACCTTCACCTTGGGCAGGAAGTCCACCACGTACTCCGCGCCGCGGTACAGCTCGGTGTGGCCCTTCTGGCGACCGAAGCCCTTGACCTCGGTCACGGTCAGGCCGGTTACGCCGACCTCGGCGAGCGCCTCGCGCACTTCTTCCAGCTTGAATGGCTTGATGATGGCGGTGATCTGCTTCATGGGGGCTCCGAGCTTGAATCGAGTTGAGAACTGGCACCAGTTTACGCGCGGAACTTGGAGGTGATGGGGTACCTCCAGTCGCGCCCGAAAGCCCGGTGGGTGATGCGGATGCCGATGGGTGCCTGCCGTCGCTTGTACTCGTTGATCTTGAGCAGCCGGGTGACGCGCTCGACATCCGCCCGGTCGAAGCCGGCGGCCACGATCTCGTCGATGCTCTGGTCTTCCTCCATGTAGCGCTGCATGATCCCGTCCAGCACTTCGTATGGGGGCAGGCTGTCCTGATCGGTCTGGTTCGGTCGGAGCTCCGCCGAGGGCGCCCGCGTGATGATGCGCTCGGGAATGACCGGCCCCACCGAGCCGTCGGCGCGCGGCGTGCGCTGCTCGTTCTTCCAGCGTGCGAGGCGGTAGACCAAGGTCTTCGCCACGTCCTTGATGACGGCGAAACCGCCCGCCATGTCACCGTACAACGTGCAATAGCCGGTCGCCATCTCGCTCTTGTTGCCCGTGGTGAGGACGATCCAGCCATGCTTGTTGGACAGGGCCATGAGGAGCGTCCCGCGGATGCGGGCCTGGATGTTCTCCTCGGTGGCGTCTTCGGGCAGGCCGGCGAATTCCTGCGCAAGTGCGGCACGGAAGGCCTCGAACATCGGCGCGATGCCGATCTCGTCGTACCGTACACCGAGACGTGCCGCCATGTCGCGTGCATCGATCCACGAAATGTCCGCGGTGTACGGCGAGGGCATCATCACGGCCCGCACCTTCTCGGCGCCGAGGGCGTCCACCGCGATCGCGAGCACCAGCGCCGAGTCGATGCCACCTGACAGACCGACGATGGCCCCGGGAAAGCCGTTCTTGCCGATGTAGTCGCGCACGCCGGTCACGAGTGCCGACCACGCTTGCTGCTCGATCGCAGGCACCGGCGCGACCGGGCCCCGCACACCGGATCCGTCGATCTCGACGATCAGCAACGACTCCTCGAAGGCGGGCGCCCGCGCCTGCACCTGGCCCTTTGCATCCACCGCGAAGGACGCGCCATCGAACACCACCTCATCCTGCGCGCCCGCGAGGTGGGCGTAGACCAGAGGCACGCCGCAAGCGCGCGCCCGCTCGCCCATTCGGGCTTCGCGCTCCTCGCACTTGCCCAGATGGAATGGGGACGCATTGAGCACGAGCAGCACCTGAGCCCCCGCCTCGCAGGCGGCGCGCGGCGCCTCATCGAACCACGCGTCCTCGCAGATGTTGAGCCCCACGCGCCAGCCCTGCACATCGAACACCACCGGGCCTTGACCTGCATCGCGCCCCGAGACGAAGTAGCGGCGCTCGTCGAACACCTGGTAGTTCGGCAGCTCGCGCTTGGCGTATGTCGCGAGGACCTTTCCCCCCGCCAGCACCGAGGCGGCGTTGAAGCGTCGCGGCACGACCACCGACTTGCTCCTAACATCTCCGTCATGATCGACCTGCTGCGGATGCCCGACCACGACGCACAGCCCCGACAGGTCCGCCAGGCGCGCTGCGCAATCATGCAGCGCCTCTTCGCATGCCTGCATGAAGGCCGGGCGGAACAGCAGATCCTCGGGGGGATAGCCGCACAGCGACAGTTCGGGAGCCAGCACGACGCGGGCCCCGGCATCGTACGCCTGTCGGGCCATCGACACGATCTTGTCGACGTTTCCCCGCAGGTCGCCGACCGTCGCGTTGAACTGCGCAATGGCCACCTTGAGCGTGGGCACGGAGGTCATCGGAAGCGGATTCCTCGAGTGGGCAGATGAGTTCGAACGATTATGTCATTCGCATCCACGAGGGCTGGGAGGCGGTGGATCCTGCGCGCTGGGATGCGTTGCTGGACGCTTCCGAAGCCGCCACGCCCTTCGTGCGGCACGCGTTCCTCGCCTGCCTCGAGCGCTCGGGCAGTGCCTGCGCCCGCACCGGTTGGCGCGCCTGCCCGATCACCGTCTGGCAGCGCGGTGAGCTCGTGGCGGCCTGCCCCGTCTACGAGAAGACCCATTCCTTCGGAGAGTACGTGTTCGACTGGGCGTGGGCCGATGCGTACGAACGCCACGGCCTGCCCTACTACCCCAAACTCCTCGTGGGGGTCCCCTTCACGCCGGTAGCAGGCGCGCGATTGCTCGCGCGCGGCGCCTCGGCCCGCCAGGCTCTGTTACAGGCCCTGACCTCGCAGGCCCAGCGCGATCAGCGCTCGTCCGTGCACCTGCTCTTTGGCTCTCCGGCAGACATCGAGGCAGCCCGGCAGATGGGTTGGCTCTTGCGCTGCGGCGTCCAGTTCCATTGGCACAACGAGCGCGCCTACGCCGACTTCAACGACTTCCTCGGTCACCTTCAGCGTGACAAGCGCAAGAAGATCCTGCAAGAGCGGCGCCGGGTGCGCGAGGCGGGGGTGATCCTGGAGGCCCTGGTCGGCCCCGAGATCGCGAAGGAGGATTGGGACTTCTTCCATCGCTGCTACGTCCAGACCTATCGGGCCCATCGATCGACGCCTTACCTGAACCGGGCCTTTTTCGAGCAGGTGGCCACGGCACTGCCTCAGCAGTGGCTGATGTTCGTCGCGCGCCAGGGTCGCCAGCGCGTCGCGGCGTCGCTGCTCGCCCTCGATCCCGCCGAGCGCGTGGCCTATGGCCGCTACTGGGGAGCACTCTCCCACGTCGACTGCCTGCACTTCGAGGCCTGCTACTACGCGCCCCTGGAATGGTGCATCGCGCAGGGCTTTCGGCGCTTCGAGGGCGGTGCCCAAGGCGAGCACAAGCTCGCCCGCGGGCTCCAGCCGGTGCGCACCTACTCCGCGCATTGGCTGGGCCACCCCGCCTTCCGCGACCCCATCGCCCGATACCTGGAACGCGAAGCGGCCGGCATCGACGCCTACCTGAAGGAGCTCGAGGCGCACTCGCCGCTGAAGCCCGTCCGCACGGGTGCGTGAGGCGTGCCTGGCCCCCGGCAGGTCCAGCCCGGCGCCGCGCCTGCAGGGTGCCTCCAGATCAATCCTTGAAGTCGCCAGCCACGCCCACCACGAATTGCTCCGGGCGCAGATGGCGCCTCAGCGCGGCATTCACCTCCTCGAGCGTCAGCCGGGACAGCGCCTCGTCCACCTGCTCGGAAACGAGGAAGGTGCGCCCGAAATAGAGGTTTTCTGCCAACGCCGATGCCAAGTTGGCGTCTTGAGCACGGGACAGCCGCCGGAAAGAGAGATACCCGCGGCGCCCCCGCTCCAGCTCCTCCGGCCGGAAGCCCTCCTTCAGTACTCGATCGATCTCTTCGCGGATCGCCGCCTCCACCTTGGCGCGGTTCTGCGGCGCGAAAATCGCCCGCACCGACCACGCGGAATTGGGCTGCCAAGGGTTCCACTGGATCGAGGAGCGCACGTCATACGACAGACCCTCGGCCTCGCGCACCCGGGCCCAGAGCCGCGAATCGCCTCCCAGACCGAGCAGGTAGTTCGCGAGCAGCAGCGCCGGATAATCGCGGTCGAGCTCCTTCACGCGCCAAGGCTGGCTGATGCGCAGCACGGCATTCTGCTTGTCCGGAGTCACGAGCCGCAGCTGCCCGGGCGGGACTTCCTGGTAGGGCCGTTCGATGCGCTCGTAAGGCGACGCGCTGCGCCAACCGTCGAAGGCGCGGGCCAGCGCTTGGCGCACCTCGTCGACGGACAGATCCCCCACCGCCGAGAACTGGGCTTGCGAAGCGCCATAGAAACGGCGGTGGAAGTCCCGCACCTCCTCGAGCGTGATGCGCTGCAACGCCGCGCGCCGTTCATCGAAGCTCAGCACGCGTCTCACGTCGCCCGCAGGGTAGGGGTTCAGGCGTCTCGCGATCTCGTTGTCCAGCATCGCCCCAGGTTCCTTGCTCGCCGCCTCGATCCCGGCGAGTTGTTGCCGGCGCACCTCCTCGAATGCTTCTGGCGAGAGGGCCGGCTCCCGCAACATCTCGCCCACCAGCGCGATCACCTGGGGCAACTCCCCCCGGCGGCTGGTGATCCAGGCCGTCACTCCGCGCTCGTCCCCGCTGAACTGCACCTGGCTGCGCAAACGGTCGAGTTCGTCGTGAAGCGCTTGGCGGGACATCCGCTGTGTCCCCTTGTCCAGCAACTCCGCCAGCAGCTCGCCCGTCACCTCGTGCCCCCTCAAGGTCTCCAGCGTGCCGAAGCGCAGATCCAACCGCGCGGTCACCACACCCCCACGCGTGGACTTGGGCAGCAACGCCGCCTGCAGGCCGACCGGAAACGTGAACCGCAGGGTTCGGGCCTCGATGTTGCGAGGAGTGGCGTCGAAGGGCTCGGCCTCCTTCACGTCCGGATCGCCGCGGTAACCCCGCAAGACCGAGGCCAGGTCCACGCGCTCGGGCGCCGGTGCGCGAACCGGCGATGCCGTAGGCACGTAGAGGGCCAGCGTCCTGTTGGACGCCAGCAATCGCTGCTCGGCGACGCGTTGCACATCCGAGGCGCTGATCTGACGGACGCGGTCTCGCATCAGGAAGAAGAGCCGCCAGTCGCCCGCCGCGATCGCCTCCGACAGGGCCACCCCCACCCGTTCAGGGTCCGAGAACTCCAGATCCCAGTCCTTGAGCCACTTGCGACGCGCCCGCTCCACCTCCTCCTCGGTCACTGGACGGCGCGCCAGGTTTTCCAGTTCGTCGAGGAGCGCCTCGCGCGCCTTCTCCAAGTCTTGTCCTGGCGCGAGTTGCACGCCATAAACCGCGAAGCCCGGGTCTGCGAGCGCCTGTGAGAACGCGAAGACGCCCGCTGCGAGCCCTGCTTCGACGAGCCGCTTGTGCAAGCGCCCCGAGGGCTCGTCGGCCATCACGAAATCGAGCAGCGAGACCGCTGCGAAATCCGGATGTGCAGCAGGGGGCATGTGGTACATCGCGTAGGCGAGCGGAACGCCCCCCACCCTGCGCACCGTCACCGAGCGCTCCCCATCCTGCACCGGATCCAGCGTGTACAAGGTCGGCAGGCGGCGCTTCGGCCGGGGAATCGCGCCGAAAGCGTCGGCGATCCAGGCGAGCGTGCGTGGCGGGTCGAACTTGCCGGCAACGATGAGCGTCGCGTTGTCCGGCTGGTAGTAGGTCCGGTAGAAGCGCTGCAACCGCTCGATGTCCACGTTCTCGACATCACTGCGAGCCCCGATGGTGGACTTGCCGTAGTTGTGCCATTGGTACATCGTGGCCAGGCCCTTCTGGAGCAGCACCCGCCCAGGGTTGTTCTCGCCCATCTCCATCTCGTTACGCACGACGGTCATCTCGCTCGCCAGATCCTTGGCCGAGATGAAGCTGTTGACCATCGCGTCGGCCTGCCACCGCAAGTACCACTCGAGGTTCTCGTCGTTGGCCGAGAAACTGGCGAAGTAGTTGGTCCGGTCCAGCCAGGTGGACCCATTGGCCCGCAATCCCCGGCGACCGAACTCCGCCCAGACGTTCGGATGCTTGGGCGATCCCTTGAAGAGCAGATGCTCCAGCAAGTGCGCCATGCCGGTCTCGCCATAGCTCTCGTGCCGCGAGCCCACGCGATAGGTCATGTTGACCGTGGTGGTGGGCTTCGAGGCGTCCGGGACCAGCAGCACCTGCAATCCGTTCGCGAGCCTGTACTCCCTGATCCCCTCCACCGCAGTGACCTCGGTCACTCCTCGCGGAAGCGCGACCTGTCGCGCGTGCGCCGGCGCCCACGCCAGCGACCAGATCATCAGGAAAAGGGCCAATGCCGCGCGCATTCCCGCTTCTCGCATGTCTTCCTCGGGGTGGATCGAATGTGGGGGTTCGCAGACACCGGACGCCGGCTCCCATGCAGAGCCCGCCACCGGTGGGTCACTCCACGTCCATTCTGGACGAGGTCACCCGGACGAGTATGACTTCGGAAGCCGCCGCTCGTTCCCCAAAGAACAAACCCCCGCTGCAAGAGGTGCAGCGGGGGTTTGAGGGGTTAATAGCCTGACGATGTCCTACTTTCACACGGGAACCCGCACTATCATCGGCGCTGAGGCGTTTCACTGTCCTGTTCGGGATGGGAAGGAGTGGGACCACCTCGCTATGGTCATCAGGCATAACTTGTCGCCGGCTCGAGCCTTGGGGGGCTGGGCCGACCAATTCGCAGAGTCGAGCAACGATCACGGACGATGTCGTGTCCGGGGATCGATCAGCAGAAGATGATTGCACCACCAGGCGAAGCACGGTGGGCTTCGCACGGCCAGAGCGTCGAACGCTCTTGGCGATACGGTCGGTTCTTGCGGTTCGCGCAGAACATCAAGGTTATAGGGTCAAGCCGCACGGGCAATTAGTACTGGTTAGCTTAACGCATTACTGCGCTTCCACACCCAGCCTATCAACGTCCTGGTCTCGAACGACCCTTCAGGGGGCTCAAGGCCCCGGCAAGACTCATCTTGGGACGAGTTTCCCGCTTAGATGCTTTCAGCGGTTATCTCTTCCGCACTTAGCTACCCGGCAATGCCACTGGCGTGACAACCGGTACACCAGAGGTGCGTCCACTCCGGTCCTCTCGTACTAGGAGCAGGCTCCCTCAATCTTGCAACGCCCACGGAAGATAGGGACCAAACTGTCTCACGACGTTTTAAACCCAGCTCACGTACCTCTTTAAATGGCGAACAGCCATACCCTTGGGACCGGCTACAGCCCCAGGATGAGATGAGCCGACATCGAGGTGCCAAACACCGCCGTCGATATGAACTCTTGGGCGGTATCAGCCTGTTATCCCCAGAGTACCTTTTATCCGTTGAGCGATGGCCCTTCCATACAGAACCACCGGATCACTTAGTCCTACTTTCGTACCTGCTCGACTTGTCAGTCTCGCAGTCAAGCACGCTTATGCCTATGCACTATCAGCACGATTTCCGACCGTGCCTAGCGTACCTTCGAACTCCTCCGTTACGCTTTGGGAGGAGACCGCCCCAGTCAAACTGCCTACCATACACTGTCCCCGACCCGGATCACGGGCCTAGGTTAGAACCTCAAACGCACCAGGGTGGTATTTCAACGTCGGCTCCATGCGAACTGGCGTCCGCACTTCAAAGCCTCCCACCTATCCTACACAGATCCGTTCAAAGTCCAATGTAAAGCTACAGTAAAGGTTCATGGGGTCTTTCCGTCTTTCCGCGGGGAGATTGCATCATCACAAACATTTCAACTTCGCTGAGTCTCTGGAGGAGACAGTGTGGCCATCGTTACGCCATTCGTGCAGGTCGGAACTTACCCGACAAGGAATTTCGCTACCTTAGGACCGTTATAGTTACGGCCGCCGTTTACCGGGGCTTCGATCAAGAGCTTGCACCCCATCACTTAACCTTCCGGCACCGGGCAGGCGTCACACCCTATACGTCGACTTTCGTCTTTGCAGAGTGCTGTGTTTTTATTAAACAGTCGCAGCCACCTATTCTCTGCGACCCCATTCAGCTCCCCCTGTACGGGTTCACTTACTCGGGGCACACCTTCTTCCGAAGTTACGGTGTCAATTTGCCGAGTTCCTTCTCCAGAGTTCTCTCAAGCGCCTGAGAATACTCATCTCGCGCACCAGTGTCGGTTTGCGGTACGGTCGTCTGTAGCTGAAGCTTAGTGGCTTTTCCTGGAAGCAGGGTATCACTCACTTCGGCGGCAAGCCGCCTCGTCATCACGCCTCATCTAAGACCCCCGGATTTGCCTAAGGGCCACGACTACACGCTTAAACCGGGACATCCAACACCCGGCTGAGCTAACCTTCTCCGTCCCCACATCGCACTACAGAGCGGTACAGGAATATTGACCTGTTTCCCATCAGCTACGCATCTCTGCCTCGCCTTAGGGGCCGACTCACCCTACGCCGATGAACGTTGCGTAGGAAACCTTGCGCTTACGGCGAGGGGGCTTTTCACCCCCTTTAACGCTACTCATGTCAGCATTCGCACTTCCGATACCTCCAGCATCCCTTACGAGACACCTTCACAGGCTTACGGAACGCTCTCCTACCATCGTGTTGCCACGATCCGCAGCTTCGGTGACTGGCTTAGCCCCGTTACATCTTCCGCGCAGGACGACTCGATCAGTGAGCTATTACGCTTTCTTTAAATGGTGGCTGCTTCTAAGCCAACATCCTGACTGTTTTAGCCTTCCCACTTCGTTTCCCACTTAGCCAATCTTTGGGACCTTAGCTGGCGGTCTGGGTTGTTTCCCTCTCGTGTCCGGACGTTAGCACCCGGTGCACTGTCTCCCAAGCTCGCACTCATCGGTATTCGGAGTTTGCCATGGTTTGGTAAGTCGCCATGACCCCCTAGCCATAACAGTGCTCTACCCCCGACGGTGATACTTGAGGCACTACCTAAATAGTTTTCGGAGAGAACCAGCTATTTCCAGGTTTGTTTAGCCTTTCACCCCTATCCACAGCTCATCCGCTACTTTTGCAACAGTAGTCGGTTCGGACCTCCAGCACCTGTTACGGTACCTTCATCCTGGCCATGGATAGATCACCTGGTTTCGGGTCTACACCCAGCGACTGAACGCCCTGTTCGGACTCGGTTTCCCTGCGCCTCCCCTATTCGGTTAAGCTCGCCACTGAATGTAAGTCGCTGACCCATTATACAAAAGGTACGCCGTCACCCCTTGCGAGGCTCCGACTTTTTGTATGCATGCGGTTTCAGGATCTATTTCACTCCCCTCCCGGGGTTCTTTTCGCCTTTCCCTCACGGTACTGGTTCACTATCGGTCGATTACGAGTATTTAGCCTTGGAGGATGGTCCCCCCATCTTCAGACAGGATTCCACGTGTCCCGCCCTACTTGTCGCACGCCTAGTTCCACCACCCACATTTCTCATACGGGGCTATCACCCGCTATGGCCGGACTTTCCAGACCGTTCTGATATGTCGATGGCTAAATCGTGCAGGCTCCTCCGATTTCGCTCGCCACTACTTTCGGAATCTCGGTTGATTTCTGTTCCTCGAGCTACTGAGATGTTTCAGTTCGCCCGGTTCGCCTCGCTGCCCTATGTATTCAGACAGCGATACCCTCGCGGGTGGGTTTCCCCATTCGGACATCTCCGGATCACAGCTTGTTTGCCAGCTCCCCGAAGCTTTTCGCAGGCTACCACGTCCTTCATCGCCTGTAATCGCCAAGGCATCCACCACATGCACTTAGTCACTTGACCCTATAACTTTGACGTCTTCCGACGCCCGGTCAAGAACCGTTCGATCGATGGCTCGATCGATTGAGTATCGCGTTGTGCCGCACTTCACTCTCACGCG